>NZ_JBFTMT010000020.1:0-78062 GCF_056397105.1 Microbacterium sp. 05N427
TGATGCTCACTGGCCAGATGTCGGTGTCGCTGTTGTTGGTGATCGTGTACTCGAACCGGATGATATCCCCCGGGTACACTGGCTTCCCATTTCCCGGGGCTGCGCCTGTGGTCAGGTCCGTCACTGTCCCCGTCGCAGTGAAACACCCCCTCACACCCGGCAACTTATCGCAACGTGTCACCGACGAGGGCCCGAAACGAACCCCTGCCGATGCCGGCGCCGCACCCGCGACCGCCACCAGGACGGCGAGACCAACGACGACCAAACCAGCCCCTACCCGGCCCCGCACGCCCCGGTGGCGGGTAACGCCGGGCAAATTGCTATGCGCCGCGAACCAACCCATCCACTCACTCCGATCACTCCACTCACCCACACAAACCGCCACTGGCTGTAACAAGACAAAGACAGCCGCCCACCCAAATATGACGGAACGGGTGGCGAAAGGCCCCGGTCTGCCGGGTGAAGTTCGGGTGTGAAGCGGATGCTCTGTCGTTGAGGCGGGCCTGCGGAAGGCGGTTCGCAGAAGGCCGACGATGAGCCTCCCTTCACGCATGGCACGGTCTCCGATGCGGACCTGCACCAGACCTGTACGCAACAAACCCGGCTGACGCTAACCGATATATGCGAACTTGCCGAGATGGCCTCCGTTCGTGTTAGGTTCCGATTCGCCAACTTGAGGGGTAGCTAGGTGAGTGACGACGTAATCGATGGCCTTGCGTCATCTGGGCGCCTGATGAAAACGGACACGAGCGGCGTCCGCTCGGGGCGGCGCAGTCCTGGAAACTGTGAGCGGAAGAGATGACAGGTGATCGGCCCGACCCTTTGTCAGACTTCGTTTCAGTCGCATGCGGCGATGCGAACCCAGCACTCTTCTTCTCTGAGCGTCCAAGCAAGATCGCTCAAGCAAAGGCGTTGTGCGGAACTTGTGCTACACGTTTGGCGTGCTTGGCATGGGCGTTGGGCAACAACGAACGATTCGGGGTCTGGGGCGGCCTGTCGGTAGAGGAGCGAGATCGCCATACCAGGGAACTGGTCGACCGGGGCAGGGCCTTGGACACTCTGCGGGATAGGAGATCTGCCCGCGACTCAAGCATCCGGCACTTGAAGGAGTCAGGGCTTTCAACCAACGCGTTGGCATCAAGATACGGTCTCAGCGAACGCACGATTCTCCGCATCTCGACGGCGGAGTTGACGCAATAGGACAACTCATGTCCTCCCCGGGCACCGGCAAGGCGCGGCCACCCGGCTCAGTCGTGGGCCTGTTGCCCTCAGCGCGAACCCTCTTCGAGCTTGCGAAGTTCGGACCGCAAACGAGGAACCCGTTCTGAAGCGACGTCACGTACTTTTGGGGCTACGAGGGGAGGAAGTTCCCTGGCCGACGGTAACTGCGTCACGGCATCCACGATAAAGCTGTTCACCCAGTCCCGTGGGGGTGAGTCCGCCGTCCAGGGCTCTGGTCGCCATGAGGGATCCGCCAGTGGATCGAATCCGAACCGGGTGACCCGTTCCTCAGCTGCAGCTTTGCCAGCCTGGTCATTCAAATACTTCCAACGTTCGAGCTCTCCCAGCTTGGCATGGTCCTCGTCGCGCCATTCGGGATGCCGCAGTGAGAGAACCTTCCCCCAAACAATGAGGACAAGCCCGAGGGCAAGAGGGACTACCGGCCATTCGAGACCGAACCAAGGGTGGCCTCTGCCGAAGAGCGCCCCAACACCCATGATTAGGAAGAGGATCGCTGCCACGACGACCAACACAACCGCGCCTAGGTACACCGACGATGTGGCGCGAAAGGCAAACGTGGGCTTGCCGTCCAAGTGGACGCCTGTCGCGAACCGCCGTTGCTCGTCTTCGGTGATGGCGTCGAATGCTCGTTGACGTTCGGCCTTCCAGACCGCTTCGAACTCCGATGTCTTCCGGTCGTACGCATCAGCGTGGTCGAGCGCACGAACCATCCACGCGTTGAAAGCTTCTCCGTCGGGCGTCTGTCTCCACAACGCGAACGTCGCGCGCCGTTGCTCCTGAAGTGCTTGCTCTTGCAGATCTCGCGTTTGTCGTTGAGCTGAGGCGGATTCTTCCGCGGCGCGGGCCGCTCGCTGTAGCTGATGCGCTCCTTCGCGTTGCCATTCGGTGGCGCGGGCGGCTTCATGCATGGTTCGCTCGGCCGCTTCGCGCGTCTTGCGGATGTTTCGATGATGCTCGGATTCGACCACGGCTGCCCCTGGATTGCCATCGGAGAGTTGCTCTTGCTAGTCATCAATAGCATATGAAACTTTCGGCTGGTGGACTCACATCCAGGGAAGGTGAAGCGTTGACATGTGCCCGGTTCCGACGAGATTCTCCGCCGCCTTGCCGTGCACGTACACCGGATTCGTCTTGAACGTGGGTTGTCCCAGGAGAACTTCGCGCACGAGCTCGAGCTGCATCGGGCCTACTTGGGCTCAATCGAGCGAGCGGAACAGAACGTCACGCTCAAGACTCTTGCCGTCCTCGCGCATCGACTGGGAGTGGACCCCGTGGAGTTGCTGAAGCCGATCGGCTGACCCGGCATTTCAGCGTTGCGGTTGCGGGGTGTTGAGCGCTCGCCTGGAGCTGTGACTTAGGGGGGGCTGCAAACGCCGGGGATGCGACCAGGGCTGGCCGCTTGCTGAGAGCTGCACCGTGCGTGTGGTGAAGGCGGACTCACCTGAATCTCCATTGATCCCTTCGGACGCCTCCGCGTCGATCGCTCGGGTCAAGACCGCAACTTCATCTGGTCATTGCGCAGGCGGCGCAGTCGTTCTACCGAGAGTACGACTCTTGCGCGCTGAAACCGCTGTCCTTGAGCGCGCCTTGACCCAACGTCTTGAGGAATGACGCGAGGCGTACCGCCAAACTCCATCTGCACAATACGGCCATCGAGTGCGATGGCAGCGCCATGGCGGGACGAGACCGGGCTGCTGGGAATCGGCGGATCCCGATCCCGGCGAACACGATCAGGTAGGCGCCGATCGGGACGATGGTGCACCGTCGTCGCTCGTCCACGCGGCCGTGCTCTGCACCGCGGTGAACAGCGTCATCAGGGCGCCGACAGGTGTCCACTTCGCGTTGTTCGTGAACGTGTCGCCGAAAACACCGGAGACGCCGAGGGTGCGGAGCAGGATCAGCACGAATGTAGCGCATGCGCCCCACGGCGTTGACCGCGCCGGAGAACCGCCTGCGCGAGCCCGAGGAACCAGTGAGACCCGACCTAGACCCGATCAAGTTCGCATGGATTCGAACAGAAGCAATGTCGCTCAGCCGAGATCCGCTGAGCGAGAGGCGAGTTAGACGCGGGTGGTGGGCGGGTGAGAAATTGCCGTAACGCAAAACTGGAGAAGATTCTGACTAAAGATCAGTTCACGATTGGGGAGCACTCATCTGCGTTCCGGTTCTGCCTAAGCGGGGGAATGAGTGGTCGTCAACTGTGAAAGGGCCTAGGAATGATGATAGCGAAAGCCAGTTCGGTTCCACCGCAGTCTGACCTTAGGTTCCGTGTTGACCACGTCGGCTTTCGTTCAGTTGTAGCGATGGCAGCGACGGCTGGCGTGGCAGCGGCGGCAGCAACGATCACCTGCACGGTGCTCGCCTATCTTCTCTTCCGCGCCACCGGGCTTCTTCAGGCGCTCGATCAACTGTTCACCACGCTTAGCGGTGAACCCGCAGATCTCATGAGCGACAGATCCTTGTTTGTGTTCGTTGGGATCGGAGCCCTCACCGGAGCAGGCGAACTCGCGGCTGCTCTTGTCTGCGGTGTCATTGGTTGGGTCGCACTGCGGTTCTTTGGGTCATCAACAGGCGGACTTCCTGTGCGATTCGCGCGCTACGGCAGTAGTCGAGAGAAGATCTGAACACCGAAGCGGTAGGAAAGCGAGAACATCAAATGCAGAGAGCGGACCCGGGACGGGGTCCGCTCTCTGCTGCGGTCAGGCGATCTGGAACGCCATCGCACCGCATTAGGCACACGAGACAAAAAAACTAGTGTGCCCGCGGTTGCAACTGCTCTGGGTAACAGGCAACGCGCTTGGTAAGACTCCACCAGACCGCGGTAGGCGTCTGGCTGACTTGATGCAACATCGCCGGTCAGCTAGTTCTCGGATCACCTCTAGATCACCCGCGCAGATCCCCCATGTCACCGGTGCGGACCCGTAGGGTCGCGGAGTGAGCCAGTGCAACCTCGGGGGAGGCGTGCTGGCCATGCTTAGGCGAGACGCTGAGGCTCACCAGTCAGAGGGAGCGTTCGCTTTGTCTGCAGCGCACTAAGCAGGATGGGGAGGAACCTGAATGGTGGATGATGATGATCCGTATGATCCGAACGAAGCTCTGTTTGAGCTCAACTCGGCCATTGATGCCGGCGACGGTGATCGAATTGGCGTGGTTGCCGAGAAGTATGTCTGGGTGTTGACGACCCACCACTATGATCGGCTTCTTGACGCGTTCGAGACAATGCCGATAAGGGTGCTCGAGCGGCATGACGTTCTAAAGCTTGTTCATCCGATGGCGGCTGCGATGTCGCGAGCAAATCCTCAGGTCGTACCAGGTCAGAGCATTCTCGATCTCGAGAGCATGACCGATCGTGAGCTTGACGAATATCAGTTTACGCAAACGATATCGAGACGGTTGAACGGAGATATACACGCGGCAACTGAGATAGCTGCTCGATTGGATGAGCGGCTAGTCTCGTCAAAGCGTCCGGCGGCTCCTCGCGGGGCATGGCCTGTTCCCCAGTATCGCTTTCAAATCGGTCTCACATATCTTCTGAATGGGCAGATCGACCGGGCGCTGTCTTGCTTCAGCACTGCTCGACAACTTGCAGAGTTGGACACGGAGAACCACGTTCAGCGGGATGCGTCGGCAAAGGCAGCGATCGCACATGCGTTCCGTGGCTCCATCGAGCAAGCTGAACGGGAGCTGCATCGTTCCAGATCGCTCCCGTTGGCGCCTTTGTTCTTCGCTGGTTCCATGGAAACCTCTGAGAAGATCGCTGATTCTCTCATTCAGGTCGAGAAGATGTCGCCGATCGCGGATAGTGTCGTTGATGCTCTTGAGCCGCTAGACACGCCAGACGAGCTTTGGCCGTTTGTCGCGCTCGCTCGCGCCCGCCTTGATCTTGCTCGCTCGCGACCGGCTGACGCACTAGATTCTCTGACAATTGCTTTCGATACGCATAGGTGGCAAGCGGGAACAATCGCCGATGACATACGGATCGCACTTACGGCTGATGCTTTTCTTGCTCTGGGGGAGCCGGGCGCCGCAGGGGAGATCTGTAGTGAGATGACTGCCGCGATGCAGCTGAGTCGGCTTTCTGATATCCGCGTTATGATCCACAGCGGTGATCTTGCGAGAGCGGCTCGCAGTTGCAGGGCGTTAAGTAGTGCTCGCGATGTTGGCACTGCAGTGCGGATGGAAGCGATGACACTGCTTGCTTGGATTAGCGTTGAAATCGACGGTTCAGTTGACGAAAGTGCGGCCCGCATGATCGCTCAAATCGCGGACGGGGCACAACATCAACGTATATTCACGACAGTTCCGGCAACGTTGATCGATTCGGTAGCGGCTGCGCTTCCCGAGAACTTGGCAATAGACTTTCGATCAAGCGTGGCTGGGACCAGGTTCGGCCATGAACTCCCGAGTAGGCCTAAATTCACGCCTAGTGAGGCGAAGTTGTTGGCGGTGATAGGGCAGTACGAGACTACTGCGCAGATCGCGAATGTGCTGTTTCTGTCTCCAAACACGGTGAAGACGCAGTTGGCCTCGATCTACCGAAAACTGGGTGTCAACAACCGAAGTGACGCCGTTGCAACGGCAACACGGATGAACCTAATTCCCGTTGTTTAGAAGATCTGCAAAGCCGCGAAGGAGTAGGTGAAGTACGGTTGGGGCTCAACTCGAGCTTTGACTTGCGTTTGGCTTGCTGAGATAGTAGTGAATCCGCGTAACCAAGGTAAAAGGACAGGGCATGGACATGAACGAGACATCGGCCTTTATCATCCTGTGCGAGATGTGCCGTGATGTTTGATGCCAAGTTCTGTCCTCCGAGGAAGCGCGCCGGGCATGTATCTCGGTCTCGATGCATCGCCAGAGCGAATGCATCAGGCGCGCAGATCGTGACAGTTGTAGCTCCTGTTGGTTTCGGCAAGTCAACTCTGCTTTCAGAGTGGTATGAGTCCGAACCTCATTCGCGTGGCTGGGTTCGCCTTGAGCCCGTGGATGACGACCCAGCGGGCCTACTCAGCATCCTCGTATCAGTGTTCGTGGGAGCGACAGGCTCCGCGATGCAATCGTCGTCTCTCTTGATTGACGGCGCTTCGGATCCACTCGGCGTTGGAGCGCCCTTGCTCGCGGCCGCATTCAGGCGAGCGGATCAGAGCTTCTCCATCTTTGTGGACGACGTTCACGTTCTCAGGGATCCAGGCTGCGCTGATCTACTTGATATCATCTTGGATTCGGTCCCTGAAGGATCCAAGTTTGTTCTCGCAAGTGAGAGTGAGCTGGCCTTTTTGAGCCGGCAAAGACACGAGGGGCGCACGTTCGACATGCGCTTCTTTGACTTGCAACTTGACAGGGCGGGTGCGCGAGTAGTTGCCGAGAGCCATGGCCTTGTCGTTTCTGAGGGAATCCTTGACGGGTGGGTGTCCCAGTGCAACGGTTGGCCCGCGGGCATCTTTCTACGTGCGCTGCTCGAGGCGAAGGGGCAGGCGAGCGACCCCGAGGACGGTGGGGGAGAGGTTGCAGGCTATCTCTTCCGCTCGTATCTGGAGGGTTTGCCTGAAGGCTGTCAGATGTTCCTCATGCGTACAGCTGTCCTCACGAAGCTGTACACCGACGTATGCGACTTTTTGTTGGAGTCAACAGAATCGTCGAGGTGGTTGAAGGAGGCCAGCGAACGCGGCTTTTTCGTTACTCCAGTGTGCGGTGAAGACGAGGTCTTCCAGTGCCAGGATGCGTTTCGTACGTTCCTTCTCGAAGAGCTCATGTTCAACGACCCACAATCGGCGGACAAGCTCCATCTTCGCGCTGCCGGCTGGTTCGCTGCACGAGCGGAGTACGCCGTCGCGATCGAGCACGCCCTGCAGGCTGGTGAGGATGTGTTCGCTGCGAGGCTCGTAGCGAAGACTGCGCTGCGTGCGTACCAACGCGGCGAGGTCGCGCGGCTCGAACGGTGGCTCGCGCGTCTGAGCGATCGAGTTCTGCGAGAGTCACCGTGGACAACGGTGGTTGCGGTCTGGGTGGCGATCCTTGAAGGAGATGTCGACAATGCACGGCGGCGGGCGACCATTCTCTCGGAAGTGGTGGGAGACTCGACGGGGATCGAAGTGGCCGCGCTCCGCTCTCAGCGGGCGATGCTAAGGGCAGCAACACGTATCGAATCGATTGAAGCGGGGCTTGAAGCCGCGGCCTTCGCTGCTGCCTATGAACCTGAGACAAGCGCTTGGCGTGACCAGGCGATCCATCTGCACGGCGTGATGTTGCAGCTATCCGGTGATTCGGATGCGGCTCAATTGGCGTTTGAGAAAGCACTTTCGGTCGCCGGCCGCATGGACAACGCCTACGTCGTTCTTCTCGCATCATCTGATCTTTCGATGCTCGCCATCGCTCGTGAGGATTGGGACGCTGCTCGAGACCATGTCGCAGTAGCTATCGGGACAGTGGCGAGCCATGACATGAATGGCTATGGCCTGAGCGCACTTCCGATGGCGATCGCTGCTCGGATCGCCGTTCAGCGAGGCGCGCACGCGGACGAGCTCATCCAGCACAGCATGCGCGTACGCGAGCGAACGACCTTTCTACTGCCTGTTCTGGCGGTGCAGGTCAGGCTCCATCTCGCGTACGCGCTCATCGGTCTAGGCAATGTAGCCGCTGCGCACGCGATGCTCGACGAGATCGTCGGAATCCTGCAATACCGGCCTCAACTCGGCACACTTCGAGACGACGTCAGAACGCTGATGGACGTTCTGGTGGAATGCACGCCAGACGATGGTGGAGCACCGCTAGATCCCCAAGAGCTCCGCCTCATGCCTTACCTCCAGACGCATCTCACACTCGATCAAATCGCCGGCCGTCTCCGCCTTTCTCGTACCGCCGTGAGCACGCAGATGGCATCCATCTATAGGAAGTTGGACGTCAGGACGCGTTCTTCAGCCGTCGAAAAGGCCAAACAGCACGGGATGCTTGGCGGTTGAACCACGCTCGACCAGCCCCGTATGGCAGCAACCAATCGGGCAGAGACGGGTGACAATCGGGTGACATTTCGCACGCGCCAGCTGGCCGCACCGGACGTGGCTAACGTTGATCGCTGTGAGTCCCCAGGACTGTCGTGGGTGTACGCATCTTCGCGTTTCGCACCATGCTGCCAACACGGTTCCAGCTAGGCACAACACCGAGCGATTCATGGACCTGCCGCCAAGCGGCATGCAGGGACCTCATCGAGACGACATGGGCCACAGCTAAGGAGTGACGTTCTTGGGTGAGCACTCAAATCTCTTGATCACATCCCTTGAGCATGCAAGCGCCACCGAGCCTCTACGTGCTGCGCGGGTACTGTCATGGCGAAGTTCGCCGACGGGGACACGTCCGGTTCAATTCCTGGCAGTGGATTGGCAGCCAAACCGGTCGATGCGCTTGCGTATCTATCAGGGAGGGCAACTCACATCGAGGTGGGGAAAGGCTGTGCTCGAATCGCCTATATCAGGCAGGCCAGTAACTGGTTCCTCGCACGACGGACCTGGAACTGGCTTGCCGACGTTCCCAGCTCCAGGAGACACCGCCGACGACGCACGTCGACTCCTGAGGCAGTATGGTGTCTCGGGCCAGCTGGAACCTCAAGCCCTTCTTCGATCGATTGCCGAGATCTTCAACCACTGGACCCTGACAGACGAACAGCACCGTCACCTGCTGGTTCAGATCCTGACATGTGAAGACATCCAAGTACTCAATTGCGATATCGATGCGCTTGGCCGTGAGGTGCTTCGCCTGGGCGTGGAAGAACGCGGGTACCGTCCAGGCGGCGCCATCTTGGTTTCGATGCGCACCCATCGCATCGTGGGCTATGAGCTCGTCCGGCGTGTTCGCCGTTACAGCCGTCCAAGGCTCCTAGAGTTTCGGCTCTGGGGCTGGTCGTGACCATGCGTCCGTGGCCTCGGGCGAGCAGTTGAGGTAGCTGTCCACCGATGTGTGATTGTGTCATCCCCTGAGTTTCCAACACGACCAGACAGACTTCACGAAGTCGAGCTAGATCTAGGGTGGCGGCCAGAGCTTCAATGGGTGATTGGAAGGTGAACTTCGATGTCGTTCCTTGCCCGCGCTCCCGGACGAAGTAACGTCAATTTCGGGAACTCAGTGTTCCACGGTGAAAGTCAAGAGGGCCCCGAGCCGCTGCATTCCCTCCCCGGCAGTTCGCGGCTCGGGGCTCTCCAATGACCGATGGAGCTCCACGCAAGACCTCCCTTCGCGGCTTGTACAGCACTCATGAAGCGCGGCGTGGCGGCCTGGGTCGCAAACACTATCTCGGTGAGGGAGCACTGCTGCTCCTCTCCCGGCGCGGTGGACAGGTATCAGTTGCTGCGTAGGCAGGGGCGATCCAACTCCTCAGGTGACACCAATTTGGCCTGAATCAGGTGATGCCCGATCTGAGTAGGAGGCCTAGCTTGGGTTCGCCGCGTTCAAGGGGAGCGCGGAGTAGCGGGAACGCTCCAAACCTGGGTTGAAGCAGGAGCGGATCTCGCAACGGAGTCGTGCCACCCGAAGCGCACGACCCCTACCCTCATCCGTCGAACCCGCAGGCGGGTGGTGAGAGGACAACACCGTGCCCATCCAAGTTCTCAAAGACCTCGAAACCGCGCGAAGGCAGCTGAAAGACGCGCTTGCCAGCGGGCAAGACGACCTGATTGCCGCCGTAGCAAGTGAGCACGCGTGGACTCTTCTCGTCCACGACTACGAGCTTTTGAGCATCGCCCTTGAGCGGATACCAATCGGCGGTATCCATCAAGACGACGTCCTGTTTCTTGTGCATCCCGTAGCCTCCACGCTCGCTCGAGTACATGTGGGCCAAGACACATCGAACCGGGGCACCATACTGAAACAGAGTGCGCTCACCGACGCGCAGATCGACGAGAAACTCACGACGCAGATGGTCGCTCGACGACTGAGAGGCGACGTGACCTCGGCGGGCGAGCTGGCCGCGCGCGTGGAAGAGCGAATCCTCAATCCACGTCCGTCGCGGCAGAAGGACGACGGCCCGGTGCCGCTGTTCCTCTTTCAAGCCGGCCTCACGTTTCTGCTTGCGGGCCGAGTCGACAAGGCTCTCAAAACCCTCAGCATCGCCCGTCAACTTGCCGAGCATGACGGGCAAAACCACGTACAGCGGGACGCCGCAGGCAAACTAGCGGTCGCGCATGCCTTCAAAGGCTCGATTCATCTCGCAGAGATCGACCTCGCAAGGTCACGTGAGTTGCCCTACGCGCCCCCGTTCTTCGCCAAGTCACTGGAGCGCACTGAACGCACAGCGGATGCGATGATCGAGGTAGAGAAGCACAGCCCAGGCGCCGAGGAACGAGTCGAAGCACTCGAACCCTTTGACACCGCAGACGAGCTATGGCCATTCATGACGCTGGCACGTTCGCGCTTCGAACTTGCCCGCGGTAATCCAATCGACGCGCTTGACGCCGTCACCCTCGCATTCGACACACACGTCTGGCAGAGCGGCTCCCTAGCCGACGACATCAGAACCTCGATAACCGTTGACTCGTTCGTCGCACTCGGGGAAATAGGTAGCGCGGCCGCGGCATGCCGGGACATTAACCCACGAATGGTTCTTAGTCGCTTGGCCCGCATCAGAGTGCTCTTGCAAAGCGCCGACATAGTGAAGGCAGCACGAGAGTGCCGCGCCCTTTGTGCGTCATCGGTGATATCTGCTGCCGAACGGGACGAGGCGATCGTGCTGCAAGCGTGGAGCAACATCGCGATCGAGGGGACCATTGACGAGGGGCATGCGCGAACGATCCTCCAGATCGCGACCACCCGCCAACGTCGGAGAATCTTCGCCCACGTACCTGCCTCGGTGCTCGCCACGATGACGTCACGGCTGAACGCATCCGAGGGGGCACGGTTTTGCGAAGCAGTCTCAGACCTTCACTCCGCACCCGAAGGCGTTGCCCGCCCGAAACTCACCCCCGGAGAGCTGAAGGCCCTGCGGGCTCTCCGTGAAGATCTGACAACCGTRCAGATTGCCGAAGCGCTCTTCCTGTCCCCCAACACCATCAAGACGCAGCTGTCCGCCGTTTATCGGAAGCTGGGCGCCACCAACCGGATGGACGCAGTCGCTCGAGCGGCCCGGCTGAACCTCTTGGAATGATCGACATCGGCTCAACACCCCACTCGCGGGCGGCCTCCCTATACGCGGCGGCCGCCCCACTGCGGTGGCTGCCTGTTCCTAGTGGCCGAGAATGCCGCGGAGATGGATGTCATTTCTTGCTTCGCGATGAATCGCCACAATAGCGGACTTCAGCGCATGATTGGGCAATTCGACTCTGTCGTACTGGATAACAAAACCGTTCTCGTCAACAGCTGAAATGCTCACGAGCGAGTTGCCTCGTTTGGGGAGGGCGGCGCTAGGTCGGGGAGCGCGAGAAGGTCTCATGTCGAGATGGTATCCGTTTGCAAGGTCCTCCTTCGTCAAGAGCTGGTGCGCGTCAAGGTGATGCTCGGGCTTCTCGAGGATGAGATCTCCGGACCGCTGCGTTCTGATGCTGGGTTCAACAGGGTGATCTTCGGGTGATATTGGGGCAATGATCTGATGCCGGTTCGGCGAGCGTTAGTGTCTTTCGAGGGGAAAGCAGCGTCACAAAGGGGATGCGGTCGCGACTATGAGTATTGCCCACGCAACGACCCATCGCCGGGCGTCGGTAAGAAGCGTGATTGGCGAGATTCTGCTCACCGTCGGCGTTATCGCGATCCTCTTCCTGTCGTGGCAACTTTGGATCGGTGACGCGCTCATGAGCGCCGCCGCCAATAGTCAGGGAAAGTCGATCAGTGAGAAATGGGCCCAAGGTCAGGCTCCCGCCCTACCTCCCATCGTTAGCAAGGCCAGTTCCGCAGGCGAGTCGACTCGAGGCTCTGCRGTTGAGCCCCTTCAATACTCGCCACCAGCAATGATTCCGCCTGAAAATGGTATTCCGTGGGGTGCGCAGATGCACGTGCCGCGCTGGGGTAGCGACTACAACGTGCAGATAGCCGGCGGCGTGACCAAAGCGGACACACTTGATCATGGCTGGATCGGCGTCTATCCAGGGTCGGGGATGCCGGGGCAGCCAGGCAACTTCACTATGGCAGCCCATCGGACGACATGGGGCAAGCCGTTCAATCAGCTTGACAAGCTGCGGATCAATGACGCGATCGTGATTGAGACTGCGCAAGGCTGGTATACATACCGATTCCGTACACTGGAATATGTTACGCCCGACAGCGTTGAGGTCCTGAACCCTGTGCCTCAGCAGGCAGTGGCATCACCGAATGGCACCTACATCACGATGACCGCGTGTTCACCGATGTACTCGATGGCAGAGCGTATCGTTGCATTCGGGGTGTTCGATAGCTTCCAACCGCGCGCATTAGGCCTGCCGTCCTCGCTGAAAGACCCGGTGCAGTGATGTACGCCGCGCTTTGGCGAGCTCTGCCTGGCCTATGGCCGTTGAAGCTTATCCTGACCGTGCTGCTTCTGGCAGTGGTTCTCTACTGCCTCTATGCCTTTGCCTTTCCATGGGCTGCCGCCTACTTCACTCCCGACGATGTCGGACTAACGCCATTGCCCACGCCATGAAGATCAGACGTCGTAACCGGGTGGTCGCACCCGTCGCGTTAGCGATTCTGATCATCGGAGCGGCGAATGGATGCACGGCAGCAGACCCTCCGCCGCCGTTTCCGTCAACACAGTCTGGGCCTCAGCCCCAAACGCAGACGCCCACTCAGGCGCCGAGTGAACCACCACCGGTCAGCCTTCACCCGGAAGGAACATCCAGCGAAAACTTGCCGTTCTTCACGGCGATCGTCAAGCACGTGTGGGCATCCAATAAGGCAGAAGATGGAGATGCGTATGTTGATGCGCTCGCCACTGCCGGATTCCCGCGGTCCGACATGCAAAGGACTTCCGACGTCTCGACCGTCGGTAACCCTGCGGAGAGCATGATGATCTCTGTCCGCTGGATCGATGGCCAGTGCCTGCTCGCGCAGGTGGGGCCCTCAACCGGGGAGCCCGTGACTGCTGTTCTACCAGTACTCGCAGATGGGAGCTGCCTTGTCGGCCACACAGCGGCGATCGGATAGCACTTGTTTGCTGACAAGTGTACCGACGACGTGGAGCCATAAACCCGCATCGTCTCAGGGGCCCACCGCAGCCTGCTGTGTGACGAATCGAAGACGCTTCGACGAACAGAGCGGAGCCGACTTTGCGCGTACTACGATATATCGGGGGGCCTAATAGGGTGCCGAGCCGGTAGGCGCGGCACGCTGGACTCACGAGCTAGCGACAACGGAGTTGCATGATGCCTCAACCAGAGGACGAACTGGGCACCCTCCTCATCGAGAGCAGGACAACTGCACCGGCATTCAAACCGGAGCACGTTCGTCGTACGAAGTTGATCGATGACCTGCGCGTCACTCGGTCGCGCATGGTGACCATCGTCGCACCAGCCGGGTACGGCAAGACATCTCTGCTCGCAGAGTGGGCTGAGCGCGAAGACCGCCAGACAGCATGGCTCACCTTGAAACCTGGGGATGACGATCCTTCCGAACTGATCAGGATGGTCGCTCGATCATGTGCGGGCTTGGATCGGGGGCATTCCTTGGCGTTCGAACAGATCGTGGCATCAGGCGGCGATGCCCTGTCGAGAATGGCTCCCGCGGTCGGGATGGCGCTGTCCGATACAGCGCAACCTTTCGTGCTGTTCATCGATGACACCCATGTTCTCAACGATGAACGAAGCGTCGACGCCCTGGGCATTGCGCTGGCAGGGGTGCCGGACGGCTCCCAAGTTGTCCTCGCAGGACGACACCGCACCCCGGCGTACGCCCGATGGAGACTCGCATTGTCATCCGCGCATGTTGGGATCGAGCAACTACGCATTGATGTCGAAGGGGCAGCGCTGATCGCAAGAGAGGCCGGCGCCACCACTGATGAATCGGTACTGCGCGAATGGGTGTCGAGATGTGAGGGGTGGGCAGCTGGGTTGCACATGTGTGCGCTACTTGCTGAAGAGAACCCATTCGCGGCGGTCCGGGATGAGGACCTTCTTGCTGACTACCTCTACCAAGAATGCATGAATGGTCTGCCTGGCGAAGCGCGAGACTTTCTCCTTCGAACCTCGGTCCTTCAAACCCACATCCCGGATCTCTGCGATGCCGTCCGCGGACGAGACGACTCCGCAAGGATCCTGCGTGAACTCGAAGCTCGGCAGATGTTCGTCACCGCGGACCGTGCTCACCACACATATCATCTGCACCCGCTGTTCCAGGAGTACCTTCGAAACGAACTTGACCTCGATTCTCCGACAGCGGCGTCTGCGATTCACTATAAGGCCGCCGTTTGGTTCCAGGAACGGGGCCAGCTCACCGAAGCCATTGATCATGCCATCGCTGCGAACGAGTTCGACCTCGCAATCGCGCTCGTCACCGCGGTGGGACTGGGCACCTATGAGGCTGGTCAGGCGTCTCGGCTCGGACGATGGTTGGATCAAATCGGTGATGCTCGCGTACTGGCGAATCCGGCCGCTGTCGTCGTCATCACTTGGTACTCGGTGCTTGCTGGATCGGACAAGGACGCGGAGAAATGGAGCACTTTGCTCGGAAGCCTTCCCGATGAAGCCGAAGCTGCGGGAATGAATGTGGCATCAGCCAAAGCAATGATCCGAGCGATTTCGATGAAGGGCGGCTTTGATGCAGCCCTCTCGGATGCTGACTTCGCGTGCTCCATAGAGGGTATTGATAGTCCATGGCGTGATCCAGCGCTTCAGATACTAGGCAGCACGCTGCTTCACGCAGGTCAGACAACACGCGCGATCKAGGTGCTCACAGCCGCGAAGCATGTCGCGGATGCGCGAAACAACGCTGCGTCGCTTGCGATCTGCGAGACGGACCTGTCGTTTCTCGCGATCGAGGCCGGAGAATGGACGGTGGCCGCGGAACGCACCGCAACCGTCCTTCGAGCCATTCAAGATGCAGGAATCGAAGACTACGTGATGGTCCCTTACGCGTGCTCCGCAGCGGCCTGCGCGGAGTTGGCAGATGGCCGTCGTTCTGAAGGCATGGGACACCTAGCTTGGGGTATGTCAGAGCGGCAACGCTGCGGAAGCGCGGTGCCACTGCTGGGTATTCCTACAAGACTCCTGCTGGCGCGAGCTAACCTGATGGTCGGTGACGGGAACGCAGTGAAGGTGCTTCTCAGTGAGATTGACGCCATGAACCCGCCTCCGGAAGGCCGGGGTGTGTTGGACGCTCGTATCGAGTTCATGCGCGAGGCGCTACAAGATTTCGAGCTGCGAACGGGGATCCGTAACCGATCTATGGCGCTCACCGCAGCGGAACAGAGGCTACTGCCATACCTTCAAACGCATCTGACGCGCGCTGAGATCGCGCAGCGGCTCTTTCTGTCACCCAATACCGTTGGCACGCAGATGTCGATGATCTTCCGGAAGTTCGGAGCCACGACGCGAGCAGAGGCCGTTCGTACAGCTTTCGAGCTTGAGCTCCTCGGCGGCATCCCCGACCTCTCCCACACCTCATAGGGCGCGAGGGAGGTCGGAGCGTGCCCACTGCGGTTCGGCATCGCCGTGCCGCAAAAACTGGATAGCCCGGAACGACCTCAAACTGTTGCCTGGCCGGCTTCGAGCCGGCGAACAGGCGGCCCATGTTCGTGAGCCTCGATGATGAGAGCAGATCAGGGGCAAGGTTCCTCATGTCGAGAAGGCGTGATGAGGGCTGGCGCGAACGAACCTACCCTGTGGCCTTCGCGATCGCGAAAGCGTCACGGCGGCGATGCTGCTGATCGACGTCGGGTGACTTTCGGGTGCGGGACGTATGAAGTTGTCGGCACCGACGGTCTGCGGAGAGGACACGCTTCTACGTTGAACCAGGCCGGTGATATCGGTCGACGCGTTCGGTCGCCCTCGTTCCAGCGAGAGCGCGGAGGAGTGGATCAATGGTATCGAGGCGTAGGGAGGAATGCATCAAAGAGGCACCTGAAGCATTTTGTTACAGTTTTGGCCGCCCAGGTCGCGAACTAGGACATTCTCCCTCCAGCAGGTCAGCGAGAGCAACATATTCGATGAAGGATAGCGCGCGTCTTGCTAGAAATCAGTAGAACCCCGCACTAAATACAAGACCAGGAAGACAGATGACTGACATCAATGATCCCTACGCTGCGGCCGACGTACCCTCGACATTCCCACGTCGGACTGTCGTAAAAGCCGCTGCTTGGAGTATCCCGGTGATTGCCGCGACTGCGGCTGTTCCCCTTGCCTCGGCCAGCACCACCTGCGTGATTGTACCGCTTGGAAGTGTCGAGCTCGGGCTTGGATCACCGTACTTCACCCCCGCCGCAGCCAGCGAGACCGCGGGTGGCTCGAATGGTGCAATCAACACCGCGTTCGCACACGACGCAAGAGTCACCTGGACTTACAAGGTGACGAACACTGGATCTACCATCATTCCTGCGGGGGACCTCAGCATTGTGATTGTCATTTTGGGGAACGCCACCCCTTGGGTGGACCCACAGGCCACTGCAGCGCCGACGGGATGGCATCTCGACGGGGTGGGTAACTGGATAAACAACACGCCAAACGTTGCGGAAGCGAAGTGGACAAGCGTAGCCCCCATCGCCCCAGGCGCCGAGTCTGAGTTCTCCTTCACTGCGACGATGCCGCCCGAGTATAATGGCCCGAATGGTCCGGGGCCCTCGGCCGTGCATGCATATTTGCTTCGGAATACATATCAGTGCGATGGGGCGACGAGGTGGGAAAACCGAACGGCCGCATTGAACACTGGCAACTCGGGTTATGATGACAATAGAATCTATGGTAGCGACTGGACATTCCACCCATGAGGACTACCGTGAACTGATCGACGTGGAGCCTTCTCCCTTTGTCGGTCCGGGCCCGCTTGCACGGGCCCGGACCAGATCGAGTACCGCAAATGGATCCCCTAATGAGCGGGAAGAAGCTCCATCGGGGATCCGATGAAGGGGCTGGGCGTGACATCGATATCTGCCTGTCCGTGGCTTCATCAGGAGGAGGAGTCCCGCGAAGGCGATAGTCGCGACGATGGCGGTGCCCGAGGGCATGCGCCAGCGCGGGCCGGCTCAGGTCACAGCGGTGCGGTCTGCGTCATGACGCCCTCCTCGAGGTGCGGGTCGTAACCTGTCATCAGTGACGACGTGCGCCCAGGCGCCGCACTACGATCGTTCGCGACCAGGGACAACGACAAGGAGATCGCCAACTAGAGCCGGGCTGCGGTCTCCACGTGGCGGAATCGCCAAGGACTACCATCGAGTATCGACAGGAAGAGCCCTCACCGACTTGGCGATCCGACGTCGCCACGAGGGAGCCCGAGGCCTCAACGATGCCTAGGTAGGCAATCTTTTCGGCATCTAGTCCATGCGTTCACTCCGGCGTAGCTTTGATGGCCACCTCGTCAATGACCACTCTGTCCAGGGCAGGGCAGGGCAGGGCCGCAGAGCTCGAGCGTGATCAACCTTCTCGACAATTCCCGCAACTATGCGGCGGAGGCGCGGCTCCTCGACCAGCATCGCCGCATGGATCCAACGTCGCTGGAAGCGTGATCCGCAGACTCGGTGGGGACGGGGCCGACGACGGGCGCACCGGCTCGCTCGTTGAGCGCCCTCTCAAGAACACCGCTGGCGAGCAACACCGCAGACAGATTCGACACTCGTCGCCCAATCCCCGAGCCGGCATGGTCCGAGTGCTCATGACCAGCGTCAGCACTCAAGTCCTGGGCCCYGATGAACAGCATCGTGAGCTGTAGTTGAAGCGGCCGGCGTCCCGTACTCTTCCCCGGGAGCCAACAGCTGCTGAGTGCCGTCCCAGTACATCAGTATCAGTCGTCAGCTCGGTATGAGCCGCCGCAGGACCATCATTGTGTGCGCCCATTGTCTGATGAGGAGTTCGCTCGCGGCGCATGGTCATGCGGTTCAACGTGTGGCCACTTTGATGGCCTCATTGCGTCCGAGATGGCTTGATGATGGCCTGGATGGACCAGGGGCGACACGTAGATTCCGGGGGCCGATCCCAGTATTCTCTAGGTGAGACGCGGGTGTGGGATTGCTTGACTCCCTAGCGTGAGGTCGCGGGTTCAAGCCCCTCTCCTGCTACTTCAAACGCCTCCACGCCCGCAGAATTACGCAGACGCTGTGGAGGTGTTGTCATGCAGCTTTGTCGCGACGACGCCAAATGTGGCCCTCGGCCCAAATCGGCGAGTGGCTCTCCGTAGCTGCCCAGCTGGCCGAGTTCTACGGGATCGCGCGGAGCGGGCGCCATCACCCCGATGCTGCGCTTGTGGTGGACATGGATGCGACAACCGCAACGGGACCTGGCGACACGCGCCTGCTTCAAAGGCGTGGCAGCGGAGAGCATCGGGTTGCGCCCGGCTTGGCGTGCGACGTCGACAGCACGATCACGTGGTCTTGACGACGGGATCCTCGTGTTCTATCTTTACTTCACGACTTAACAAAGGAGTGAAGTGGCGAATGCACCGCGATCCTCGGCCGACGTCAATCGCACGGCGGTCCTCGCCCATCTCGGGGTGCACGGTCCGGCCTCGCGCGCTGACCTGGCCCGCAGCCTCGAGGTGTCTCCTCCGCTGATCACCCAGCTGACCCGCGATCTGCTCGCGGACGGCCTGCTGCAGGAGCTCGCCGAGTCCTCCCATCGTGGGGGACGGCCGGCCCGCCTGCTCGGACTGGTCTCGACCGGGCTCGCGGCGATCGGCGTCAAGGTCGCGCCCGATCACATCGCCCTCGTGGAGGGCGGGATCGACGGATCCGTGCGACGCTCGCGCTCCGAGTCCTTCGACGCGCGCTCGCCGATCGCCGTCGCCGTGCTCGGCGAACTCATCGCCGCCTTCACGGCCGATGCGGACGCGGACACCGTGGTTCTCGGTGTCGGGGTCGGACTTCCCGGATCCGTCGCCCGGCAGGACGAGGGGATCGTCGACTCGACCCAGCTCGGCTGGAATCAGGTCGCGCTGGGGGCGTTGCTGCGTCGTGTCCTGGATCTTCCGGTCGTCGTGGAGAACAACGTCAACGCCCTCGTGATCGCCGAGAAGCTGTTCGGCGAGGCGCGCGACCTGCGTGACGCCCTCGTGGTCACGATCGGCGATGGCGTGGGGGCGGGGATCGTCGCGGAGGGGCTCCTGCTGCGCGGACGCGCCGGGGGCGCCGGCGACTTCGGACATGTGCCGGTCCGCGAGGGCGGTCCGCTCTGCCAGTGCGGCAACCGCGGATGCCTGGAAGCGGTGATCGGGCAGGGGGCGCTCGTGAACGATGCGCGTTCGATCCGGCTGATCAGCGAGGACGAGGGGATCGACGAGGTCCGCGCCCTGGCGGACTCCGGCGATACAGATGCGCGCGAGATCTTCGCGCACGCCGGCCACCAGCTCGGTCGCGCGCTCGCCGGGATGATGAACGTCCTCGATCCCGAGCTCGTGGTCGTGCACGGCGAGGGGGTGCAGGCATGGGCGCATTGGGCGACCGCTTTCGAGGCCGCCCTGCGTGGGGCCCTGGTGCCGGGCAAGCGCGGCATCCCGGTGCACGTCGAGGACTGGGCCGACGAGCGCTGGGCGCTGGGCGCCGCCGCGCTCGTGCTGGCCACCCCGTTCGACGCCGACGGCGTATCGGGGGAGCAGGGGCGGCTGGTCCGCGAGCGCCTCGTCGCGACCTCTCCGGGGCGCTCATGACCGGCACATCCGCGCCGGCACCGCGGCGGGTCCGCCGTAGCCCGCGGTACTACGCCGTCATCGCGCTGTTCCTGCTGCCCAGCCTTGTGCCCCTAGTCGCGTTCTCTCTGGCGCCCATGGTCTCCGCGCTCTGGACGAGCTTCCACCGGTGGAATCTGATCGGCCCGATGACCTGGGTCGGGCTGGACAACTACGCGCACCTGTTCAGCGACCCGAAGACCGGCGCGGTGTTCCTGCACACCCTGTTCTACATCCTCGGCGTGCTGCCGCTGACCTATGTCGGCGGCCTGGTGATCGCCCTCGCGCTGAACTCCCGGATGAAGGGACGCACGCTGTTCCGCGGCATCTACTTCCTGCCGGTCATCACCAGCTGGGTGGTCGTCGCGCTGGTCTGGCGCTGGCTGCTGAACCCCTCGAACGGGGCGGTCAACGCGCTGCTGGGGTTCTTCGGGATCCATGGCCCCGGATGGTGGGCGGATCCCGCCTGGTCGATCCCCTCCGTGATCCTCGCCTCGGCGTGGAAGGACGTCGGGTTCACGATGGTGATCCTGCTCGCGGGGCTCCAGGCGATCAATCCGGACCTCTACGAGGCGGCAGCGCTGGACGGCGCGGGCTGGTGGCGGCGTTTGTCCAGCGTGACGCTGCCGATGCTCTCGCCATCGACCTTCTTCGTCATCATCCTCGGCCTCATCAACGGCTTCCAGGTGTTCGACCAGGTGTATGTGCTCACCGCCGGCGGCCCGAACGACTCCAGCAGGGTCGTCGTGCAGCAGGTGTACGACCTCACCTTCCGCTACGGGCAGGCGGGGATGGCCTCGGCGCTGAGCTGGATCCTGTTCGCCGTCATCCTCGTCATCACGCTCATCCAGTTCCTCGGGCAGAAGAGATGGGTGCACTATGCGTGACCGCGTGAAGCGCACCGTGCTCTGGACCGTCATGGCGCTCGGGGCGCTGGCCATGCTGTTCCCGTTCGTGTGGACGGTGGTCACCTCGATCTCACCCGGCGCGAGCCTGACGGCGACCCCGAAACTGATCCCGGACAATCCCTCGCTCTCGCCCTATCTGGCGCTGTTCACCGGGGCCAACTTCGGCACGGCGATCCTGAACTCGCTCGTGATCGCGGTCRCCAGCAGCGTGCTGCAGGTGCTCACCAGCGCCATGGCGGCCTACGTGTTCTCGCGCATGCCGTTCCGAGGGCGGGGGGCGGTGTTCCTGCTCTATCTCGCGACCATGATGATCCCGTTCCAAGTGCTGATCGCTCCGCTGTTCGCCGAGATGAAGGCGCTCGGGCTGATCAACACCTATCTCGGCGTGCTGCTGCCGACGGTCGCCAGCGCGTTCGGCGTGTTCCTGCTGCGTCAGGCGATGGGCTCCGTGCCCATCGACTTCGATCAGGCCGCGACGCTGGACGGCGCGGGGCACCTGCGGATCTTCTTCCAGATCCTGCTCCCGCTCGTGCGTCCCGCGCTCGCCACGGTCGCCGTGTTCGGGTTCCTGAACACCTGGAACAGCTTCCTCTGGCCGCTGATCATCCTGCGCGATCCGAGCATGCAGACGCTGCCCGTTGCGCTCACCAGCCTGCAGGGACAGCACTCCACGCAGTGGGACGTGCTGATGGCGGGATCCGTCGTCAGCATCCTCCCGATGCTCGCGCTCTACGTCTTCGCGCAGAAGTACATCGTGCAGGGCGTGGCCGGCGCAGGGCTGAAATGACGTCTCGCAAGACCCATCCCGTACCACCACCCGAAACACGCACACCAGGAGTCGAATCAATGAAGAAGAAGTCTCTGCTCGCCGGCGCAACGATCGCGCTCGGCGCTCTCGTGCTCGCCGGCTGCTCCGCGACCGGCGGCGCCGCCGATGACGGCGGCAAGGTCACGATCACCTACTCGAACTTCATCTCGAACGGAGGCAACGAGAAGAACCTCCAGAAGATCGTCGACGCGTTCCACAAGGCGAATCCGAACATCACGGTGAAGATCGCCACCACCGACTACGCGAACTACTTCACGAAGCTGCAGACGGATCTGTCCGCAGGCACCGAGGCCGACGTCTTCGACGTGGACGCCGGATCGTTCCACACCTATGCCGATCAGGGCGTGCTGGCCGAGCTGAAGAACGTCGACAAGGGCGCCTATCGCACGTCCGTGCTGAACACCTACGCGGTGGACGGCAAGCAGTACGGTCTGCCCACCTCCTTCTCCGACGTCGTGCTGTTCTACAACAAGGACCTGTTCGCCAAGGCCGGCGTCTCCGCGCCGACAGCGGACTGGACCTGGAAGGACGAGCAGGCCGCCGCCGAGAAACTCACGGCGAACGGCGTCTGGGGCGACTACCAGCCCGTGAGCTATTTCGAGTACTACAAGGCGCTCGCGCAGGCCGGCGGCAGCTTCCTGTCCAAGGACGGCAAGAAGAGTGCATTCGACAGCCCCGAGGGCATCGCCGCCGCCGAGTGGCTCGCGAACAAGTCCGGCAAGACCATGCCGACCGCGGCCGACGGCGCAGGCACCCCTGATTTCGACACCAACCTGTTCAAGAGCGGGAAGCTCGCGATGTGGCATTCCGGCATCTGGATGTTCGGCCTGCTCGGCACTCTGCCGTTCGGATGGGACGTGGCGGTCGAGCCCGGCGACACCACGCACGCGAGCGCGATGTTCTCCAACGCCGCGGTGGTGTCCGCGAACTCGAAGCACGCCGCCGCTGCGCAGAAGTTCGCGGCGTTCCTCACGACGTCGAAGGAGATGGTGCAGACCCGTCTCGACGCGGGTTGGGAACTGCCGGCGATCTCCGACGAGTCCGCGCTGAAGCCGTATCTCACGCAGACGCCGCCGGCCAACCGTAAGGCCGTGTTCGACTCGCTCGACAAGGTCGCTCTGAACCCGGTGCTCGGCCCCAACGCGCAGCAGATCCAGGACGCGGTCACCAATGCGCTCGGTGAGATCGCCGCGGGACGGCAGAAGGCCGCCGACGCGATCCCTGCGCTCGCGAAGACCGTCGACGGACTCCTGGCCCCGTAACGCCCCCATCGGATCGGGGCGGCCGGCCGGTCGCCCCGACCCTTACCCACGAAAGCACCCCGTGACCGCACACCCTGTCCTCGTCTCGGACGAGCGCCTGCGCGCTCTCACTGCCGAGAGCATCCGGCTCATCAACGACCTGCAGACGCCTGAGGGCGCCTACCCGGCCAGCCCGACCTTCTCCGCCTACCTCGGCTACTCCTGGCTGCGCGACGGCGCCTTCATCGCGGACGGTATGTCGTCGGTCGGCGAGCACGCCTCGGCGGAGCGCTTCTTCGACTGGTGCGCGGGTGTGATCACCGCGCGCCGGGAGCAGATCGAGACGATCGTCGCGCGCGCACACGCCGGAACCCCGGTCGCCGACGAGGAGATGCTCGCGACCCGCTTCACGTTCGCGGGCGAGGAGGGGCGGGACGACTGGTGGGACTTCCAGCTGGACGGATACGGCACCTGGATCTGGGCCATGGGCGCGCATCTCGCCCGGTCCCCGCAGCCGGTCGAGCGCTGGCGCGAGGCGATCGAGCTGACGGTGGACTACCTCACCTCGTCCTGGCGGCGGCCCTGCTACGACTGGTGGGAGGAGCACGCCTCGCATGTGCACGGCTCGACGCTGGCGGCCATAGGAGCCGGTTTGCGGTCCGCGCTCTCGATCGGAGCGATCGACGGGCCCCGGGGGCAAGAGGCCAGGATCGCCGCCGACGCGATCGACGACGTCGTGCGTACCGCGGGCGTTCATGACGGACATCTGGCGAAGTGGCTCGGAAGCACGGCCGTGGATGCCTCGCTCGCCTCGGCGCTGGCGCCGTTCGGCCTCGTCGATCCGTCATCGGCGATCGGCGCGCGCACGCTCGACGTGCTGGATCGGCACCTCACCGTCGAGGGCGGCACGCACCGCTACCTCGGCGACACGTTCTTCGGCGGAGGTCAGTGGCCGCTCCTGAGCTGCTTCCTCGGCCTCGCACATCACGCGGCCGGCAACCTCGACCGCGCCAGAGAGCTGTGGCTGTGGGCCGCCTCGACGGCGACCGATGCTCTGGAGCTCCCCGAGCAGGTGGATCGGCACCTGCTCGCCCCCGCGATGACCCGGGAGTGGATCGACCGCTGGGGCGCCTCAGCCACCCCCTTGCTCTGGAGCCATGCCATGTTCCTCCGCCTGGGCGCGGAGCTGGAAGGAGATGCCCGATGATCCGCCACCGTCCCTTCGGATCCGGCCACCCGTACTCGACCGACACCGAGCAGCGCTCCCCGGTCGTGCCCGAGGCGGGTGGGTCCGTATCGCTCGGCGTGCGGGCCGACGCCAGGGCGATCGCGGTCCGCTGCGAGCTCGTGTTCCGCGCCGACGGCGATCCGGCGGCAGGCGACGAGGCCGTGCTGCCCCTCGACCGCGTCGCGCAGACCTCACGCGGGAGAACGATCGACGGAGGTCATCTCGCCTCCGCCGCCGGGCGGCTCGCCCGCAGCCAGGGTGGCTGGGGCGTCCGCATCGACGATCTGCGCGACGGCGGCGCCTATCGCTACCGCTTCGTCGCCACCCGTGAGGACGGATCCGAGGAGCGCACCGGCTGGCACGAGTTCCGTGCGGCGCGGTGGGTGCCGGCACCGGACGCCGTCATCGTGCGCGGCGCGTCGCGGCGCACCGACGCGGTCCCCGAGGTGCTGCACGACGGCGAGCGGGCCTGGCACGCTCGCTTCGCGCTGCGCCTCGAGGCGAGCGAGCACGTGGCCGGCTTCGGGGAACGCTACGACCGGCTCGACCAGCGCGGTGCGGACCTCGACGCCGTGGTGTTCGAGCAGTACAAGAGCCAGGGCGCGGAGCGCAAGACCTACCTCCCGATGCCGTTCGCGCACGTGGTCGGTGGATCCGGGTGGGGCTTCCACGTCGACACCACCCTGCGCACCTGGTACGCGGTGGGCACAGCGGCCGGCGCCGGCGCCGGCGCAGACGCGGTGCTCGGTATCGAGGCCGAGACCGGACCGGACGGCACGCTCGAGATCCGCTTCTTCGACGGCGATCCGACCGCCGTGCTGACCGCCTTCCTGGACCGTGCGGGACGAGCGAAGGAGCTCCCGGACTGGGTGTTCCGACTCTGGGCCAGCGGCAACGAGTGGAACACGCAGGCCGAGGTCATGCGGCAGATGGATCTGCACCGCGAGCACGGGGTCCCGGTGGGATCCGTCGTCATCGAGGCGTGGAGCGACGAKCGCACCTTCACGGCGTTCCGCGATGCCGAGTACGCGGTCGCCGAAGACGGCGCCCCGCATCGCCTGAAGGACTTCACGTTCCCCGGGGACGGTGCCTGGCCGGATCCGAAGGGCATGGCCGACGAGCTGCACGACCGCGACATCCGGCTGCACCTGTGGCAGATCCCGCTGCTGAAGATGCGCCCGCACCCGCGCGGCCAGCTGGCGGCGGACGCGCGCAGTGCGATCGCGGAGGACGTGCTCATCCGGGAACCGGACGCACGCGGGAACTTGCGTCCCTATCGCAACCGCGGCTGGTGGTTCCCGCTTTCGCTCATGCCTGACCTCACGGACGCGAGGGCGGCGGCCTGGTGGACCGAGAAGCGCCGCTACCTCGTGGAGGAGATCGGCGTCGACGGCTTCAAGACCGACGGCGGAGAGCACGCGTGGGGCCGCGAGCTCGTCTACCTCGACGGGCGGCGCGGTGACGAGAAGAACAACACCTTCCCGGTCGCGTACGCGAAGGCATACGGCGACCTGCTGGAGTCCGCGGGCAAGGCGCCGGTGACATTCAGCCGTGCCGGATTCACCGGATCCCAGGCGCACGGCGCGTTCTGGGCGGGGGACGAGAATTCGACCTGGGAGGCGTTCCGGTGGTCGATGATCGCCGGTCTCTCCGCCGCCGCATCCGGAATCGTGTACTGGGGATGGGATATCGCGGGCTTCTCCGGCGAGATCCCCGAGGCCGAACTCTACATTCGAGCCATGCAGGCCTCCGTCTTCGTCCCGATCATGCAGTACCACTCCGAGTTCAACCACCACCGCTCGCCGTCCCGCGACCGCACCCCGTGGAACATCGCGCAGCGGACCGGGGACGATCGGGTGCTCCCGCTGACCCGCGCGGCCGTCGAGCTCCGCGAGCGTCTGGTGCCGTATCTCGTGGAGGCGGCTCGCGTCGCCGTGACGGCGGATCGGCCGTTGATGAGGCCGTTGTTCTTCGACGCGCCGCATGACCCCACGGTGTGGGATGCGCCGATCTCCTGGTTGCTCGGCGACGACATCCTCGTCGTGCCGGTGCTAGAGCCTGGGGCGACGACCGCGGAGGTGCGCCTTCCGTCCGGCTCCTGGCGCGAGGTGCGCACCGGGGCGGTGCATCCGGGGGAGTCGACGATCCACGTCGAGACGCCCATCGAGTCGATCCCCGTGTTCGTGCGGGACGGCGCGAAGGTGGGCGACCTTCTCACTGAGCATCAAGGATCGGAAAGGCGCCGAGGGCACCTCGCCTAAGCAGGCCGTCGTAGCCCTGACCCGCCGCCGCATGACCGGGGTGTCCCAGGGCGGCCGAACTCCCGGCCGTAGGCGTTCTCCGCGAGGGCTCACTGAAGAAACTCGGCCGTGCCAATGCGGAGCGCTCGATGCTGCTGCAGACGCCAAACGATGGCACCAACTGCAGCCCAGCCGATTCCCGTGAGCAGGCAGAGGGCAAGCGAGAACCACGCTGAAGACGTCGCCCCGGACGTCATGAACTCTCGCGCAGCGGTAGTCCCGTGCGACAGCGGCAGCACGCCAAGGGGCGCCTGAATCCACGCGGGAAAGAGGGTCAGCGGAGCCACAACGCCGCACAGGAGCGGCAAGAAGTAACCCGCAAGGTTCGCGGCAACCAGGGAATCGCGAAGCGACAGGCTCAGTGCTGCAAGAAAGTACCCCAGGCCCACACTGCCGAGGACCGCTGCGGCCACCGTGAGGAGCGCCAGCGCCCACCCGCTCGGTGAGATGGCTGTTCCGGATACCAGAAGCAAGGAGACGGAAGTGATGGATCCGGTGACAATGCCAATAGCGGTAGGCACGGTCAATCGGCCCGCCGACAGCATCATCGGAAGCCGTGGGGCGGTGAGATGAAACGCTGACGTTCCTTCGAACCGATCGGTCGCCAGGAGCGAGCACGTTGCGACCGTCGCCTGGATCGCGCCGACAGCGAGAGACGCCGCGAGTGCATCGGCCGGGCGCAGCACTGATGTCCCCCCGGTCGCGAGCATCACGTAGAAGAGCGCGGTAAACAGCGGGACCACAACAAGGCGAACGAGAGTTGTTGCGACAGTCCTTGTCTCGGGCAGGGAGTTGATGGCGATCCTGGCGCCGATCGTGAAGGCGCCGATCATGACATCGCCAACGTGCCGTCGACACGCGCCCGCTTGATCGCGACGCGGAGGCCAAACCCGGCGAAGACGAGATAGACGGCCGATACCGCCAACGAAATGCCTGCCCATCCCAGGGCCGCGACGATGTCAGGCTGTCGCGAAGCGAGCGTCGCCGAGGTCAGAGGGTGGGCGAGAGCGAACGGCATGAGCCACGGAGGGAGCGCCGCAAAGGGCACCACGATTCCGACGAGCATCCACACCGGCGTCAGGATCAGCGGCTCGAAAGCTCGGGCGGACACGCTGACGACGAAGATTGCGGAAAGCACCGCTGCCGAAGCCACGCACGCGACCGTGGCGGCGAACAAGCCGAGCAGCACCGAGAACGACAGATCAACATCATGGGTCAGGATCAGCTGGAGAAGCCCCGCAACAGGAACGCCGATCAGACCGATCAGAGCGGCCGCCGAGGTCAAGGGTCCGAACACTACGCTAGGCGGGCGAACGGAGAAGACCTGAAGCTCAAGCGTGCCCTGGAACCGTTGGAATCCAATGAGCCCGACAGCGGTGGTGGTCGTGGCCCACATGCCTGCAGCGCTCGCGTCAAACCATGCGAGTCCGGGCAATAGCGCTCCGGAGTTCAGCGCCCCCAACGCACGCATGAGCAGGAACGTTACGGGCGTGAGCAGAGCCGTCTGAACAAAGAACGGGATCCGGAGAAGCTGACGCACGTGAAAGACGGCGATGGACGCGTACGCGATCATGCGCTCTCATCCGATTGGGGTGTAGTTCTCCGGTTCTCGAGGAAGGCGAGATAGGACTCCTCCAGCGTTGGCCGGCGTACGCCAACGGGCTCGAGGTCCCAGGCCTCGGCGAAGTCCGAGTGAGGAGACACCCGGCTCCATGCGAGGTCGATCTGCCAGCCGCCGTGGCCCTCCGATGTCGCCACTGTCGCAACGCCTTCGAGCGCTCGCAGCGCTGCATCGAGTTCGGGAGTAAGCGTCCTCGCTCGGAAGCTCGATACACCCGTGAGTTCGGCTTCCACAGCGATGTCGGCGACATTGCCAGACGCGACGACAGTTCCGGCGTCGATCACCACGACCCGATCCGCGAGTTCCTCGGCTTCTTGCATGTAGTGGGTGGTGAGGAGGATTCCCGTGCCCGTGGAACGGAGATCGCGAACGATATCTCTCAACTCGCGTGCGCCGTGAGCGTCGATTCCGATCGAAGGCTCATCCAGGAGGATCAGTTCTGGCTCGGAGAGTAGTGCGCGGGCGATGTGAAGCCGCTGGCGCATTCCGCGGGAGAAACGCTCGACCGGCTCAGCAGCGTGATCGGCCAAACCCACCCGCTCCAGCACCTCGGCGATACGTTCTGCGCGCCCCTTACGGGGTACAGCCTGAAGCTCTCCGAAGAAGTGGAGGTTTTCGGTCGCGGAAGAGCGCATGTAGAAGCCGCGGTCGCCTCCAAGTACGAGTCCGGTTCGCTCACGAGCGAACTTGGGGCGGGAGACGATATCGACCCCGGAAAGCTCGATTCGTCCCGAAGTTGGCTCCAACAGGGTCGCGATCATCTTGATCGTCGTGGTCTTCCCCGCGCCATTCGGCCCGAGCACGCACACGATCTCGCCTCGATCGATCTCGAACGACACATCTCTGACCGCGTGTGTCGTCTTGCGCTTCTGGTCGTACGTTCGCGCTAGTGACTCCACCTTCAGCAGCGGGCTAGCGCTCTGTGCTGGCGACGCGGTCATGCGACAATCCGATATCGATCGATGCCGGCAGGGTCCCGTTTCAACTGGTCAAGAAGAACAAACGCCTTATCATCCCTGCCCTGCACGTGGAAGGTGGCGATCAGGGCCTTACGCACGGCCGACAGCTGCGTAGGGGCGCCTTCGAGCTCGAGCCGGGAGATTGCTTCGGCGAGATGCGCTTCCGCGACGCCGAGGTTGTTGGACCTGTACGCCAGGTATCCGGCCAGGCTAAGAGCTTCGGTGACGGAGGTCGGATCGGATGTGCGTGCCCATGTGAGGTGCTCTTCGGATGCCTCGTGGGCTTTGTCGAATCCGTCCCGCATCGCTTCGAGTTGGATCTGATTCACGGTCGACTGAGCGTAATAGCGGTTACGCTCGCTGGCCCCAACGCATACCAGTCCGTCTGACTGCAGCGCGGCCCTGGCAAGGTCGAGGGAGGCGTTCGCTTCCGGAAGATTCTTGCGCTTCGTCCAGATCAGAGCTCGAAGGTTGTGCCCAACACCTTTCATCACCTCGCCGTCTCCGGGGCTGACTCGGCGCTCGTGGACGAGCGTATCGATCCGAGCTTCCCGCTCACCGAGGAGCGCCTCGCCGGCATCGAGGTCATTCGCGCGCTTGATGAGCCATGCAGCCAGCCGGATGGTCGCCATCGACCACGAGAAAGGTGTGGCGGCAGAATCGACGGCTTGCGTGAAACCATCTTGTGCGCCTGGGTTCTTTACTGCGGAGAGCGCCGCCGCTGCATAGGTCAATTCACCGGTGGCATAGCGCTCCGACTCGGCAAGCAGAGCGGGGGCGATAGTCGACACAAGCGTCCACTGCCCGGCGAAGTTGAGAAGCGCGTCGAGAGTCGCTTCAACGTAGCCGGCCGTCTCGCGATTCTCAGCGATCACATGCAGGATCCGCTCAGGGGCGAGTCGCTCGAGATAGGAGTCGACGTCGATTCCCTGCATTGAACACACTTCGCGCAGGTACACCTCTGCATCGCTGCGTGTACGGACCCCAAGGTCTGAGGCGAAGTTTGGGGCAAGCGGTGTCCGCTCGCGCGTCGTACTTGTGATGGACGCGATAAGCGCCCGATCTCTCATCGAATCTGGCAGGCCATCCGTGCCCAGGAGGGCAAGGGCGAGTTCGGTGACGGGTGTCATCGTCTGTTCCTTCGCGTTGTCCGAAAGAAGGGGGCGCCAGGCACTGGCGCCCCCTTCCGACCAGCTATGCGCCGTGGTTCCAGGTCCAGCCGATTGAGCTGACGTAGAGCGGCAGGTCGTTGACCTCATCCATGATGTTCTCGATGGCGCTCATAGCACCCTCCTTTTTTCTCGACAATGAGATGCTCGAACGAGCCCCCCAGTCGCACGCTACGTTCAATGGCAGCCGGAGCCAAATTGGACTGAGTTGAATAATTGGTGTACTGGGGCAGTCGCGGGCCACTTCACATCTGAGAGGCCCGCAGGATGGCCGGAATAGCCTGATGCCTACCCGTAGCTTCGGCGATCGAAGCGCCCGCTTCTTTTGAAAAGTCGCGTGTGCGTGGGGGCATTGAGCCCGTAGCGTGAGGTCGCGGGATCCACCCCGTTCCGGTTAAGGCCACCTCACGCTTCCACCCGCACTCATGTGCTGGTCCGCACGATCAAACTCGGCGCGAGTTCCATCCGCTGGATCGATCTCGTCGGCTGGGCGATCGTGTCGATCAGCATCTCGAGGGCGAGCCGACCCGACTCCTCGAAGGGCTGACGGACGGTGGTGAGATCGAGGGCCTGGGCGAGGGGACCGTCGTCGAAGCCCAGGATCGCCACGTCACCAGGGACCGAGAGTCCCTCGGCGCGCAGGCCGTGCCAGGCGCGGGCGGCGAGCTCGTCGTGGTTGGCCATGATCGCGGTCGGTGCGTCGGGGCCGGACAGGACCTCGCGCAGGCGTGCGGTGGGATCCGCATCGAGCTCGCACACGATCGGGGTGATCCTGACGTGGTCGGACAGGCCGCGCATGCGCAGCTGTCCGGCGGCGATGTAGTCGCGCGAGAGCAGCGGCTCGCCCAGGTAGGCGACGTGGCGATGGCCGCGCGCGCGAAGATGCTCGCCGGCGAGGCGTCCGCCGGCCTCGTCGTCGAGGAGGACGACCGGCGGATCCTCCCCGACCGGACGGGCGCGGCGTACGTCCACGAGGATGAGGGGGAGCGCGGCATCTCGGCTCGCCCGGAGCGCGGCACTGCCGAGCGGGACCCCCATGACGATGAGTCCGTCGATTCCGCCGCGCGCAGGCAGGGCGTCCAGGAGCGGTGCCTTGGCGCTCGCTGCGGACGGGAGATCGTGGGCGGCGAGCTCGATCGCGGTGTCGCGGGCGCGCAGGAGCATCCCGGCGAAGCGCCGGAGGTAGGTCTGGTAGGTGGTGAACGGCGCTGCGACCGCGATCCGCATCCCCGCGACGGGACGACGCGCGGAGGTCGTGCGGTAGCCCAGCGCGCCTGCCGCGGCGACCACCCGCACGCGCGTCTGCTCGCTCACGCGATGCGGAGCGTTGATCGCGAGAGAGACGGTCGAGATACTCACCCCCGCGCGCTCGGCGACCGTGTAGATGGTCACCTTCGGCGATCCGCGCAAGATCTTGTCCTCTCCGTTTGCGAAGTTCTTCATCGAAGTACTTCGATGCGAACACAATAGTCCGGAGACCGAGGGAGATCATCAGGATGGCGCGGAAAAGGCCGCAGGTGGACGCATTCGTCAAGGCTGTCGAAAGGCGGCTCGCGCCGCTGCAGCCGCCGCAGGGGAAGACGGCGCAGGAGCGACGGCGCAATGCGGCCGCGTTCGACCCGGTGATGACCGCCGAGCTCGGAATCGCGCCGGTTCCCGCCGCCACCGAGGAGCACACGATCCCTGTGCCGGGGCATCCGGATGCGCGGCTGCGGGTGTATTGGCCCACGCCGGTACGCGCCGCGGCGGATGCGGGACTGCCCGTCCTGGTCTACTTCTTCGGCGGAGGTTTCGAGCTCGCGGGGATCGACTGGGTGTGGTGGGATGCGATGTTCCGCGAGCGCGCCAGGGACGCGGGCATCATCGTCGTGGCCGGCGAGTACTCGCACGCGCCGGAAGTGACCTACCCCGCCCAGCCCGAGCAGTGCTGGGAAGTGTTCGAGTGGGCGGCGACGAACGCCCGAGAACTGGGCGGAGATCCCGACCGGCTCGCGCTGGGCGGCGGATCGGCCGGCGGCAACCTCGCCGCGGTGACCGCGTTGATGAACCGGGACCGGAAGAACCGGCCGGTTCGACTTCAGGTGCTGGAGATGCCGCTGCTGGACACGACCGGCGCGCACCTCGAACCGGAGGCGCAGTCCTCGCTCGTGCCCAAAGCCCTGTTCCGCCGGTTCGCGCGCGGCATCGTCGCCCAGTACCTCGGGAAGGATCCAGCGACCGCACTCCAGCCGTATGCCTCGCCGCTGCGCGCCCCGTCCTTGCGGGGGCTGCCGCCCGCTGTCATCTATACGGCCGAGCTCGATGCCCTGCGCGGGGACGGGGAGGCTTACGCCAGGGCGCTCACCGATGCGGGGGTGCCGGCGACCTGTCTGCGGGTGATCGGACAGAGTCACGGATCGGGGACCTATCGGGGTCACGTCCCCGCCGCGGATCACCTGCACCGCGCGCTCGTGGCCGTGCTGCGGACCCTGCACGACGAACCGGTCGTCTACCCGGACGTCGAGCGATGAGCCTGCCCTCCGAACTCGCCCTCGATCCCGGCATCCTCGGGTGGGTCACCCGCATCGAGGAGCTCTCGCCGGGGCTTCCCGGACTGACGAGCCGGGACCCGCTCCTGCGTCGGGCCGCCGAGCGCCGGCTCTCCGATCTGCTGGCCGTCGACGCGGTGCTGCCGGTTCCCGACGGCGTCGAGCGAGAGGACCTCGTCGTTCCCGGGCCTCGCGGGCCGTTGCGCATGAGGCGCTACCGCCCTGACGGCGCGACCGGCTCCCTCCCGTCTCAGCTCTGGCTGCACGGAGGCGGATTCTTCGGCGGTGCGGTCGACGAGCAGATCAATGAGCGCCTGTGCGCGCGTCGCTCTCTGGACAGCGGGGTGCAGATCTTCTCCCTCGAGTACGCGCTCGCGCCTGAGCATCCCTACCCGGCCGCCAGCGACGACGCGGCTGCCGCGCTCGAAACCCTGATCGACGGCGGTGCACGACTCGGCGTGGATCCGGCACGGGTGGGGATCGGCGGCAATTCCGCGGGGGCGGCGATCGCGGCGAGCACCGTGCTGCGGTTGCGCGGGAGCCTCCCGCTCGTCCACAACGACCTCGAGGTGCCCGCCCTCGCGCTGCGCGCCGTGGGCCAGGCCGCGGAACAGGCCGGTGGATCGTGGCAGGAGGAGTATGCGTGGGTGGCGGGGCTGTACGTCGGCCCTGACGGACCCGCGGACCGCGATGCCTCCCCTCTCGACGCGGATGACCTCTCCGGCTTCCCGCCGACGCTGATCTTCGTGGGCGCGCACGATCCGCTCCGCGATGCCGGGATCGCCTTCGCCGCACGGCTGAAGGAAGTCGGTGTCGAGACGGAGCTCGTCGTCGGTCCCGGACACCTGCACGGCACGCCCGGCCTCACGGCCGTCTTCCCCGGTGCGCGTGCGTGGCAGGCGCAGCACGCGCAGGAACTCATCCGCGCCTACCGATCCGCGCCGTCTGCGGTCTGAACCGATCCTGAGGAGAGACGATGACGTCCCCCACCACACTCGAGCCCGCGGATCCTTCGGGTCCGGCCGTCCAGGACGACATCCCCGGCTCGCCGCAGCCCCGCGGCTTCCTCGTCGCCTTCGTCGCCGCCTGGTTCGGGCTGAGCATCGTGCTCGGCACGCTCATCGGCGCGTCGATACCCAAGATGCTCGCCTTCGCCGACGAGGGCGCCAAGGGCGTCGAACTGTCGATCGTCGCGGCCGTCGGCGGCGTGGTCGTCATCCTGATCACGCCTCTGTTCGGACGCCTCAGCGACCGCACGATGTCGAAGTGGGGTAAACGGCGGCCGTGGATCCTGGTCGGTGCGATCTCCGGGCTGGCCGGTGTGCTGGTGCTGGCCTTCTCGACCGAGCTCTGGCAGATCGTCCTCGGCTGGGCGATCGCGCAGACCGGATACGGGGCGGCCAACGCCGCGGTGCATGCCCTTCTCGCCGACCAGATCCGCACGGGCATCCGCGCACGGGTGTCGGCGGCCGCGAGCGCGGCGAACGCGATCGCCCTCGTCGTCGGCGCGGCGCTCGTCGCCGCATTGCCCAACGATGAGCAGTGGACCTGGTTCGTCGTCCCCGGCGTCATCGGCACCCTGCTCTGTGGAATCCTCTTCTTCTGTCTGCACGACATCGTTCGCACCGACCGGCCTCCACGCTGGCGGTGGTCCGACGTGCTGGCGACCTACTGGCTGAATCCGGTGCGTTACCGCGACTTCTTCTGGGCGTGGGCCTGCAGGATGCTCGTGACCATGTCGATCCTGACGGTGTCGACCTATCTCCTGTTCTTCGTCATCGACCGTCTCGGGGTGCCGAAGGAGAACGCCTCCGGGCTCTTCGCGATGATCGTGCTCATCTTCACCGGCGCCAGCATCCTCACCACCCTGGTCTTCGGCTGGATCTCCGACCGCACGGGCCGGCGCAAGGCGATCGTGTGGGTCTCCGCCCTGCTCTCGGCCGCGGGGTTGGTACTGGCGGCCGTCGCGCCGGACCTGCCGGTCTTCCTCGTGGCGATGACGCTCGTGGGCGCGGCGCAGGGCGCGTTCGTCTCGGTCGACATCGCGATGATGACCGAGGTTCTGCCCACATTCGAGGAGGCCGGGAAGGATCTCGGCATCGTGGCCCTGTCGTATCAGGTGCCACAGGTCCTCGTCCCGGTGCTCGCCATCCCGTTGCTCTCCATCGGCGGGGGCGGTCAGAATTACACCGCCCTGTTCATCGCGGCGATCGTCTTCGGTGCCCTGGGCGGACTCGCCGTGCTCCCGATCAAGGCCGTGCGCTGAGGCCGGACGTCACGGCGCTTAGGCTCAGGGCATGACGGACGACGTTCGCAACGTGCACGAGGCTCTTTCGGCGGTCGCGGAGCATTGGCAGCCGCATCGGCTGACCAGCATCAACGACTACGACGTCAAGGTGGTCAAGCTGAAGGGCGAGTTCGTCTGGCACTCGCACCCTGACACCGACGAGTTGTTCCTGGTGGTGAGCGGGCAGCTCATCATCCAGCTCCGTGATCGTGATGTCGTCTTGAATCCGAATGACGTGTTCGTCGTGCCCCGGGGCGTCGAGCACTGCCCGAAGACTGAGGGCGAGGTCCACGCGATCCTGTTCGAGCCGAAGGGCACGATCAACACCGGAGACGCCGGCGGCGACAGGACCGCGGAGCTGCGCGAGCTGGCATAGCGGGCGCGCTCGGAGCGCTCCGGGTCGCGGGGATCAGCGACGCGCGGTGACCACGAAGGCGCGGATCGGCGTGCGAATGGGGCCGGGGCCGAACCGCTGCGCGAGCAGCTCGGCCGCGATGGCCTCGATGCGGGCGCGGGTCTCGTCGCCCAGAAGCTCCAGCTCTGCGCGCATCGGGCTGCCACGCGGGATCGCCGCGGCCGCGGCGGCGGCCGACTCGGCGCCGCCGACCAGCTCCACGGCTTCGACCGTCTCGACGATGAGCCCGCCCGCTTCCGCGTCCGCACGGATCGTGACCGGGTCGTGGTAGCCGTGCGCGACGCGGGTGATCACGTTCGGCGGCGCACTCGGGAGCACCCGGCGGTAGGCCTCGTCGACCGCGCGGGCGACGGCGTTGGTCTCGATCGAGTCCCAGGCGGAGAACAGGTAGGTGCCGCCAGGGCGGAGCACGCGCCGCGCCTGCGCGTGCGCGGCCGGCCGATCGGGGAAGAACATCACCCCGAACTGGCACACGACGAGGTCGAAAGACGCGTCTTCGAAGGGGAGCGCCAGGGCGTCGGCGGTCCGCCACTCGACGTCCGGTGCGCCCGCGGGACGGGGCGCTCCGCGCGCCTCGGCGACGGCGAGCATGCCCGGATTGAGATCGGTGGCGACCAGCACGCTCTCCATCGGCAGCGCAGCCGCGAGCCCGCGCGTCACCGCCCCCGTCCCCGCGGCGAGCTCGAGCACCGCGGACGGACTCCGCGCCACCATTCGAGCGACCAGGTCGTCGGCATAGGGCTGGAACATCAGCGGCACCATGAGCTGCTCATAGGCGTCCGGAACCCCACCGCGGAAGAGCCTTGCTGCGGCGTCGTCGGTCATGTCCGCCCCCGTCCTCTGCCGACTGTTGTACGCCGGTCCTGGGGCGCTGTCCAGTTTGCTCGGGAGGAAGCGGCGAGCCGCCTCGCGGGAGGTCGTGGACCCGGCACGCGTCAGCCCGGCCAGACCTTTCCTGCCCAGGGGTCGTAGTCGGCGAGCAGCGGCTCCTGCGCCGGACGCTGGTCCTCCGGGACGTGCTGGAGGTTGACGCGCACGCGGTACCAGAGCGAACTCGTTCCGCGCATCCCGTCGACCAGGACGTCGGCGGGATGCAGCAGCGACGAGACGGACGCATGCGCTTCGCGCCACTGCTCGAGCGCGGTGAGCGCCTCGGGCTTCGTCTTCGTGCGTGCGATCTCGATGAGCGGCATGGTCGAGGCCCTGCGGCCGGATCCATCGGACCCGCGCGGCGGCTTCTCAGCCGGTCCCAGCTGATCGGCCAGCGCGAGCAGCGCCGACAGCGACCCCGCCTCACGATCGATGCCCTGATGGGGGTCGCCGATGTCCGCGAACCGTGCGCGCACGGTCGCAACGGTGAACTCCTCCGGACGCCGCAGCCGCACCTCTTCCCAGGCGAGCGGGGTCGACACCCGTGCATCCGGCAGCGGCCGGATCGAGTACGCGGAGGCGACGGTGCGATCCTTCGCGTTCTGGTTGAAGTCGACGAAGACGCTCTCGCCGCGCTCCTCCTTCCACCAGCGCGCGGTCGCGAGCCCCGGTGCCCGCGCCTCGACCTCGCGCGCGAGCGTCTCGGCCGCGAGGCGCACGGCCGCGAAGTCCCACTCCGGCCGGATCCGGACGAGGATGTGCATGCCCCGCGATCCGCTCGTCTTGGGCCAGCCGACGAGACCGCAGTCGTCGAGGACCTCGCGCACGACGAAGGCGCTGTCGACGATCTGCGACCACTCGACGCCGGGCATCGGATCCAGATCGACCCGCAGCTCGTCCGGGTGCTCGAGGTCCGTGGCGCGCACGGCGTGCGGGTTGAGGTCGAGGCAGCCCAGGTTGACGATCCAGGCGAGCCCCGCGGCGTCGTCGAGCACGGCCTCCTCTGCCGAGCCGCCCGACGCGTAGCGCAGCACCGCTGTGCCGATGAAGGGGGGATGCTCCGGCACCCACTTCTGGAAGAACGGTTCGGCGTCGATGCCCTTCACGAACCGCTTGAGCACCATGGGTCGGCCGCCGGCGCCGCGCAGCGCGCCGTCCGCGACCGCGATGTAGTACTCGACGAGGTCGAGCTTGGTCAGCCCCGCCTGCGGGAAGACGACCTTGTCGGGGTGCGACACGCGCACCTCCGCGCCGTCGATCTCGATGAACGTCTCGGCTCGCCCTGCCATGGGTCCACGTTAGATCTCACAGGTCTACCGTGGCGAGAGGGGCCGCGAAGCCCGGTCACGGCGCGGTGCGATCGCTCGGGTGCCTGGGTGCGGCACCGCCCTTGTGTTCCGCACGTCGAAGCCGTAATGTACAACCGATTAGTTGTATTTGAGAGCTCGGAGGATCCCATGGCCAACGAGGCCGCAGCACGCGCAGTCATCACGCACACGGTAGGGGAGGGCGAGGATGCGATCACCTACGACGTGCACGGCGACCTCGCGACGGCGACGGCGGAGCGCCCCGCGCTGTTCCTGTTCGGGGCGCCCATGGATGCGACGGGGTTCGCGATCCTCGCCTCGCATTTCGGCGACCGTCCCGTCGTCACCTACGACCCGCGAGGGGCCGGGCGCAACCCGGTCGGCACCTCCGACATCACGGCGCAGCGGCACGCCGACGACCTGCACCGCGTGATCGCCGCACTCCGCATCGGGCCGGTGGACGCATTCGGGAGCAGCGGAGGAGGGGTGAGTCTGCTCGCGCTGCTCGCCACTCACCCGGACGATGTCGGCATCGCGGTCGTGCACGAGCCGCCCGTGGCCGGCTTCCTGCCGGATCGGGATGCTGTGCTCGCCGTGACGGCCGATCTGAAGCGCACCTTCGCGGCGGAGGGAGATGGGCCGGCGCTGGCGAAGTTCATCCAGTTCGTGATGCTCGACGGTCCGGTGCCCGGCGACTACCTCGACCGTCCCGCGCCCGACCCCGGCATGTTCGGGCTGCCGACCGCGGACGACGGCGGTCGCACCGACCCGCTCTTCCGCAACATGCCGTCGACCATCGCCTACCTGCCGGAGATCGCGGCACTCCAGGGGCTCGGGCAGCGTCTCGTGATCGCCTTCGGCGCCGAGTCCGGCGAGACGATGCCGGCGCGCGCCGCCCGTGCCGTCGCGGCGGCTCTCGGGGTCGAGGCGACGGAGTTCCCGAGCAACCACGGCGGCTTTACCGAGCAGCCGGGCTTCCCGAGCGATCCGATCGGTTTCGCCGGCCGGCTTCGCGAAGTGCTCGACGCACGGCACTGATCGCTGAGCGCGCCGAGCGGATCGCGCTCGGCGCGCGGGCCTCCAGTCCGTACTCCGGTCATGAGGCCTGAGGAAGGATCCGCAGCGCGACCAGCATCCTCGTGAGGGCGCCTGCGCGGCGAGCGGGGATGTGGAAGTCGGGATCGACGTCGATGCGCGGATAGATCGCGGCGCGCCGTACTGCGGCGTCCTGCGGCGCGGGGCGGTGGTCCTGCATGTCGGGGGTCTGGGGCATCATCGCCTCTTCTCTTGGGTAGTATTCCGAATAATGGAATTGCTCTATCGGATAATGAAATCGTAGGATGATCCGGTTCAAGGGTCAAGAGTTCCCTCCTGGATGTGCCGGATTGTGGCTCCGGTTCCCAGCCGATTGACAGGAATCCGGTATTCTGGCTCGGCAATCCAGGGTGCGCCGGCCGGCGTGCGGGAGATTCCGCCCTCACCCTCGACCTGACAGAAAAGGCATTCGAAATGACTGGTACTGCTGGAAAGGCGCTCGCCGAGGCGATCTCGACATTCCTCTTCGTGTTCAGCATCATCGGCGCGATCAACAGCAAGAGTCCGCTGACGCCGCTGGCGATCGGCCTCGCGCTGACGGTTCTCGTCTACGCCGCGGGTCACATCTCCGGCGCGCACCTCAACCCCGCCGTGTCCTTCGGCGCGCTGATCCGCGGCGCCATCGGCGTCACGGACTTCGTCGCGTACATCGTGGCCCAGTTCGTCGGCGGCGCGCTCGCCGCCCTCGCGAGCTTCGCCGTGTGGCCTGCGGCCACTAAGCCGGCAACGCCCGAACAGTTCAACGTCGGCGCGGCCTTCCTCGTCGAGGCGCTGTTCACGCTCGCCCTCGTGTGGGTCGTGCTGAACGTCGCCACCTCGAAGGACAACGACAACAACTCCTTCTACGGCCTGGCCATCGGTGGCACCGTCTTCGTCGGCGCCGTCTCGGTCGGCGGCATCTCGGGCGGTGGCTTCAACCCGGCCGTCGCGCTCGGCCTCTCCATCAGCGGCCAGTTCGCCTGGAGCAACCTGTGGCTGTACGTCGTCGCGCCGCTGGTCGGCGCCGCGATCGCCGCGATCCTGTTCCGCGTGCTCAGCGGCAACGACAAGAAGGCCGCTGCCTGAGTCGTCTCCTCCGGATCGCCCCGTGCTCGCTCGAGCGCGGGGCGATCTGCTTTTCGGGCCGGGTCGAAGGATCCGTCGTCGAAACTCTGCAGGACGTCTGCAACTCTGCAGGACGGATCCGCGGATCCTGTCCTGTGGAGTTGCAAGGATCCTGCAGGACGGAAGGGGTGCGGCGAAAGCAGGGCAGCCGGCGGATCCGTCGCGTCGGCCGGAATGCGCCCGCTCAGCGCGCGCGGAGGCCGTCGAAGATCACCCGGGTGACATCGTCGACCAGTTCCTCGGGGGTGAGCGAGGTGTGCGCGGGGCGATACCACTCGATGATCGAGTTGATCATGCCGAACATGAGCCTCGTCGTCACCGACGGGCGGATGTCACGGCGCAGCGCCCCCTCCTGCTGCGCCTGTCCGACCAGGTGCGCGACGCGCTGGTCGAAGATGCGACGGCGCTCCAGAGCGGCCCGCTCGATCTCGCTGTTGCCGTGCACGCGCAGCAGCAGCGTGACCTGCGGCAGTCTGCTGGTGAGCACGCGCACGGCTCCCGCGATCACCGTCACCAGCCGCGTGGCGGCCGTGCCCTCGTCGGCCAGGGCTCCGTCCAGCACCGACTCCAGCCCTCCGAGCGCATCGTCGAGGGCGATCTCGAGGATCTGCTCCTTCGACGCGAAGTGGTGGTACAACGCCGCCTTGCTGAGGCCGAGTTCCGCAGCGAGCGAGGAGACGCTCGTCCCGTCGTAGCCCTGCTCGTTGAAGAGGCGCACCGCGATCTCGAGCACCTGCGCACGGTCGTACCCCGGGCGCCCGCGGCGCGCCCGAGGCGTCGGCTCGCCGGCCTGCGCCTCCTCGGAGGCCTCGGCGATGCTCGCTGTCTCGCTCGCGTGCGCGGATCCCGTGCTCATCCGCATCATTCTCCCCCATCGGACTTCCGAGCGGACTTGCCCGGCGGGGATCCGTCTGTCATCCTTTTACTGAACGATCGGTCGGGAAACAGTTTCGGGTCCCGGATCCCCGCACCCCGTCGACGAAGACCCCGGGAGGACGAGCATGTCGGAGGCCTACCTCATCGGCGGTGCGCGCACGCCGGTCGGACGATACGGCGGCGCCCTCGCCACGGTCCGCCCCGACGATCTGGCCGCGCTCGTCATCCGGGAGGCCGCGCAGCGCGCCGGCGTTCCCGATGACGCCTTCGACGAGGTGATCCTCGGATCCGCGAATCAAGCGGGGGAGGACAACCGCAACGTCGCCCGCATGGCCGTGCTGCTCGCCGGCTTCCCCGATGCGCTGCCCGCCCTGACCGTCAACCGCCTGTGCGCCTCGGGGATGTCCGCCGTGGCGCTCGCGGCGCAGGCGATCCGCGCGGGCGACGCCGACGTGATGATCGCGGGCGGTGTCGAGTCGATGACGCGCGCGCCCTGGGTGCAGGCGAAGCCTGAGCGGGCCTGGGCGAAACCGGGCGAGACGTTCGACACCTCGATCGGCTGGCGGTTCACGAACCCGCGTCTCGCCGCACGGGACAAGGCCACGTTTTCGATGCCCGAGACCGCCGAGGAGGTCGCACGCCTCGACGGCATCACGCGCGAGGACGCGGACGCGTTCGCCCTACGCAGCCACGAGCGGGCGATCGCCGCGATCGACGCCGGCCGCCTGGCCCCTGAGATCGTCGCCGTCCCGACCCCGCGCGGCGGACTCGTCGACACCGACGAGGGGCCGCGCCGCGACACCACGCTCGAGGTCCTCGCGGGTCTGCGGCCCGTGGTCGCGGGCGGTGGCGTCGTCACCGCGGGCAACTCCTCCTCGCTCAACGACGGGGCCTCGGCGATCGTCGTCGCCGGATCCGCGGCGATCGAACGGCACGGGCTGACGCCGCGTGCGCGCATCGTCGCGTCCGCCTCGGCTGCACTCGCCCCCGAGATCATGGGGCTGGGTCCGGTGCCGGCGACCGAGAAGGCGCTCGCGAAAGCGGGTCTCACGGTAGCCGACCTCGGCGCGGTCGAGCTGAACGAGGCGTTCGCGACGCAGTCGCTCGCCTCGATGCGGAGGCTGGGCCTCGACCCCGACATCGTGAACGCGGACGGGGGCGCCATCGCGCTCGGCCATCCGCTCGGCTCGAGCGGCAGCCGGATCCTGATCACCCTGCTCGGCCGGATGGAGCGCGAGGGCGCCCGCTACGGCCTGGCGACCATGTGCGTCGGCGTCGGCCAGGGCACCGCGATGATCGTGGAGCGGGTGTGATGGCCGACGCATCGACGGCACGGCGCCTGCGCATCGAGCGCGGCGAGGACAGGATCACCGCGACCCTGGACCGGCCGGAGACCCGCAACGCGATCGATCAGGCCATGATCGACGAGCTGCACGCGCTGTGCGCCGAGCTCGAGGAGGATCCGCGGATCCTGATCCTGATCGGATCCGGCGGGATCTTCGCCTCCGGTGCGGACATCGCCCAGTTGCGCGACCGCCGAGCGCAGGACGCGAGGGCCGGCATCAACACGACAGCGTTCCGACGTATCCGCCGGTTGCCCATGCCGGTGATCGCCGCGGTCGACGGCTACGCGCTCGGCGGCGGCGCCGAGCTCGCCTACGCCGCCGACATCCGCATCGGCACGCCCGGTACGCGCATCGGCAACCCGGAGACCGGGCTCGGCATCATCGCCGCAGCCGGGGCAACCTGGCGTCTGCCGCAGATCGTCGGCGAGGCGCGGGCGGCGGAGCTGCTGCTGACCGGACGGCAGTTGAGCGCGACGGAAGCGCTGGACTGGGGTCTGTTGTCGTCGCTGCACGAGCCCGACGACCTGCTCGCCGCGGCGCACGCGATCGCCGACCGCATCGCCGCGAACGATCCGCTCGCCACGCGGCACACCAAGACGGCCCTCCTCGCCGCGCCCGACCGGCATCCCGAGATCGAGCTCGAGCTGCAGGCCGAGCTGTTCGAGAGCACCGAGAAGCACCGGCGGATGACCGCCTTCCTGGAACGGAGGAGCCGCCGATGAGCAGAGACGGGTCGTTGAGCGAGCCTCAGGCGAGACCAAACACGGCGCAGACCAGCTCTGCGGCACCGGAGCGCGTCGGGGTGCTCGGCGGCGGACGCATGGGCGCGGGCATCGCACACGCCTTCCTGCTCGCCGGATCCCAGGTCGTCGTGGTCGAGCGCGACGAGGCCGCGGCGGCCGCGGCGGGGGAGCGCATACGCACGAGTCTGCTGCGCTCCGTCGAGCGCGGCAGCACCGACCGCACGATCGCGGCGCTCGAGGGTGCTCTGGAGACGAGCACCGATGCCGCGGTGTTCGCGGATGCCGGGCTGGTCGTCGAGGCGGTGCCGGAGGACCGGGTGCTGAAGGTCGAGAGCCTGCGCCGGATCGAGGCGGTGGTCGCGCGCGGTGCGGCGATCGCGTCGAACACGTCCTCGATCTCGATCGACGATCTCGGCGCGGAGCTGGCTCACCCCGAGCGTTTCCTGGGCCTGCACTTCTTCAACCCCGTGCCCGCGTCGGCGCTCGTCGAGGTGGTCGTGGGCGCCTCGACCAACCAGGAACTCGTCGACGACGCCCGTGGCTGGGTCGCGGCCCTCGGCAAGACGGCGGTCGTGGTCGCCGACGCACCGGGGTTCGCATCGAGCCGGCTGGGTGTCGCGATCGCACTGGAGGCGATCCGGATGCTCGAGGAGGGCGTCGCGACCGCCGCCGACATCGACGCGGCGATGGAGCTCGGCTACCGGCATCCGACCGGTCCGCTGCGCACGACCGACATCGTCGGGCTCGACGTGCGGCTCGGCATCGCCGAGGAGCTGGAGGCGAAGCTCGGCGCGCGGTTCGCGCCGCCGCAGCTGCTGCGCGACCTGGTCGCGGACGGACACCTGGGCCGCAAGACCGGCCGCGGATTCTACGAATGGAGCGAAGGACGATGACCGAACTGCTGCCCAGCTACCTGCAGGGTGCCTGGTGGACCTCCCCCTCCCAGGGCGGGACCGTCGTGCGCGACGCCTCGACGGGGGAGGAGATCGTCCGGGTCGACTCCACGGGCATCGACCTCGCCGGCGCCGTCGACTACGCCCGCACGGTCGGCCAGCAGAGCCTCGGCGCGCTCACCTTCCACCAGCGGGCGATGCTACTCAAGCAGATGGCCGTGGTGCTCACGGCGCACAAAGAGGAGCTGTACGAGCTCTCGAAGCGCAGTGGATCCACGGTCCGCGACTCCTACGCCGACGTCGACGGCGGCATCGGCGTGCTGTTCACGTACTCGTCCAAGGGCCGTCGCGAACTGCCGAATGCGAAGGTCCTCCTGGACGGCCCCGTTGAGCCGCTGTCGAAGGATGGATCCTTCCTCGGCCGGCACGTCTACACGCGCCTGCCCGGGGTCGCCGTGCAGATCAACGCCTTCAACTTCCCGATGTGGGGTGCGCTGGAGAAGTTCGCCCCGGCGTTCCTCGCCGGCGTGCCCTCGATCGTGAAGCCCGCGACCCCGACGGGCTACGTCGCGGAGGCCTGGGTGCGGATCCTCACAGACTCCGGACTGCTGCCGGACGGAACCCTGCAGCTGGTCAGCGGATCCCTCCCCGGGATCTTCGATCTGCTCCGCCTCGGCGACCTCGTCGCCTTCACCGGCAGCGCCTCGACCGCGGCGGGGCTGCGCGCCCAGACCGCCGACGGCGTGCGCTTCACGAGCGAGACCGACTCGATCAACGCCTCCGTGCTCGGCCCCGACGCGACTCCGGAGACTCCGGAGTTCGACGCCTACGTGAAGCAGCTCATGATCGAGCTCACGACGAAGGCGGGACAGAAGTGCACGGCGATCCGCCGCGCGATCGTGCCTGCGTCGCTCGTGGAGCCGCTCGTTGCGGCCCTGCGGACGAAGATCGCCGAGCGGGTCGTGATCGGAGACCCCCACGCCGAGTCCGTCACCATGGGGCCGCTCGTCTCGACCGCGCAGCGCGACGAGGTGCTGCGCCAGGTCGCGGCGCTGCGCGAGGCCGGCGGGGAGCTGCTCCTGGGATCCGTCGACGCGCCCGACGTCGTCCACGCCGACGGCACGACGGGGCCCGCTCCGGAAGGCGCATTCGTCACGCCGATGCTCGTCGGCTTCGCGGACACGACCTCGCCCGCCGTGCACGAGATCGAGGCGTTCGGGCCGGTCTCGAGCGTGCTCGGGTACTCGACCGTGGCGGAGGCCGCGGAACTCGTCGGACTCGGCGGGGGATCCCTGGTGACGAGCGTCGCCACGAAGGATCCAGAGGTCGCGACCGAGCTGCTCACGCGCATCGCCGCGTACAACGGCCGAGTGCTGTTCCTGAACCGTGACGACGCGAAGACGTCGACCGGGCACGGCTCCCCGGTGCCGCACCTCGTGCACGGAGGCCCTGGCCGGGCAGGCGGTGGCGAAGAGCTCGGCGGGATCCGTGCGGTCAGGCACTTCATGCAGCGCACCGCGATCCAGGGCACTCCGGAGATCCTCACCGCGATCACGGGCGTCTGGCACACCGGCGCCGGCACGGACCACGCGGTGCACCCGTTCCGCAAGTCGCTCGCCGAACTGCACCTCGGAGATCAGGTCGAATCGGGGCTGCGCGAGCTGTCGCTCGAGGACATCGAGGCGTTCGCGCACTCCACGGGCGACACCTTCTACGCGCACATGGACGAGGAGGCCGCTGCGGCGAACCCGTTCTTCGGCGGGAGGGTCGCGCACGGCTACCTGCTGGTGTCGTGGGCGGCGGGGCTGTTCGTCTCACCCGAGCCCGGCCCCGTGCTTGCCAACTACGGGCTGGAGAACCTGCGGTTCGTGACGCCGGTGAAGCCCGGCGACGCGATCAGGGTCACCCTCACGGCGAAGGAGATCATCCCGCGCGAGACCGATGAGTACGGCGAGGTGCGCTGGGACGCGGTGATCCACAACCAGCGCGACGAGATCGTGGCGACCTACGACGTGCTGACGCTCGTGGAGAAGCAGCTGACGCCGGCGGGGTGAGCGCCGGCGGCGGTGCCGAACTCAGTCGATCCCGTGCTCTTCGCCGGATTACAAGGCGGAACAGCCCCGGATCGACTGAGTTCGGCACAMCCGCCGCCGTCAACGCAGGTCGTACAGCCGCTTGTACTTGCCCTCGCTGCGGGGCAGGGACCCTGGTTCCTCGACCTGCACGTCCACCGAAGTCCCGATCGACGTCTTGATCCGCAGCTTGAGCACCTCGGCCGCGGCGAGGGCGCTCGCCGCGTCGATGTCGGGGTGCCGCTCGATCCGCACCTTCAGCGCGTCGAGGTGGCCCTGCCGGGTGAGCTCCAGGACGAAGTGCGGGGTGAGCGTCTCGATGCCGAGCGCGATCTCCTCGATCTGCGTCGGGAACAGGTTCACGCCGCGCAGGATGATCATGTCGTCGTCGCGCCCGGTGATCTTCTCCATCCGCCGCATCGCGGGGAAGGCGGATCCGGGCAGCAGACGGGTGAGATCCCTGGTGCGGTAGCGGATCACCGGGAACGCCTGCTTCGTGAGCGAGGTGAACACGAGTTCGCCGGACTCGCCGTCGGCCACGGGCTCGCCGGTGGAGGGGTCGATGATCTCGGGCAGGAAGTGGTCCTCCCAGATGTGCGGGCCGTCCTTCGTGGCCGCGGCCTCCATCGCGACGCCGGGGCCCATGACCTCACTGAGCCCGTAGATGTCGACGGCGTCGATGTCGAGGCGCTGTTCGATCTGGAGGCGCATCTCGTTGGTCCATGGCTCCGCGCCGAGGATACCGACCTTGAGCGAGGTGGAACGGGGATCGATGCCGGCCTGCTCGAGCGCGTCGGCGATCGTCAGGAGGTACGTCGGGGTGCACATGATCGCATCGGGCTCGAAGTCGTGGATGAGTTGCACCTGCTTGGCGGTCTGCCCGCCCGACATCGGGATCACGGTCGCGCCGAGACGCTCGATTCCGGCGTGCGCCCCCAGACCGCCCGTGAACAGGCCGTAGCCGTAGGCGTTGTGCACTTTCCAGCCGGGCTGCACGCCGGCCGCGCGCAGCGAGCGCGCGATGAGGTCGGCCCAGTTGTCGAGGTCCGTCTGGGTGTAGCCCACCACGGTCGGGCGGCCGGTGGTGCCCGAAGACGCGTGGATGCGGCGCACATCGGCCATCGGCACCGCGAACATGCCGAACGGGTAGTACTCGCGCAGGTCGTTCTTGGTGGTGAACGGCAGGCGTGCGACGTCCGCGAGGGAGCGGATGTCATCGGGGTGGAGGCCCGCTCGCTGGAACGCGAGGCGGTAGAACGGCACGTTCTCGTACGCGTGGTGCACGGACCACTGCAGCCGCTCGAGCTGCAGGGCGCGCAGCTCGTCCGGGGTCAGGGCGGTGGCCGTGTCGTTGTGCGCATCGCCGACGGCCACGACGGTCATGAGTTCTCCCCGGGGAAAGGACGGTTCGTGGTGATCGAGCGGCCGCGGAACTCGGCGACGATGTCGCCGGTCTCGTCGGTCACGGTGACGTCGTAGAGGCCGGTCCGGCCGTTGCGCGCGCGGCGCACCCCTGACGCGGTGAGCACCTGCCCGGCGCGCGTGGACTTCAGGAACGTGATGTCGGCGCCGGCGGCCACCGTGACCTTCTCGTCCTCATTGCAGACGATCGCGAAAGCCGTGTCGGCGAGGGCGAAGACCAGCCCGCCATGCGTGATGTCGAAGCCGTTCAGCATGTCCTCGCGCACGGTCATCGAGACCACGGCGCGGCCGGGCTCGTCCACCTCCACACGCAGGCCGAGGGCGGATGAGGCGCGATCGCGGCGCATCATCGGACGCAGGTCGGCGACGGGGTCGGTCATCAGTTCTCCTTCGAACGAAGAGGCGCGGATCCGGCTGCGGTGCCGGTTCGGGAAGGTCGTCCTTCTGCGAACGATACGAGTGTGCCATAATTACTGTACGAACGGTAGGTAATTCACTCAGGAGTCGACGATGACTGTTTCCCCCGTGGCCTTGGCCGAGGATCCGGACGCCCAGACGATCTTCGACGAACTCGTCGAGAACGAGCAGCGCATCGAGCCGCGCGACTGGATGCCGGAGGCGTACCGCAAGACGCTCATCCGGCAGATCTCCCAGCACGCGCACTCCGAGATCATCGGGATGCAGCCGGAGGGCAACTGGATCACCCGCGCTCCGAGCCTCAAGCGCAAGGCGATCCTGATGGCGAAGGTGCAGGACGAGGCGGGGCACGGTCTCTACCTCTACTCCGCCGCGCAGACCCTCGGCATCACTCGCGACGAGATGATGCAGCAGCTCATCGACGGCAAGGCCAAGTACTCCTCGATCTTCAACTACCCGACGCCGACCTGGGCGGACATGGGCGCGATCGGGTGGCTCGTGGACGGCGCCGCGATCTGCAACCAGGTGCCGCTGTGCCGTGCCTCCTACGGTCCGTACGGACGCGCGATGGTGCGCATCTGCAAGGAGGAGTCGTTCCACCAGCGCCAGGGCTTCGAGATTCTGCTGACCCTCATGCAGGGCTCTGAGGAGCAGCGCGTGATGGCGCAGGACGCCGTGAACCGCTGGTACTGGCCGGCGCTGGCGATGTTCGGTCCGCCGGATGACCAGTCCCCGAACTCGGCGCAGTCGATGCAGTGGAAGATCAAGCGCTTCTCGAACGACGACCTGCGCCAGCGCTTCGTCGGCATGCTCGTGCCGCAGGCCGAGATCCTCGGCGTGACCCTGCCGGATCCCGAGCTCCGCTTCGACGAGGAGACGGGGCAGTACGCGATGGGCGAGATCGACTGGGACGAATTCTTCGAGGTCGTCCGCGGCAACGGCCCGTGCAACGCCGAGCGGCTGCAGCGCCGGCGCGACGCGCATGCGGAGGGCGCCTGGGTGCGCGAGGCGGCGGCGGAGTACGCCCGCAAGCAGGCTCGGCAGGAGGCGGTGGCATGACGACCCCCGGAGCATCCCCCGAGGAGAGCTGGCCCATGTTCGAGGTGTTCGTCCGTGCGAACCGCGGCCTCAGCCACGTGCACGTCGGATCCCTGCACGCTCCCGACGCCGACATGGCGCTGCGCAATGCGCGCGACCTGTACACGCGACGCAACGAGGGCACGTCGGTGTGGGTCGTCCCGGCCGATGCGATCACCACGAGCGACCCCGACGACAAGGGCGCGTTCTTCGAGAGCCCCGCCGGCAAGAACTACCGCCACGCCGTGTACTACACGGCCTCCGAGGGGGTGCCCCACCTGTGAGCGCCCACGATCTGGACGGTGCGATCGACCCGCACGGCGACGTCTCGGTCGACGAGCTCGCGCTCGCCGCGGAGCTCACCGGTTCCGGCGAGCGCGCGGCCTCCGCCGACATCGCCGAGTACGCGCTCTGGCTCGGCGACGACGCCCTGGTCCTCTCCCAGCAGCTCGGCGCCTGGATCACCTACGCCCCGGAGCTCGAGGAGGACGTGGCGCTCGGCAACATCGCCCTGGACCTGCTCGGGCATGCGCGCTCCTTCCTGCGCTACGCCGGATCCTGGGACGGGCGCAGCGAGGACGACCTCGCCTACTTCCGCGACGAGGCCGAGTTCCGCAGCTCCTGGCTCGTGGAGCAGCCCAACGGTGACTTCGCGCAGACGATCGCGCGGCAGTTCCTGGTGAGCACCTACATGCTCGAGCTGTATTCGGCTCTGCGGCGCAGCACCGACGCGACGTTCGCGGCGATCGCCGAGAAGGCTGTCAAGGAGGTCGACTACCACCGCGACCACGCCGTGCAGTGGGTGCTGCGCCTGGCCGGCGGCACAGAGGAGTCGCGCGCCAGGATCATCCGCGCCTTCGCGGACGTCTGGCCGTACGCGGCCGAGCTGTTCCGCGACGACGAGCTGATCGACCGCCTCGGCGACGCCGCGGTGCGTCCCTCCTCTCTGCGCGCGGGCTTCGACGCCGTGATCGACGCCGTCTTCGCCGACGCCGACCTGGACGACGAGTTCCGGTCCGTCCTCGCATCGAAGGGCAGCTCGGCCGGCGGAGGGCGCCACGGATCCCATGCCACCGGACTCGGGCATCTGCTGTCCGAGATGCAGGTGCTCGCCCGCCGTCACCCGGGGGCGACCTGGTGACCGGGCTGCGCGAGCGCGCCTGGGAGGCGGCCGCCGCGGTGAAGGATCCCGAGGTCCCGGTGCTCACGATCGAGGACCTCGGAGTGCTGCGCGAGGTCGCCGTCGACGGCGACCGGATCCGCGTCGACATCACCCCGACCTACAGCGGCTGCCCCGCGATGGACACGATCCGCGACGACGTCGAGCTCGCGCTCATCCGGGCCGGCTTCGGCGAGGTCGAGGTGCGCCTCGTGCTCGCGCCCGCCTGGACGACGGACTGGATGAGCGACGAGGGCAAGCGCAAGCTCACCGAGTACGGCATCGCCCCGCCGAGCGGACACGCGGCCCTGCGACAGGCTCAGGGCCCGGTGCGCATCTCGCTCGGCGTCCGCTGCCCGCGCTGCGGGTCCCTGGACACCCGCGAGCTCTCCCGCTTCGGCTCCACCTCGTGCAAGGCGCTCTACGAGTGCCGCGCGTGCCTCGAGCCCTTCGACCACTTCAAGGTGATCTGATGACGCTCTGGCATCTGGGAACCGCATCGCCCGCTCCTGCCGCCGAGGAGCGTGCCACCGAGCGGGTCGCCGGGGCGCTCCTGAACAGCGTGGTCGGAGGCCCTTCGGCAGGGTCAGGGACCGCCGCGTCGCCGCGTCGGCGCACTCGCTTCCACACCCTCGCGGTGCAGGAGGTGCGCCCGCTCACGGACGAGGCGATCGAGGTCACCTTCGCGGTGCCGGAGCAGCTCGCGGGGGAGTTCGACTACCTCGCCGGGCAGCATGTCGCCCTGCGCACCGAGCTCGACGGCCACGAGGTGCGCCGCTCCTACTCCCTCTGCCGGCCGCCGACGCGGGACCTTTCGACGGGTTCGGGGACCATCAGCGTCGCGATCAAGCGCGACCGCGGAGGCCGCTTCTCCACCTGGGCGCAGAGCGAGCTGCGCGCGGGCGACCGGATCGACGTGATGAGCCCGCAGGGCACCTTCACCTCGGCGCTCGCCGCGCTCGACGAGGCGCACGTCGTCGGCATCGCCGCGGGGTCGGGCATCACGCCGCTCATGGCGCTCGCCGCCACCGTGCTGGCGCGCTCCGGGACCAGCCATTTCACGCTCGTCTACACGAACCGCCGGGCGACCGATGTGATGTTCCTGGACGACCTCGCCGACCTCAAGGACCGCTATCCGGCGCGTTTCGCGGTGCACCACGTGCTCACCCGCGAGCAGCGCTCGGCTCCGCTGCTCTCGGGCCGCATCGACGAGGAGCGCCTGCGCGGCATCCTCGACGCGCTCGTGCTACCGGCGACGGTGGACGAATGGTTCCTGTGCGGGCCGTTCGATCTCGTGCAGCTGTGCCGCGACACCCTCGCCGACATCGGCGTCGAATCCGCGCATGTGCGCTACGAGCTGTTCACGACGGGGGAGCCGGGGCAGGAGCGCCCGGAGGCGGGCCGCCCGATCGAGGTGCGCGAGGACGAGCCGGTGCGCACGATCGAGTTCACCCTCGACGGCCAGTCCGGATCCGTGGACACCCCGGTGTCGGCGAACGAGTCGATCCTGAACGCCGCGCTCCGCGTGCGTCCCGATGTGCCGTTCGCGTGCGCGGGCGGCGTCTGCGGCACGTGTCGGGCGCGGCTCGTGGACGGATCCGTCACGATGACCGAGAACTATGCGCTCGAGCAGGACGAGCTCGACCGCGGCTACGTGCTCACCTGCCAGTCCCACCCGACGACGGATCGCGTCGTCGTGGACTACGACGTCTGAGCGCTGCAGGAGCAGCCCCTTCGACCGGTTGCTGAGCCTGTCGAAGCACAGGGACCAAGGAGGAATCATGATCGACCTCGCGATCGACGGCGCCGTCGCGCACATCACGCTGAACAACCCCGCCAAGCTCAACGCCCTCGACGAGCAGGCGGTGCGCGACCTCGGAGAGGCCTACGCCGAGGCCGAGCGCGCCGGGGTGCGCGCCCTCGTGCTGACCGGCGAGGGCAGGGCGTTCTGCGCCGGGCGTGACATCTCCGGCGTCGACCCCCGCGACGACGACGTGATGGGCTACCTCGATGCGATCGTCACGCCCGTGCTGCAGCGCATGTCGTCCTTCCCCGCACCGACCTTCGCGGCTGCACAGGGAGCCTGCCTCGGGGTGGGCCTCGGGCTGCTCATCGCGACCGATGTCGTCTACGTCGCCGACACCGCGAAGATCGGATCCCCGTTCGCCGCTCTCGGCGCGACGCTGGACTCGGGCGGGCATGCGCTGTTCGTGGAGCGGCTGGGCGCGCACCGCGCGCTCGACCTCATCTATTCGGGCCGTCTGATGACCGGATCCGAGGCGGTCTCGGCGGGGCTGTTCTCTCAGGCGATGCTCCCCGAGATGGTGCACGAGGCGACTCTTGCGGCGGCCGCGCGTGCAGCGCAGGGTGCGACCGCCGCGTTCGTCGCGAGCAAGCGCCTCGTCGCCGCCCTCCGCGACGAGCGCCTGGGGCTGTGGCAGTCGATGCGTCAGGAGAACGCGGCCCAGGCGGCGCTCTGCGACACGGACGACTACCGTGAGGGCTTCGCGGCGTTCCAGGAGAAGCGCCCGCCGCTGTTCGAAGGGCACTGAGTCGGCCGCCTTCGGCGCGGGGTCTCGTCCTGGTGGACGGGCGTGGATCGTCCTCCACAAGAGGTCTTCCCGGAAAGTTGTGCATGGGTTTCGTTCTTTGCTCTGATCTGGGGTTCGAATGTCGGTGCTCCCCTGTTGAATGGGGGTATGACATCGACGCCGACCGAGATCCTGCAGCAGGTGGACTCGATTGGATGCCGTGMTGACGGGCCTGAGCGGGCAGGTCATCGACCGAGACGCGCGGGTGGCGTCCGAGCGGCTATCCGCGTCGGTGGGTTGTCACGATGCGACCGAGCTGCTGCAGCGGGCGCTGCGCACCGATGCGAGCACGGCTGCTCAGTTCGTCCGTGCCGCCCGGGCCACCCACCGAGACGTGCAGCTCTCCAGCGGCGACCTCTCGCCGGCCCGATACCCGGAGATGGCCGAAGCCCTGCGCGACGGGGTGGTGTCGGTGCCGGGGCTGCTCGCCGCGACAGGGCCGGTGGAGCGGAGCGGCACGCGGATCACGGTCGATGAACGGGAGGCGGTGGACGGGCTGCTCGCATGCACGGCCCGGGGTGCCGACCTGCCCGATGAGCACGGACGTCCGGGCCCGGCCCCGTCGACCGCCGAACTCGCCGATTACGCCCGCGCGCTGATGCTCGCGCTCGACCCGGACGGCGCGGAACCCGACGATACCGCCGCCGAGCGCTCCCGCGGCTTCTGGATCGGCAAGCTGCGGCGAGGCACGCATCGAGTCGGGGGCGAGCTGCTCCCCGAGGTCGCCGGTCAGTTGCAGCGGTTGTTCGACGCCGTCAACAACCCCGCCGCGGGGTGCTCACCCGCACCCGGCGCGGTCGCCTTCTCGATCGCGGACCCGGATCCGGATCCGGAACTCCTCGACTCTCTCCCCGTCCCGGAAGACCTCCGCACCCGGGCGCAGCGCGACCACGACGACCTCGCGATGATCCTCCAAGCCGCCGCGGCGTCCGGGGGATTGCCTGATCTCGGCGGCGCCGCCCCGACTCTGGTCGTGTCCGTCACTGCGGCGGACTACGCCTCCGGACGGGGCCGGGCGTTCATCGAAGGTACGGGCGACGACGTGCCCGTCTCCGTCGCCCGGCACACCGCGTGCGCAGGCGGGGTCCAACGGGTCCTGTTCGACGAGCACGGGAAGATCGTGTCGATCGGCACCACAGCCCGCATCTTCACCGCGAACCAGCGGCGGGCGATCGTGCTCCGAGACCGGGAATGTCTGATCCCGGGCTGCCATGTCCCCGCGACCTGGTGCGAACTCCACCACGTCCAGGAATGGGCCGACGGAGGCCCGACGCACACCAGCAACGGCGTCGCGCTGTGCTGGCACCATCACCGCACCCTGGAAAACTCCGGATGGCGGATCCGCATGCGTCGCGGCGTGCCCGAGATCCGTGGGCCGCACTGGTGGGATCCGTTCGGCGCCTGGCACCGCCCGCGCGGCCGCGGCGGCGATCCGCATCGCGTCCGCCGCATCCTCGCCGACGCGCTCGCCCCACCCCGATGACGACCGGCTGTTCCCGCAGCCCTGGATGTCATCAGCGGTCGGGGAACCGCTTCCGCCGAGCTCAGCGGCTCGTCGGCACCGTGCTCCCCGGCTCGGGCGAGACGCGCCCCCGGATGAAGATCAGCAGCACGAGACCGGTGACGATGACGGCGATATTGCCCATCCCGGCGATTCCACCGAGCGCACCGTGCGCGGGGTACAGACCCTGCATGAAGATCGACGGATCGGTCGACGCATGCAGCAGGATCGGCCAGATGAGGTTGCCAGTGACGCGCAGCGCGAGGTACATGCAGAGACCGAACGCGAAGGTGTACACGAGCTGGATCAGCGTCGCGAACAGCGACTGGCCGCCCAGCAAGTTGCTCGCGTGGAGCAGCGCGAAGAGTGCGGCGGAGACCAGGGCGACCGTGATCTCGCGGTGGCCGCCCTTGCGCATGAGGTTCACGACGAGTCCCCGGGTGACGGTCTCTTCCGCGAAGCCGATGAACAGCCCCGCCACGAGCCACGCGATCACGACGGCCGACCCTGCCTTGCCGTAGTCGATGGAGGCGAAGTGGAGCACGTTGAACAGCAGCACCACGGCGACCGCGATCCACATCCACCCCTTCCCGCGGATCGGCTGCGGGCCGAACAGCTCGCGAAGCCAGCCCACCGAGAGGGCGAACACGACGATGAGCACACTGGCGAACGCGATCGGCACGGCGTAGCTCACGATGACGGAGAGCGCTGCGTTCGACTTCGGGACTCCGGCGATCAGCGGGCCGAACAGGAACGATCCGCCCTGGTACAGCACCAGGTACACGACCACGAGCAGCAGTGCGCGCCACCAGCCGCCCTTCTCCCAGAATCGCTTCCAGCCCGATGCGCTTTGCTGACCTGTCATCGCCGGTCCTTTCCGGCGACCGAGGCCGTCACGGTCTGCCGGGACGAATCTATCGTTTGGCCACACGCGGCAACCATCGCCGCGCCCCTGGCTCGGTGGGGCGGTGGCGAGGCGCGACTACGCTGGACGGTGCTGCTCCGCCAGGAACGGCGGACAGGAGCGAGCGTGGTCGAGGGTGCCGTCGAGCGGATGCGAGGGCCGCGCGCCTACGCGTCCTTCATCGGGATCGGGCTCGCCGCGGGGCTCCTCTCCGGTCTCTTCGGCGTCGGGGGCGGCACGGTCATCGTTCCGCTGCTCGTGCTGCTGCTCGCCTTCGACCAGCGGCTGAGCGCGGGCACGTCGCTCGCCGCGATCGTGCCGACCGCGCTCGTCGGTGTCATCTCGTACGCCGTCCACGACTCGGTGGCGTGGATCCCGGCGCTGATCCTCGCGGTCGGATCCGTCGTCGGCGCGCAGATCGGCACCCGGCTGCTGCCGCGGATCTCCCAGACCGCGCTGCGCTGGTGCTTCGTGGGCTTCCTCGTGATCGTGATCGTGAGCCTGTTCCTGGTCATCCCGTCGCGGGGCGCCGTGCTCGAACTGAGCTGGGTGACCGGCCCGCTGCTGCTCGTGCTGGGCCTCTTCACGGGAGTGCTCGCGGGCCTCATCGGGGTCGGCGGCGGCATCGTGGTCGTCCCGGCGCTCATGCTGGCGTTCGGCACGAGCGACCTCATCGCGAAGGGCACGTCGCTGCTCATGATGATCCCGACCGCGATCTCCGGCACGATCGGCAACCTGCGCAATCACAACGTGGACCTGGTCGCCGCGGGCCTCGTCGGCCTCTCCGCGTGCACGACCACGGCGCTCGGGGCCTGGCTCGCGACCCTCATCGATCCGTTCGTGGGCAACGTCCTGTTCGCGGTGTATCTGGCCTTCATCGCGGTGCAGATGGCGCTCAAGGCGCTCCGCAGCCGCGCGCCCCGCGCCGTCTGAAAGCCCCCTCGGCGAGGGACCGGCGCCGCTCGATAGGATCGAGGGGTGCCCGTGAATCCTGAACTGGTCGGCCGGGAGTTCCCGCCGACGGCCCCGTACCTCGTCGGCCGCGAGAAGGTGCGCGAGTTCGCGCGCGCCGTGTTCGCCGACGCCCCGCAGCACACCGATGTCGCGGCGGCCCAGGCGCTCGGCTTCGCCGACGTCGTCGCCCCGCCCACGTTCGCGATGGTCATCCAGGACCTCACGCTGCAGCAGCTGCTGGGGCTGGAGGACTCCGGGATCGTGCTGTCCCGCACGATCCACGCCGAGCAGCGCTTCGCCTACACGCGCCCCATCGTGGCCGGCGACGCGCTCACAGCGCAGCTGACCGTCACCGGGATCCGCGCGATGGGCCCGGCCGCCATGATCACGAGCGACGCAGAGATCCGCGACGCCGCCGGCGCGCACTTCGTCACCGCCACGTCGGTGCTGCTCGTGAGCGATGCCCCGGCCGAGAACGAGGAGGCCGCCGCGTGAACGTCGGAGACATCATCGCCGAGCGCACCGTGCACCTCACGCGCGAGTCGCTCGTGCGCTATGCCGGAGCATCCGGAGACTTCAACCCGATCCACTACCGCGACGACATCGCCGCCGAGGTGGGCCTGCCCGGCGTGCTCGCGCACGGCATGCTCACGATGGGTGTCGCCTCGTCCGTCGCGGTCGCAGCCCTCCCCGGCACCGCGCGGATCCTCGATTACGGAGTGCGCTTCGCCCGCCCGATCGTGGTCGACCCGCAGACCGGCGCCGACGTCGCGATCACGGCCAAGGTCGGAGCGATGGACGAGACGGCGGTGCGGATCGACCTGACCGTGCGGTTCGCCGACACCACGGTGCTCGTCAAGGCTCAGCTGCGCGTCGCGGCGGACTCGCTCTGACATGGCGGAGATCGATCCGATCCGCCTCGCCGCGCTGACCACCCTGCAGACCGGCGCCGCGCCCGCGCGCATGATCGATGCCGAGACGGAGGACGAGCTCGTCGCCGTCCTCCGGGCGGTGTGGGCGACCCGCGACGAGTGGTTCGTGCTGGGCGGAGGATCGAACCTCTTCGCGGGAGACGTGCCCTTCGACGGCACGGTGATCCGCATCCGCACGAACGGCATCGAGGAGCTCCCGTCGCCGCACTCCGGCCGGATCCGGCTGCGCGCGCAGGCCGGGCACGACTGGGACGCGCTCGTCGCCTACGCGGTCGAGCACGGCTATGCGGGCATCGAGGCGATGTCGGGGATCCCCGGCACGGTCGGCGCCGCCCCCGTGCAGAACATCGGCGCCTACGGGCAGGAGATCCAGGAGACCCTCGTCGAAGTGGAGCTGCTCGACGAGCACTCCGGCGACGTCGTCGTCGCGCCCGCATCCGAACTCGGCCTCGGCTTCCGCACATCGGTGCTCAAGCACCACTACGGCTCGGTCGCCGAGCGCCGCGCCGTGATCCTGTCCGTCACGCTCGACCTGGCCGTCACCGGCGATGCGGGGCGGGTCGTGCGCGGCGAGCAGCTGCGCCGCGCGCTGCAGCTCACGGACCACGACCCTGTGCCGCTGACCTGGGTGCGCGAGCGGATCCTGGCCACCCGCGCCGCGAAGGGCATGCTCTTCGATCCGGCCGATCCGGACACGCACGGCGCCGGATCCTTCTTCCAGAACGCGATCGTCTCCGAGGCCGTGGCGCGCACGCTGCCGTCCGAGTGCCCGCGCTGGCCCGTGACACCCGACCTCGACACGGTCACGGTGATCCCGCTCGACTCGTACTACGGCCTGGCGCCGAAGCCCGAGACGCCCCCGAGCGATGTGAAGGTGAGCGCCGCCTGGCTCATCGAGCACGCCGGCATCGGCAAGGGGTTCACGCTTCCGCGTTCGCGCGCCGGCGTCTCCACGAAGCACGCTCTCGCCCTCACGAATCGCGGGGGCGCGACGGCGGGGGAGATCGCCGAGCTCGCCCGGTTCATCCAGAGCCGGGTGCATTCCGAGTTCGGCCTGCTGCTGCAGCCCGAGCCCGTGCTCGTCGACGTCGAGCTCTAGGCGCCGAGGATGCCGCGTCCCGACCGTGCCTCGCCGGAGCCGGGGCGTACGCTCGCACCATGACCGGACTCGTGCCCTACATCCTGTTCCCCGGCACCGCCGTCGACGCGCTCCCGTTCTACCAGGCGATCTTCGGCGGTGAGGCGGTGATGCACACCTACGCCGAGTTCGGGCGCGCGGACGGCCCGGGCGACGCGATCGCCCACGGCATGCTCATCCGCGGCCCGGTCGAGCTCGCCGCCGCCGATGCCGCGCCCGATGCGGACGCCGTGCACATGAACGGCATGTTCTTCTCGCTCCTCGGCACGGCGGATCCGGAGACGCTCACGCGCTGGTTCGCGCAGCTCGGCGACGGCGGACGCGTGATCGACCCGCTGCAGGAGCGGCCGTGGGGCGCGCACGACGGCACGCTCGTGGACCGGTTCGGCGTGCACTGGCTCATCGGCTACGAGGACTGACGCGTCGGCGCCCGCCCGCGTTCACCGGCCGGATACGTCGACGCCCCCTCTGGCGACCGAGGCCCCCTCTGAATTGCGGAATTCAGGAGGGGCGCGGACAACCCGAGGGGGCGTCGACGTAAAGAGGGCGAGCCTCAGAAGCGGACGGGCTCAGGAGGCGAACAGGCGCTGCAGGCGCTGCACACCCTCGAGCAGCTGGTCGTCGCCGAGCGCGTAGGACATCCGGATGTATCCGGACGGGCCGAACGCCTCGCCGGGGACCACGGCCACTTCGGCCTGGTCGAGGATGAGGTCGGCGAGCTCGAGCGAGGTGGTCGGGGTCACGCCGCCCCAGGTGCGGCCGAGCAGCCCGTGCACGTCGGGGTAGACGTAGAACGCGCCGGTCGGGTTCGGCACCACGAGGCCGTCGATCTTCGACAATTCGGAGACGATCAGCGTGCGGCGGCGGTCGAACGCCTCGCGGAACTGCTCGGCCTCGGTCTGCGGTCCGTTGAGGGCGGCGATCGCGGCGCGCTGGGCGACGTTGTTCACGTTGCTCGTGAGGTGCGACTGGAGGTTGCCGGCGATCTTGATCGCGTCGGCGGGGCCGACCATCCAGCCCACGCGCCAGCCGGTCATGGCATAGGTCTTCGCGACACCGTTGACGAGGATGGTCTGACCGGCGACCTCGGGGAGCGCCTCGACGACGGAGGTCGCCTTCACGCCCTCGTAGGTGAGGTTCTGGTAGATCTCGTCGGAGATGATCCAGATCCCGTGCTCGAGCGCCCACGCGGCGATCGCGGCGGTCTCCTCGGGGGAGTAGACGGATCCGGTCGGGTTGGACGGGGARACGAACACGAGCACCGTGGTGCGCTCGGTGCGCGCGGCCTCGAGCTGGTCGACGGTGACCTTGTACTCCTGGTCGGCGCCCGCGAAGACCTCGACCGGCACGCCGTCGGCGAGGCGGATCGCCTCGGGGTACGTGGTCCAGTACGGCGCCGGCAGGAGCACCTCGTCGCCGGGGTTCACGACCGCCTGGAACGCCTGGTAGACGGACTGCTTGCCGCCGTTGGTGACGATGACCTGACTCGGCGAGACCTCGAGGCCGGAGTCGCGCAGCGTCTTCGCGGCGATCGCCTCGCGCAGCTCGGGAAGGCCCGCCGCGGGGGTGTAGCGGTAGTTCGCCGGGTTCGCGAGCGCCTCGGCGGCCGCATCCACGATGAACTGCGGCGTGGCGAAGTCGGGCTCGCCCGCGGCGTACGAGACGACGGGCTTCCCCTCGGCCTTGAGGGCTTTGGCCTTGGCGTCCACCTTCAACGTGGCGGACTCGGCGATGGCGGAGAGTTTGCGGGAGAGAGGCGCGCGTTCGGTCACGCCACCAGCGTACTCGCGCGCCTCTCGTGCGACATGGCCATGACGTACAAAGCGCAGGCGCTGTTCTCCGTCGTGGCGAACAGGCGCGGGCCCGGGGATCCGGCACCGATCGTGCGGGGGAACGGCGGGGTGCGGTGCCCGCTCAGGTCAGGAACGAGGGCGGAACGGCGCAGTAGTCGGCGAGGCGCCGCGTCGGCGCTTCCGGATCCGTGACGTCGACCAGCGCGGTCGCCGCGGTGTGCGGAACCTCGTCGCCGTCGATGAGCCACACGGAGAAGTGCCACAGTCCGCGGGCGCGCTCGGCGAGCAGGGTGGTCGTGCCCGAGACGATCTGCACGGCGTCCTCGCCCGCGGCGCGGAACGGCGCCACGATATCCGCGCGCAGGCCCGCCTCGTCCCGGTCGTCCTGCGCCGCGACGGATACCGCGACGCCCCGGGCGCGCAGGGCGTCGGCGAGGTCTCCCGCGAAGCCCGCCGATCGCGCGGCCGACGGGCTGGCGACGGCCAGCAGCCGGGCTCCGCGCGGATAGTCGCGGAGGAACTCGTCGGCGAGAGCCTCGAGGAGAGCGTGCGCGGCGGTCGGGGCGGTCATGTCCCCAGCGTAGGCGGCCGTGCCGGCCGGGTGGCGCGCGGATCCTGCCGCGAACGGAGAGGCTCGACGATCAGGTGACCGCGTCGCGCTCCTGGAACTCGGGCGCGCGCCACAGCTCCTCGTCGAGCACGCGGCGCAGGGTCTCCACGGCGTCCCAGACATCGGCGTGGCCGAGGTACATCGGGGTGACGCCGAATCGCAGCACCTCGGGCTCGCGGTAATCGCCGATCACGCCGTTCGCGATCAGCGCCTTCATCACCGCGTAGCCCTCGGGGTGCCGGAACGACACGTGGCTGCCACGCCGCGCCTCCTCGCGCGGCGTGATCAGGGTGAGCGGGTGGTGCGCGAGCCGCGACTCGACGAGCCGGATGAACAGCGTCGTGAGCGCGAGCGACTTGCGGCGCAGCGCCTCCTGGTCGACCTCGAGGTGCATGTCGATGCCGACTTCCATGGTCGCCATCGACAGGATCGGCTGGGTGCCCACGAGGAAGCGCCTGCCGCCGGGCGCGGGGGCATAGGAGTCGGTCATCGCGAACGGGCGGTCGTGCCCCCACCACCCGGTCAGCGGCGTCTCGACCCGGTCGAGATGGCGCTCGGAGACCCAGAAGAAGGCCGGCGAGCCCGGGCCGCCGTTGAGGTACTTGTAGGTGCAGCCGACCGCGAAGTCGGCGCCCGCGTCGGCGACGGCCACGGGCACCGCACCCACCGAGTGGCAGAGGTCCCAGACGGCCACGGCACCCGCGGCGTGGATTCGCCCTGTCGCCTCCCTCATGTCCCAGAGATGCCCGGTGCGGTAGTTGACCTGCGTGAGCAGCACGACGGCGACGTCCTCGCCCAGAGCGGCGTCGAGGTCTTCCGGCGCGTCGATCAGCCGCAGCGAATAGCCGCGGTCGAGCAGAGCCATCAGGCCCTCGACGATGTAGAGGTCGGTGGGGAAGTTCTCCCGCTCCGACACGATGACCCGGCGCGCGGGGGCGTCCTGCTGCTGGAGCCGGATCGCGGCCGAGACCGCCTTGAAGACGTTCACCGAGGTGGTGTCGGTCGCGACGCACTCGCCCGCGCCGCCGCCGATGAGCYGGCCGATCTTCTCGCCGATCCGGAGCGGCAGGGCGAACCAGTGGTTCTTGTTCCAGCTGCCGATGAGGTCCGCGCCCCACTCCCGGCTCACCACATCGGCCGCGCGGGCGACGGCGTCGCGGGGGAGTGCGCCGAGCGAGTTGCCGTCGAGATAGACGATGCCCTCGGGAAGGGCGAAGCGCTCGCGGAGCCCGGCGAGCGGATCGTTCCGATCCGCCTCTTCGCACTGTGCGCGGGTGATCGGCGCGGCGGTGTCCGTCATCGTGGAGTCCTCCTCGGTCGGGGAACCGGCTCGGTCGGCCGGGGATAGGGAGATCTGGATCCATGATGACGAATCGTCGGAGCAACACCTAGAATTTCGACAGATATCCGACAATCGCGGGATCCATCGTTGGATCACCGGATCGATGATGCTGGAGGGGGCACGATGGCGGACGGAATCCGACTTACGACGACGGATCGGCACATCCTGGACGAGCTGACCAGGGACGGGCGCCTGTCGAACAAGGAGCTAGCCGCGCGGGTCGGCCTGCCCCGGTCGACCTGCCATGGGCGGGTGCGCGCGCTCGAGGATGCCGGCGTGATCCGGGGCTATCACGCCGAGCTCGACCCGGTCGCCGTGGGCGCCGGGGTCGAGGCGCTCATCATGGTCGCCGTCAAGGAGGACGCCCGTGACCAGGTGCCCGCGATCACGGCTCGCCTGCGCACGGTCCCCGGGGTGCAGCGCGTCTACCTGATCGGCGGCGTGCACGACCTCGTCATCCACGTCGCCTGCGAGAGCGTTCCAGGGCTGCGGGATTTCCTGCGCACGCACCTCGGATCCGTCCCCGCGCTCGGCCAGACCCAGACTCAGATCATCTTCGAGCAGCACTCGGGGACCGCCGTGATCCCGTCGTGAGTCAGTAGGCTCCTGGCATGAGTGAGAGCGCTGCGCCGGCCGATTCCGCTGCCCGGCTGCAGCATCTGATCATCACCGTCTTCGGCCGGTACGTGCGCGCGCACGGGGGAGTGATCCAGATCTCCGACCTGATCCGGATGCTCGCCGCGCTCGGGGCCGATGCGCCGGGCGTGCGCTCGGCCGTCTCCCGGCTCAAGCGCCGGGGCGTGCTGGTCAGCGTCCGCTCCGGCGGGGCCGCGGCGTACCGGCTCGCGGATTCCCTCGAGGGCGTGTTCTCGGCCGGCGACCGCCGCATCTTCGAGGTGCGGCGCGCCGAGCCCTCGGATCCCTGGCTGCTCGCATCCTTCAGCGTTCCCGAACGGGATCGTCCTCTGCGTCACCAGCTGCGCAAGCTCCTGCAGCGGCTCGGGTTCGGTCAGATCAGCGGCGGCCTGTGGATCGCCCCCGGGCTGATCGCGGACGAGACGCGCACCGCCCTGCGTCGCGCGGATCTGGACCGCTACGTGGAGCTCTTCCTCGGCGAGCGCGTGTCGCGAGACGACCTCGCGGAGGCGGTCCGGCGCTGGTGGGACCTGCCGGCCCTCGAACCGCTGTATCGCGGGTTCGTCGACGGGTTCGGTCCGATGGTGAGCCGGGAGCTGAGCGATGGCGAGGCCTTCGCCGCGCATGTCGGCGCGATCACGCAGTGGCGGCGCCTGACCTATCTCGACCCCGGGATCCCGCTGCCGTATCTGCCGGACGGGTGGGTCGGGGTCGAGGCGGAACGGCTGTTCTCCGAGCTGCACCGTCGGCTCGAGCCTGCGGCAGAGCGGTTCGTGTCGACCGTCCTGGGCTGATCCCCCTGCCGAGATCCCCGGCTGCCGCGTGGTCGGCCGGGGAACTTCGTCGTCTTCGACGATTTTCGATGTTGCACTTGTGTGACGATGATCACGCATGTGACACTTCCAGGGAGGAGGTGGCCGACCTCGCAGCGCCGCGGACGGCCGCGCACCGGACATGAGCAGAGGAGCTCCCATGACCGAGAACGAACTGCGCAGGGACCGCGTCCCGCAGGTCACCCGCAGCGGCGAGGAGGACACCCAGACGATGTCGTCCGGGGGCTGCATCCGCATCTCCGGCGTCGGTCCCCAGCACACCGAGGCGACGAGGATCTGGTTCGGCAAGGTGTCGAACGAGCCGGGCTACCGCTCACTGCCGCATCACCACGGCGAGGCGGAGACCGGCGGCTACGTGCTGCGCGGCACCGCCCGCATCTACTTCGGCGAGGGCTACCGGGAGTTCCTCGACATGTCCGAGGGGGACTGGGTGTTCGTGCCGCCGTTCATGCCGCATGTCGAGGCGAACATGTCCACCACCGAGGAGCTCGTGTGGCTGACCACGCGGACTCCGGACAACATCGTGATCAACCTCGACGAGGTCGACGACGCGATCCTGGAGGGTTTCCGCCGCGCATGAGCACCTCCGCCGCGTTCCTCCGCGCGATCGCCCTGACCGAGTGCGAGCCCGAGCACGCCGATCGCGCGTTCACGGCGCAGCCGCAGCCGGTCCCGTGGCCGAAGGCCTACGGCGGCGACACCGTCGCGCAGAGCGTCGCGGCGGCGATCCGCACGGTCGACGACGACCGCGTGCTGCACTCGGTGCACTCGTCGTTCCTGCGGGGCGTCGACGTCGCAGAACCGGTGCGCTATGAGGTCGAGCTCCTCCGCGACGGTCGCGGCTTCTCCACCCGGCACGTCCGCGGGCACCAGCACGGCAGGCTTGCCTTCCTCGCGACCGCCTCCTTCCATGTTCCGGAGCAGTTCCCCGAGCACGGGCCGGAGATGCCCGCGGTGCCGGATCCGGAGACCTTGGCGTCCAGTGCTGAGGCGCTCACCGGGCACGAGGGCGCCGACGTCGACTACTGGTCGCACGATCGCAGCTTCGACATGCGGCACGTCCCCGGACCCGTCTACGTGCGGATCGAGGGCGAGCGGGTGCCGCACCAGGCGGTCTGGGTGCGCGCGTTCGACGCCCTCGACGACGATCCCGTCACACATCAGCTCGCGATCGCGTACGTCTGCGATTACACGATCCTGGAGCCCGTGCTGCGGGTGCTCGGCCTGCCTTGGCGGGACGAGGGCCTCGTGACCGCGAGCCTCGACCACGCCATGTGGTTCCACGCCCCCGCCCGCGCCGATGAGTGGCTGCTGTACGCGCAGGAGAGCGCAGGCATCTCCGACGGTCGCGGCCTGGGCCTCGGTCGCTTCTTCGACCGCACAGGTCGGCTCATCGCGACCGTCGCCCAAGAGGGCATGATCCGCCCCGGCCGCACGCTCTGACGAGCCCCGATCGCACGATCCGTCTGATCCACCCCAGGAAGGGAGCAGCAATGGAGCTTTCCCGCTCAGCCCACGTCGACACCTTCGCGCGCGACGCTCTGCCGCCGGTCGAGCTCTGGCCGACGCTGGAGTTCACCATCCCCGACGTGCAGTATCCCGAGCGGCTGAACGCGGCCGGTGCGCTCATCGACCGCGCGGTCGAGACGTTCGGCCCCGACCGCGACGCCGTGATCCTCGGCGACGGCACGCGGTGGAGCTACGGGGAGCTGCAGCGCCGCGCGAACCAGGTCGCCCAGGTGCTCACGGAGGATCTGGGCATCGTCCCCGGCAACCGCGTCGCCCTGCGGATGCTCAACGGGCCATGGGCGGTGGCCTGCTGGCTCGGCGCCCTCAAGGCCGGCGCGGTCGTCGTCACGACGATGGTCGCCTGGAGGGAGAGCGAGGTCCGCAACGTGTTCGAGCGGGTGCGGCCGTCGGTCGCGATCGTCGACCACCGCGACCTCGACGGCGTCGAGAGCGTCCTCCGCGAGCTGCTGCCGGAGGACGGCCTTCTGGTGTTCGGCGGCGAGGAGGACCGCCTGATGCGCGCCTGCGATGACAAGGACGGCGCGTTCAGGGCGGTCGACACGGCCGCCGATGACGTGGCGCTGCTCGGCGCGACCAGCGGCACGACGGGGGCGCCGAAGATCACGATGCACTTCCATCGTGACGTCCTCGCCAACGCCGATACGTTCGCGAAGCACGTGCTGCACCTGGCGCCCGACGATGTCAGCGCGACGACCGCACCGCTCGCGTTCACCTTCGGCCTCGGCGGCGCCGTGGTGTTCCCGCTCCGCACCGGAGGGGCCGCGGTGATCCTGGAGCGGGCCACCCCGATCGAGCTCGCGCGGCTCATCGAACCGCTCGGGATCACCGTGCTGTACACGGCCCCGACCGGCTACCGCGCCATCCTCAAGGAGGGCCTCGCGGACGCGTTGCGGCGGCTCCGGCTCGGCGTCTCGGCCGGCGAGCACCTGTCCCGCGAGACGTTCGAGGCGGTCGCTGAGGCGAGCGGGCTGCGGCTGGTGAACGGCATCGGATCCACCGAGATGCTGCACGTCTTCATCTCCGCGTCCGGAGAGGACATCCGCCCCGGATCCACCGGCCGCGCGGTCCCCGGCTATCGTGCGGCGATCTTCGGAGACGACGGGCGCATGCTCGGCCCCGGCGAGCCGGGCCGGCTCGGCGTGATAGGCCCCACCGGCTGCCGCTACCTGAACGACCCGCGGCAGACCGCGTATGTGCACGACGGCTGGAATCTCACCGGCGACACCTTCGTGCAGGACGAGGACGGCTACTTCACGTTCCACGCGCGCAACGACTCGATGATCGTCACGGCCGGATACAACGTCGGGGCGCCCGAGGTCGAGGAGGCCATCGCCGCGCACCCGGATGTGCTCGAGGTCGCGGTCGTCGGCCGCCCGGACGCCGATCGCGGCACGATCGTCAATGCGTACGTCGTTCCCCGCACGGACGTCGAGGTCTCGGACGAGCTCACCGCTTCGATCCTCGCCGTGGTCAGGTCGCGATTGGCGCTCTACAAGTGCCCGCGCCGTATCGACTACCTCGCCGAGCTGCCCCGCAATCCCAGCGGCAAGGTGCAGCACTTCGTCCTGCGCGACCGGGCCGCCGCGGAGGCCGCCCTCGTCGCGCCCGTCTCCCAGGGGGTCTGACATGCGTATCGCCGTGATCGGAGGGGGGCCGGGAGGCCTCTACTTCTCCGCCCTCATGAAGCAGCTCGATCCCGCGCACGAAGTGACCGTCTGGGAGCGCAACGCGCCGGATGACACCTTCGGGTTCGGTGTCGTGTTCAGCGACGAGACGCTCGGCGGGATCGAGAACGCGGATCCCGCGATCGCCGCCCGGATGAGCGAGCGGTTCGCCCGCTGGACCGATATCGACGTGCTCTTCGGGGGGACCACACACACGGTCGGCGGGCAGGGGTTCGCCGCCATGGGGCGCAAGGAGCTGCTGCAGCTGCTGCAGCAGCGCTGCCTCGAGCTCGGCGCCGAGATCCGATTCCGCACCGAGGCGCCGGACGCCGGCGCGCTCATGGCGGAGTATGACCTCGTCCTCGCGGCGGACGGCGTGAACTCCCGCGTGCGCGGGCAGTTCGCCGAGTCCTTCGGACCCGACCTGGATCGCCGCGTGTCGAAGTACATGTGGCTGGGAACCGATCGCGTGTTCGAGGCGTTCACGTTCGCGGTGCTGCACACCCCGCACGGGATCATGCAGCTGCACGGCTATCCGTACTCCGATCAGGGCTCGACGTTCCTCATCGAGATGCACGAGGACGTGTGGCGCGCCGCGGGTTTCGACGCGACGGAGCACGAGGTCTTCCCTCCCGGCGTGAGCGACGAGTACGCGGTCGAGCGGATCCGCGGATTCTTCGCCGATGTGCTCGACGGCCACGAGGTGCTCACGAACAACTCCAAGTGGCTGAACTTCACCACCGTGCGCAATGAGCACTGGCACCACGAGAACCTCGTGATCCTGGGTGACGCGGCGCACACCGCGCACTTCTCGATCGGATCGGGCACGAAGCTCGCCATGGAGGATGCGCTCGCGCTCGCGGCGTGCCTGCACGAGCACGGTCGGCTGGGCGACGCGCTGGACGCCTACGAGCTCGAGCGTCGCCCCGTCGTCGCCTCCACCCAGCGTGCCGCGCAGGCCTCGCTCGAGTGGTTCGAGCGGATCGGGCAGTACGCCGGCCAGGACCCGCTGCAGTTCGCGTTCAACCTGCTCACCCGCAGCCGGCGCATCACCCTGGACAACCTCGCCCTGCGGGATCCGGTCTTCGCCGCCGAGGTCGTGCGCGGAGCGGGCTTCACGGGCCGCACCGAGGACGAGCCGGCGATGTTCCGCCCGCACCGGATCGGCGCGCTCGCGCTGAAGAACCGTGTCGTCGTATCGCCCATGGACATGTACTCCTCGGTCGAGGGCGTGCCCGGCGACTTCCACCTCGTGCACCTCGGATCGAAGGCCACGGGCGGCGCGGGCCTCGTCATGACGGAGATGGTCTGCGTCTCGGCCGAGGGGCGGATCACACCGGGCTGCGGCGGGCTCTACACCGATGAGCAGCGCGACGCGTGGCGGCGGATCGTGGACTACGTGCACGGGCAGTCGACCGCGAAGATCGGCGTGCAGCTGGGCCACTCCGGCCGCAAGGGATCCACGAAGCGCATGTGGGAGGGGATCGACGATCCGCTCCCCGAGGGCAACTGGCAGACCCTCGCGCCGTCCGCGCTGCCCTACGGGCCGGCCAACGCGGCGCCGCAGGAGATCGACCGCGCCGACATGGACCGGGTGCGCGACGAGTTCGTCGCCGCGACCCGGCGCGCGGCCGAGGCCGGCTTCGATCTCGCCGAGCTGCACGCCGCGCACGRCTATCTCATCTCCTCGTTCCTGTCGCCCGTGTCCAACCGGCGCACCGACGAGTACGGCGGCGGCCTGGAGAACCGCCTCCGCTACCCGCTCGAGGTGTTCGACGCGATGCGCGCCGCCTGGCCGGCCGAGCGCCCGCTCACCGTGCGCCTGTCGGCCGTGGATTGGTGCGAGGGCGGCAACGAGCTCGACGACGCGATCGAGATCGCGCGCGCCTTCATCGCGCACGGCGCGGATGCGATCGACGTGTCCTCCGGCCAGATCGCCAAGGACGAGAATCCTCAGTTCGGCCGCAGCTACCAGACGCCGTTCGCCGATGCGATCCGCAACAGGGTCGCGGCCGAGGCCGGGGTCAGCGTGATCGCCGTGGGCGCCGTGTCCAGCCACGACGACGTGAACTCGATCCTGCTCGCCGGCCGCGCCGACCTCGTCGCGCTCGGCCGCACGCACCTGTGGGATCCGCAATGGACGCTGCACGCGGCCGCCGACCAGGGCTACCGCGGGGAGGGCGCGGACTGGGTTGCGCCGTTCCGCGCCGGGTCGCGCAAGCCGCCGACCGCCCGCACCGACGCCGTGCGGCCGCGGCTCTCGCTCATCCGTGACGAGCGAGAGGGCGAGATCGCGCCGGAGCATCGCCGGTGGATCCCGCAGCGCGAGGCCGTCGAGGCCCTCGCGCCGGTCGGTCCCTGAGCCAGAGCCCGGGCCCTGAGCCCGCCCGGGCCCTGAGCCTGTCGAAGGGCCCGATCCCCATACGTATCCGCACAGGAGGACAAGAACCATGACCCGCCAGATCATCAACCCAGACACCCTCATCGCGCCGCGCGGATTCGCGCACGGGGTGCGCGCCGGCGAATTCGTCTACCTCGGCGGGCAGACGGCGATGGACCGCACCGGCGCGATCGTGCCCGGCGGGATCGTCGAGCAGTTCGTGCAGGCGTTCTCGAACGTGCTCGCCACGCTCGAGGCCGCGGGGGGTCGTCCCACGGACCTCGTGGACGTCACGATCTACCTCACCGACGTCGACGACTACCAGGCCAACGGCCGCGAGATCGGCCGTCGCTGGCGCGAAATGGCCGGCACGGAGTACCCGGCGATGGCGGGGATCGGCGTGACGCGGCTGTGGCAGAAGGAGGCCATGATCGAGATCCAGGGGGTCGCGCACCTCGCCGCCACGGCGGATCGGGCCTGATGCGCCTCGCGACCGTGCGTGTGGACGGCGGCACCCGCGCCGCCGTCGGCGACGCCGAAGGCTGGGTGCTCCTCGACGAGGTCGACGCGCAGGAGCTGATCGCCGGCGACGGGTGGCGCGAGCGGGCCGAGACCGTCCTGCGGCAGTCGGCCAGGCAGGACCTCGATCCCGAGGCCTTCGGCGTTCCCCTGCCCCGCCCGGCGAAGGTGTTCTGCTGCGGACTGAACTATCGCGATCACATCGTCGAGACGGGCCGTGCCGTGCCCGAGTTCCCGACCCTCTTCGCCAAGTTCGCCGACACGCTCACGGGACCGGCGGACGAGATCCGGGTGCGGGACACCGCGAAGCTCGACTGGGAGGCGGAGCTGGCCGTCGTCGTCGGATCCGAGGTGCACCGCGCCGACAAGGACGCGGCGGCGGCCGCGATCCTCGGCTATGCGGTCGCGAACGACATCTCGATGCGGGACTGGCAGCAGCGCACCCTGCAGTGGCTACAGGGCAAGGCGTTCGACGCCACCACGCCGATCGGTCCGTTCGTCGTGACCGCGGACGAGGTCGATCCCAAGGCCGGACTCCGCATCACCTGCGCGGTGAACGGCGAGCCGGTGCAGGACGCGAACACCCGGGAGCTCGTCTTCGACGCCGCCGATCTCGTCTCGTACGTGTCGCAGATCACCCGGCTCCGCCCCGGCGACCTCATCCTCACCGGCACGCCGGGCGGGGTCGCGCTGGGGATGGCGGATCCGCGCTGGCTGCAGGACGAGGACCTCGTCACGACCGCCATTGTCGGACTCGGCGAGCTGCGCAATCGGATCCGGCTCACGTAGTCCTTCACGCCGAACGGCCGACGAAACCGTGATCGATCGCGAACAGGCTCGCCCCGACCCGATTTGCGACGCCGATCTTGGCATAGGTGTGCTCGACGTGGTTGCGCACGGTCTTCTCGCTGAGGGTGAGGGCCGTCGCGATCTCGCGGTTGCTGCGGCCCTGCGCGACGAGCGTCAGGATCTCGGCCTCGCGCGGGGTGAGGCCGGCGGGGAGGGCGCTGCGCGGCGCCCGCGCTCCGAAGGGCCCGGTCGCCGCGGACTCGACCGCGGCGACCGCCTCCCCGTCCAGATGCCCTGCGGCCACCCGCCGGCGCAGGCGGGCGATCGCCTCGTCCGGCTCGAGGGCTGCGCGGTACGGGCGCGGCTCTGTCGCCGCGCGGTAGGCGACGGCGGCCGCGAGCAGGCGGTCGGACCGCGTGAGGCTGGTGCCGGGAGATCCTGCCGGATAGCCGCTGCCRTCCAGATGCTCGTGATGCGCGCGCACCAGAGCCGCCTCGGCCGCGAGCCCGGGGATCCGCGCGAGCACGCGGCCGCCGAGGTACGGATGCATCCGCACGCGCTCCCAATCGCCGTCGTCGAGCGCGCCCGGCTTCGACCAGATCAGGTTCGACACGCCCAGCCGGCCCACGTCGTGCAGGTGCGCCGCGCGGCGCAGCGCGATCACCTCCTGGGCGGGCACGCCCACCGCCATGGCCGCCGTCGCCGCGATCCCTGCCACGCCGCGCGAGTGGCCCAGCAGGAACGGACACTTCAGATCGGCGAAGTCGCCGATCGCCGCGACGGCCGCGTCGAGGGCGTCGCCGTGCAGCACCTCGTCCCGGTCAGGGGCGCAGTCCAGGGCGGCGGTCCACGCGGCGGATCCGTGCGGGAGGTCGAGGAGCGCGGCCGCGTCGGCGGTGAACGCGTCGACGATCGCGGGGTCGAACTGACCGCCGCGGCGCGCGCCGGCCATGCGGACGACCGCCTCCGCTCCGCCGAGGCGGTCGTGCACCTCGGCGGTGTCGGCGAGCTGCGCGATCCGCATCGCGAGCGGGATCGTGTCGCCGGAGAGCCCCCGGGGGAGTCCGTGACCGTCGTAGCGCTCGAAGGCCGCGGACACGGCCTCCTGCACCGCCGGCGGGAGTCCCAGCCGCTCGGCCAGCAGTGCGGCGGACAGGCAGTGCGAGTGCAGCAGCGCGCCGAGGCTGCCGCGCGAGTCGATCATGAGCGCGGCGAGCGTCGTCGCGCGCTGCACGAGGGGACGGCCCTGCGCGACGTGCTCGACCAGGAAGCGCAGGAACGGCAGCCCTGACCAGTCCACGAGGTACGAGGCGCTGCGCACGGCGATGTCATCCCCGAACCAGCGCGCGTACTCCTGCGAGTCGGCCGTGCAGCCGATCCACATGAGCAGCGTCGCCTGATACGCCGCTCCGCGCTCTGCGTCGTCCAGGCCCAGGCGTGCCGCGAGACGGTCGGCGAGGATCGCGGCGCGCATCATGTGCTCCGCGGGCTGGCCGAGACCCAGATCGATCGCGACGGAGACCGCCGCGAGGATCTCGCCCCGAGTCGGAGCACCGGTGTTCGCGCCCACGTGTCCATTGTCGGCGATGCGCTCCCGCAGGGCCAGAGGCATCAGCGTGGCTGCGCGTCCTCTGCGAGCCCGTTCGCACTCGCCGCGACGGCCGTGTGCACGGCGGGATCGAACGCGCTGAAGCGTGCGTCCCCGATGTAGAACAGCCCGTGCTGCGGCATCCAGAAATCGCCGAGCCTGGTCTGCCGATCCAGCGCCCCGAGCGGGCCGAGGTCGCGGCCGCCCACGCTCGCGGCGCCGGCCGAGACCCGCCAGAGCCGCGTGGGGACGACCTGGAAGCGCTGCCGGTTGGGCGCTGAGCCGATCATCCGCATCCGCCCCGTGCGCAGCATCGGCCGCGCCATCGGCCCCATCGCGCCGAGGAGGGGGTCGCTCCGTCGGGCGGCGGCCGGCAGAGCGCCGCCCAGCGCGGACATCGCCCGCGTCGCCGGTGTGGCCCGCAGCCGCAGATCCCAGTCCAGCACGCCGGCGATCCGCACGTGCAGTCGCGAGGGCTCCGTCCAGCTCAGGTCGATCTCCGGCACGCGTTCGTACGTCGCCGCCGCGCTGAAGTAGCGAGGGCAGCTGTGCCCCGGATCCGTGGTGACGTACATGTGCCAGGCGCCGTGCGGCGCACGGTGCCAGACGGCGCGGTAGCCGGGGCCGATGCTGGTCCGGGTCATCACGCGCAGCGCGAGGCAGTCGCCGCCGCGGTACGTCAGGCCGAGCACGCCGAAACCGGTGAAGCGCTCGTCGTCGCCCTCCGGCAGACGAGGCCGGTCTGTCACGTCGGCGGCGGCCGCTGCGGGAGTCCATGTCGTGGTCATGGACCCAGCCTCGTGCGGCCACCCCACGGGCGCATGGGGCATCGGCCCCGACTTTCCGCGCCCCGCCGGCGGCGTCTGTCAGCGCTCGACGAGCACGCCGTCCTCGTCGGCGTAGAGCACGGCGCCGGGGCAGAACTCCACATCGCCGAAGCGGAGCATCACGTCGACCTGCCCTGCTCCGGTCTTGGCGCTCTTGCGCGGATTGGTGCCGAGGGCCTTGACGCCCAGGGGCAGCCGCCCGATCGCCGCGCTGTCGCGGATCGCGCCGTGGACGACCACGCCGGCCCACCCGTTCGCGACCGCGCTCGCCGCGATCACGTCGCCCATGAGCGCGGTGCCGAGGGATCCGGATCCGTCGATCACGAGCACGGCCCCGTCGCCCGGGGTGGCGAGGAGGTCCTTCACGAGCTGGTTGTCCTGGAAGCAGCGCACCGTGCGGATCGGGCCCTCGAAGGCGAGGTGCCCGCCGAAGTCGCGCAGCTGCAGAGCGAGGGATTGCAGGGCGTCGCCGTGCTCGTCGTAGAGGTCTGCGGTGGAGGTCATCGGGGGAGTCCTTTCCGGTCGCGAGTGTGCCGAACTCAGTCGATCACGCCTGTTCCGTCGGGCGATGGGCCCAAAACGGGGAGTGATGACTGAGTTCGGCACAGGATGGCAGGCGAAGGTCAGCTGAACTGGTTCATCGTGTTGTGCTGACCGCCGGCCTTGAGGGCCGCGTCGCCGGCGAAGTACTCCTTGTGGTTGTCGCCGAGGTCGGATCCGGCCATGTTCTGGTGCTTGACCGTGGCGATCCCGCCGCGGATCTCGCGGCGCTGCACGCCCTTGACGTATGCGAGCATGCCCTCGTCGCCGAAGTAGCCCTTCGCGAGGTCATCGGTCGACAGCGCGGCCGTGTGGTAGGTCGGGAGCGTGATGAGGTGGTGGAAGATCCCGGCGCGCGCGGATCCGTCGCGCTGGAACGTGCGGATCTTCTCGTCCGCGAGACGCGCCAGCTCCGTGTCGTCGTACTCGACGCTCATGAGCGCGCTGCGGTCGTAGCCGGAGACGTCCTCGCCCTGCTCGGCCAGGAGGTCGTACACCTGCTGGCGGAAGTTCAGCGTCCAGTTGAACGACGGGCTGTTGTTGTAGACGAGCTTCGCGTTCGGGATCTCCGCGCGGATGGCGTCGACCATGCCGGCGATCTGGTCGACGTGCGGCTTCTCGGTCTCGATCCACAGTAGGTCGGCACCATTGCGCAGCGACGTGATGCAGTCCAGCACGACGCGCTCCTCGCCCGTCCCGGCGCGGAACTGGTAGAGGTTGCTCGCGAGACGGCGGGGCCGCAGCAGCCGGCCATCGCGCTTGATGACCACGTCGCCGTTGCCGAGCTCGGCCTCGGAGATCTCCTCGACGTCCAGGAACGCGTTGTACTGGTCGCCCAGGTCGCCCGGTTCCTGCGTGACGGCGAGCTTCTGCGTGAGCCCCGCGCCCAGCGAGTCGGTGCGCGCGACGATGATCCCGTTGTCGATCCCGAGCTCGAGGAAGGCGTAGCGGACCGCGTTCAGCTTCGCGATGAAGTCCTCGTGCGGCACGGTGACCTTGCCGTCCTGGTGGCCGCACTGCTTCTCATCCGAGACCTGGTTCTCGATCTGGATCGCGCAGGCGCCCGCCTCGATCATCTTCTTGGCGAGCAGGTACGTCGCCTCGGGGTTGCCGAAGCCGGCGTCGATGTCGGCGATGATCGGGACGACGTGGGTCTCGTAGTCGTCGATCTGGGACTGGATGAACTCGGCCGCGGTCTCGTCGCCGGCGGCGCGCGCCGCGTCGAGCTGGGTGAAGAGCAGGTCGAGCTCGCGGGCGTCGGCCTGGCGGAGGAACGTGTAGAGCTCCTCGATCAGCGCGGGCACCGCCGTCTTCTCGTGCATCGACTGGTCCGGCAGCGGCCCGAACTCGGAGCGGAGCGCCGCGACCATCCAGCCGGATAGGTAGAGGTAGCGCTTGTTCGTCGTCTTCAGGTGCTTCTTGATCGAGATCAGCTTCTGCTGCCCGATGAAGCCGTGCCAGACGCCGAGCGACTGGGTGTACAGCGACGAGTCGGCGTCGTACTCCGCCATGTCGCGGCGCATGATGTCGGCCGTGTACTGCGCGATCTCGAGTCCGGTGCGGAAGCGGTTCTGCGCCCGCATGCGGGCGGCGGACTCGGGGTCGATGGCGTTCCATCCGGATCCGGCCGCCGCCTTCAGCGCCTGGATGGCGTCGATGTCGTCCTGGTAGCGAGTCATGGTCAAGTCCTTCGTTCGTGGGCGAATGGTCGTGAGTCGAGGAGGATCAGGCGGTCTCGACGAGGAAGCGGGCGTAGGCGGGCAGCGTCAGGAACGCCGGGAACTCGGGCTGCAGCGCCACCTCGCGGAACACCTCGGCGGCGTCCTCGAAGCGGTCGGCGGGCTGTGCGTCGGCCGAAGGGGGCGTCGTCTCGGCGAGTACCTCGGCGATCAGCCCTTCGACGTACTCGGCCGTGATGAGCGTGCCGTCCTGGGTGGATTGGCCCTGATGGATCCACTGCCACACCTGCGAGCGGCTGATCTCGGCGGTCGCGGCGTCCTCCATGAGGTTGTCGATCGCCACGGCGCCCAGGCCTCGCAGCCACGCCTCGATGTAGCGGATCGCCACGGAGACGTTGTCGCGCACGCCCTCGGCCGTGATCGGACGGCCGATGTGCACATCCAGCAGATCCTCCGCGCGCACCCGCACGTCCTCCCGCAGCCGGTCGAGCTGGTGGGGACGCTCACCGAGCACGGCGTCGAACTCGGCCTGCGCGGTCGGGATCAGGTCGGGGTGCGCCACCCAGGTGCCGTCGAACCCGTCGCCGGCCTCGCGCTTCTTGTCCGCGGCGACCTTCTCGATGGCCCGAGCGGTCACCTCGGGGTCGCGCCGATTGGGGATGAAGGCGCTCATGCCGCCGATCGCGTAGGCGCCGCGCTGGTGGCAGGTCTTCACGAGCAGCTCGGTGTAGGCCCGCATGAAGGGCACCGTCATCGTGACCTCGCTGCGGTCGGGCAATACGAAGCGCGCGCCGCGGCCACGGTAGTTCTTGATGATCGAGAAGATGTAGTCCCAGCGTCCCGCGTTCAGACCCGCGCAGTGCTCGCGCAGCTCGAACAGGATCTCCTCCATCTCGAACGCGGCGGGCAGCGTCTCGATCAGCACGGTCGCGCGGATCGTGCCGCGGGGGATCCCGAAGTACTCCTCGCTGAACGTGAACACGTCGTTCCAGAGCTTCGCCTCCTCGCTCGACTCGAGCTTGGCGATGTAGAAGTACGGTCCGCGGCCGGCCTCGATGAGGGCCTGCGCGTTGTGGAAGAAGTAGAGCCCGAAGTCGACCAGCGAACCGGAGGCGTCCATACGGCGACCGGTGCGGTCGGTGAACTCCAGGTGCTTCTCCACGAGGTGCCAACCGCGGGGGCGCATCACGATCGTCGGGGTCTGCGCGGCGGTGACGCGGTACTCCTTGCCGTCCTCGCTCGTGTGGGTCAGGCGTCCGCGGATCGCGTCGCGCAGCGACAGCTGCCCGCCGATCACGTTGCGCCAGGTGGGGCTCGTGGCGTCCTCCTGGTCGGCCAGCCACACCTTGGCGCCGGAGTTCAGCGCGTTGATGGTCATCTTCGGATCCGTCGGGCCGGTGATCTCCACGCGGCGGTCCTCGAGGCCGGGGCCCGCACCGGCCACGCGCCAATCGGCGTCCTCGCGGATGTGCCGGGTGTCGTCGCGGAAGCGCGGGTCGTGCCCGTTGCCGATCTCGAAGCGGCGGCGCATCCGGTCGGCGAGGCGGTCGTGCCGGCGTCCGCCGAAGCGGTGGTGCAGCTCGGTCAGGAAGGCCACGGCGGCGGGGGTGAGGATCTCGCCGTAGCGGTCGTGCATCGGTCCGGTGATGCGGATCGCGGGGCCCTCGGTGCCGGAGACGGCGGTGCCGACGGTCCGGATCGGGGCGGTGGGCGACGCGGTGGGAATGGTCATGATCTGTCTCCTCCGTGAGTGGATCCGGTCCGGCTTCTGCGCCGGGGTGGCTTGTGACCACTCTGAGTGAAGATCTGGAGTCAGCTGGGCCAAACTCGGGGAGAAGTTTGCTCAGATTTCTGTTTTCGTGACAGAATCGGCGCCATGGTCACCGCAGACACCGCAGAAGAGGTCGACGCTCTCACGATCGGACGCCGCATCCGTCAGCTCCGCACGGCGGCGGGGCTGACGCTCGAGCAGCTCGCGACGGCGATCGACCGAGCGCCGAGCCAGGTGTCGATGATCGAGACCGGCAAGCGTGAGCCGAAGCTCACCCAGCTGCAGCTGATCGCCCGCGTGCTGGACACGACGATCGACCAGATCCTCGCCGAGCAGCCCCTCGACGAGCGCGCCGCGATGGAGATCGCGGTCGAGCGCGCGATGAAGGGGCAGACGTTCCAGGCCCTCGGCATCGCCCCGTTCCGGATCTCGAAGACCGTGCCGGACGAAGCGCTGCGGGCACTGCTCGCCCTGCACGGCGAGATCGACAAGCTCCGCGACGAGCGCGCGGCGACTCCCGAGGAGGCCCGTCGCGCGAACGTCGAGCTGCGCCACCTCATGCGCCGTCAGGACAACCACTTCGCCGACCTGGAGCAGAAGGCGGCGGAGATCCTCGCCGCCGTGCACCACCCCGGCGGGCCGCTCACGCAGCGCAGCGCCAGCGACATCGCCGCGCACCTCGGGTTCACGCTGCACTACGCGCCCGATCTGCCGCAGTCCACGCGCAGCGTCGCCGACCTCGCGCACGGGCGGCTGTACCTCTCCAGCCGCGTGCCGGGGAAGGGCGATGCCAGGACGGCTGTGCTGCAGGCGCTCTCCAGCCGCATCCTCGGGCACTCCGAGCCGCGCAGCTACGCCGAGTTCCTGCGCCAGCGCGTCGAGACGAACTACCTCACGGGTGCGCTGCTCATGCCGGAGGAGCACCTCGTGCCCGTGCTGAAGGATGCGAAGGAGCGTCGCGCGATCTCGATCGAGGACCTCCGCGACGCGTATTCCGTGTCCTACGAGACCGCCGCGCATCGGTTCACGAACCTCGCAACCCGACATCTGGACATCCCGGTGCACTTCCTCAAGGTGCACGAGTCGGGCACGATCACGAAGGCGTACGAGAACGACGATGTGAACTTCCCGACCGACCGGCTCGGATCCATCGAGGGGCAGATGTGCTGCCGCAAGTGGACCAGCCGGGTCGTGTTCGAGGAGGAGGACCGGTTCAATCCGTACTACCAGTACACCGACACGGGCAACGGCACCTACTGGTGCACTGCCCGCGTCGAGCCGTCGAGCGAGGGTCTGCACTCGGTGAGCGTGGGCGTCCGCTTCGACGACACGAAGTGGTTCATCGGGCGCGACACCCCCAACCGCGGCGTCTCGAAGCACTCGGTCGAGGTGTGCTGCCGGCGCGCTCCAGCCGATCTCGAGAAGCGCTGGCGCGAGCAGTCCTGGCCGAACGTGCGCACCCCGCGCACCCTGCTGGCGACGCTGCCGACCGGCGCGTTCCCCGGCGTCGACACGACCGACGTGTACGAGTTCCTCGAGGCCCACGCCCCCGCCTGAGCCCGCCCTACTTGCGAGTCGTCCCCGCCAGCGGAGCCCATGGGGTGCGCTGACGGGGACGACTCGAAATGTGGGTGCGGCGGGCGCTCGCCACCTCTGAGTCGTCCCCGCCAGCGGCGCCTATGG
>NZ_JBFTMT010000021.1:0-47965 GCF_056397105.1 Microbacterium sp. 05N427
GTCTTGAAATGTCTTGAAATCCTCACCCAACAGGTTGTCCACCTGCCCCTTCAGAGTGTCCAACTGACCCTGAATATCATCACGAGCCTGCGACAACGACGACGCCACCTGCTCCATCTCCGCATAAGACGCACCGAAATCAGCCACGCCACACCTCCGATAATCACTGGACCGGACCACCCCGGCCCGACACCAAAAACCTAACAACCCCCACAACACCCCGTCGATGGGGAGCACTCCCCATCCCCCGGGGTGCGCTCACTCCGCGTCGGCGGGATCCGTCTCCCCGACATCGAGAAGCGCGAGATCCGACTTGGCGACCAGACGCGACGCGATCACGTGCTCGACCAGGCGCGCGCGCCGGTTCGTCGCGGATCCGCCCGCGCCGCCCCTCATCCCTGGCACGCCGATCCGGTCGAACTTGTCGCAGACGTTGTCGAGCTTGCGGTTGAACCGCGTCACCGTCCACCCGAGGCGCGCAGCGGCGTCGGCACTGGACGGAATGGCGCTCATGCCGGTGCCGTCGCGGCGCAGCAGCGGCTCGGCGAGCGCGAGCAGCAGCTGCTTCTGGCTGAGGGTGAGCGGCACCTCGCCGATCGTGGAGTCGCCCTCGACCTCGCGCTCGCGCCGGGTCTCCCGGAATGTGGGCTCCGAGGAGTGGATCGTGAACTCGTAGGTCGTCGGTCCCGCCGAGAACACGACGCTCGTCGTCGCGAACACCAGCGGCAGGCGCGCGCCGGGGGCGAGCCAGGCCTGCACCCCGCCGGTCGCGTCCGTCACGGTCGCCTGCAGCCGTGCCCCGATGTTGGCCAGCCACCAGAGGCCGCCGGATTCGGCGATCTCCAGGAAGTGCCGGTGCAGGAACAGGTTCTCGTCGATGGAGAGGTCGCCCTCTCGCCCCACCACGAACCGGCCGCCGGGCTTGATCGGGAAGTACTCGCCCGCGAACTCGACCGTCAGGCGCGCACGCGACGGATCCTGCGTGATCTCCGGATCCAGCGTCATGGCGTCGTGCACCCCCGGACGGGCGCCGACCCCGAACCGTTCTCGCGGCGCAGCACGACGTCGACGCACGTCTGCCCGCCCGGCTGCGCCGGGACTGTGATCTCGGCCTTGTCGACCTTCGTCGTCTCGCCGTCTCCGGCGAGCGTGATGACCGTGACGAGGTAGGAGTCGCTGGTCTGCGGCTTCGGATTGGTCCAGGTGAAGTGCACCTCTCCTGCGCCGTCCGGCGTGCCCACGACGTCCTTCGGCGCCGCGGCCATGTCTCCGAGCGGATCGACGGGGTTCACCAGGGTGGACGGGCTGGGCTTCGGCAGCGCCCGGTTCGCGTTGAGCAGGTTCACGGTCAGGATGGATCCGCCGATCAGGACGACGGCGGCGACCGCGGCGGCGAGGCCCCACAGCAGGCCCTTGCGGGATCGGCGTGCGGCAGGAGCTTCCGTCGTCGTCTCTCCCGCCGTGTCGGAGACCCCGGGGACGAGCGCCGGCCCCGCGTCGTTCACGACGGGGGCGCCGGCGAGCGGGCTGACCGTGCGCGGAGCCCGCAGCATGGTCGGGTCCTCGTCCTCCTGCTCCGGGGCCGGAGCGGGGACCGGCGCGCTCATCGCGGGCGCGGCCGCCGCCGTGGCATCCCGCGGCACCCGGATCACCGTCTCCTCAGTGAGGGACGGATCCGACGGCGGAACAGGCGGCACGGCGGCATCGAAGCGCGGACCGGGAGCGTGCGCACCCGGTGGCGGCAGCATCGGGCTCGTCGTCGCCGACGGGCGGGTGGCGGTGTGGCCGGGGTCGATGCTGACCACCTCGCGCACCCTGGTCAGGCCGTCGTCGTCATCCTCGTGGCCCGGTTCGGGCTGGTGGTCATCGACGATGTCGATCGGGGTGACCGAATGGCYCAGCTCGATCTGGATCTTCTGCAGCGCCCGTGCGAACGCCACCGCACTGCCGAAGCGGTCGGCGGGGTTCTTCGCCATGCCCCGCTCGAGCAGGCGGCCCAGGCTCTCCGGAACGTCCGCGCGGCCGAGCGGCGGAAGCGGCTCGGCCTCGATGCGCGCGATGAGGTCTGCGCCGCTGTTGCGCTGGCCCGGCTTCTCGAACGGGCTGCGCCCGGTGAGCAGCGTGTAGAGCGTCGCGGCGAGCGCGTACACGTCGGAGCGCACACCGCCCTGAGGCGGGTCGCCGAACGACTCCGGCGGCGACCACGGGATCGACATGCCGGCGGCTTCGCTCACGGCGCCCGTGGTCGAAGCGATGCCGAAATCGGTCAGCGCCGGCCTGTTGTACGCCGTGACCAGGATGTTGGCCGGCTTGATGTCGCGGTGCAGAACGCCCGCGCGGTGCGCGGTCTCCACGGCTCCCGCGACCTGCACCCCGACACGGAGCGCCTCCGCCACGCTGAACGGCTCCTTGCGGGCGCGCTGCTGCAGGTTCGGACGCGGGCAGTACTCCATGACCAGGTACGGGCGGCCGTCGGCGGCGACTCCGGTCTGGTAGATCGTGACGATGGCCGGATGCGTCGACAGCATCGCCATGACGTTGGCCTCGTCGGCGAACTCCTGCGCGGCGCCCGACGCCAGACGGTCGGCCAGCAGGACTTTCACCGCGACGCGGCGGCGCGGCTGCTGCTGCTCATACAGGAAGACGTCCGCGAAGCCGCCCGTGCCGAGCGGCTCGACGTAGTCGAACCCCTCCAGTTGCGGCGGCGGGGACGGCGGCCGGCTCACGGCAGCTCCTCGAACGCGACGGTGATCCCGTCGCCGAGATCGATCACGTCGCCGGTGACCACGATGGTCTGCTCGCCGGGGTGCRGCCGCACCGGATCGCTTCCCGGCCGCAAGAGGGTGGATCCGTTCGTGGTGTGCAGGTCGAGCACGACGACCGCGTCGGAGTCGGGCCGGATCTCGAGGTGGCTGCGCGAGATGTCTTGCTGCGGGCTGTCGACCGCCACGAGGTGCGGCAGCGTGGCTCCGCTGGAACGGGTCGCGCGCGGGCGTCGGCCGATCACGACCGTGCGGTCGAGGGCGACCACCTGCCCCGAGGACAGCCGGATCCGCGGGCCCGAGGCGGGCGCCGCCGCGACGGGTTCCTCGGTGATGCCGGGCACGGACGACACCGGAACGGCGGAGATCGGCGCCGGGACATCGGTCCCGGTGATCGCAGACGGCAGGTCGGCCGGAAGATCGGCCGGCAAATCGGCTGCGAAGTCGCCGCGCATCGCGCGGGCCTGAGCGAGGGAGATCGTGGCGCCATCGTGGTCGCCGTCGTCATCCTCCTGCGCGACCGTCTGCGCGATCGGCACCGGGGAGAGGTCGAGCGTGTGCCCGCCGAGCGGCGCCGCGATCGTGTCGGCCGGCGGCAGGATGGTCTCGACCGGCGCCGGCGTGCTGAGCACGGTGTCGCCGACGTCGTCGAGGTCGTCGGAGTGCGGCACTGGATCCTGCGTCGTGGTGCCTGCGAGGGTCTCGAGGATCGGCGGAGCAAGCTCCTCGGGCACCGGCTCCGGCTCGGGCACCGGCTCGGGCTCCTCGTCCGCTGCGGGCTCGGGTGCCGGCTCCGGTGTGAGCTCAGGCTCCGGCTCGGGCTCCTCGTCCGCTGCGGGCTCGGGCTCCGGGAGCACTTCGTCCGCTACCGGAGTCGTCCCGTCGGCGTCAAGGATCGGGGTGAGGACCGGAGTCGCGACCTCGGGCACCGGGAGGGGATCCTCGGCAGCCGGAGGGGAGGCGACCGCGCCGAGCGCGATGCTCGCGGCGCGGACGATGCCGGCGACGATCGGTAGGCTCGGATCCGCCGCGCCGTCCTCGACGCTGATCTCGACGCCGATCATCCCGGGGACGAACCGCTCGCTCCAGGTGGTGACCTCGGCGCCGGTGATCTCGCGCTCGTCSTCGGCGGTGACCACCCGCGCGAGCACGCGTCCGCGCACGGCGATGCGCGCGTTCTCGCCCTCCCGCACGACGGCGGCGAACGGCGGGATGGCCGAGAAGGAGCCTCCGCCGGCTGCGGTCAACGCGTCGACGACGTCGGAGAACGCGACCTCTGAGACGGCGATCCGCTCCCACAGCCGCTCCACGAGCGCGGTGCCGGAGTCCGGTGGCAGCACCACCACGGCCTCCGGGCCGATCAGAGCGAACCAGGACCCTGCGCGGTAGACGGTGTTCATCAGCGCATCCCTCCCATGGCCTCGGCACGCGGTCGCGTGTCGGAGTCGATGTCCTCGTCGTCGATGCCGGTGGTGCCGTCGCTCCCGGGGCGGGTGCTGACGTGGATCGCGTCCACGATGACGGCGGTCACGTTGTCACGCCCTCCGTGCTCGAGCGCGCGGTCGATCAGGCGATCGGCGGCGGTCTGCGGATCCTCATGCATCGCGAGCAGGGTGCGGATCTCGTCATCCGCCACCTCGCTGCTCAGTCCGTCCGAGCAGACCAGGATCCGGTCGCCGACGCGGGCGGGGATCATCCAGTAGTCGGCCTCCCCCGTGCTGCCGGCCCCGATCGCACGGGTGATGATGTTGCGACGGCGGTCCTTCACGGCGTCCGCGGCACGCAGCTCGCCCGAGTCGATGAGCTCCTGCACCACGGAGTGGTCGACCGAGATCTGTTCCAGCACACCGCCCGAGAGCCGGTACGTGCGCGAATCCCCGATGTTCACCGCGAGCCAGTATCCGACCCCGTCGACCGCGGCGATCGCGACACCGCTGAGGGTGGTGCCCGCCTTCGCGACCCCGCCGTTCGCGAGCGACGCGCCCGCGATGGCGTCGACCGCCGCGCGCACGCGGGCCAGCGTGAAGCTGACGTCGTCGATCGTGAGCGCCGGGCGACCGTGCAGGGCGGCGAAGCCCTCGATCACCGTGCCGCTCGCGACATCGCCGGCCTGGTGTCCTCCCATGCCGTCGGCGACGAGGAACAACGGTGCTTGCGCGAGGTGCGCGTCCTCGTTGAGCGCACGGCGCAGCCCGGTGTGCGTGGAGGCGCCTGCGCGGGCGACGATGGGTCCGATCACGCGTAGCCTCCGACGGTCACGATCCGGTCGCCGATCTCGATGGCGTCACCCAGGCGGATCCGTACCCGCTCGCCGGGAGGGCACGCGATCCGCACGCCGTCGCGCACGATCGTCATGCCGTTGGTGGAGTGCCGGTCCATGACCCAGCCGCCTGCCGCCTCCGCCGCGGCCTCGAAATGCGTCTTGGACAGGGAGAGCGTCTCGTCCCGGACGACCACGACGGTCGCCCCGGTCTCTGGCGCGGGGTTGCGGCCGAACAGCGTGCGCCCGGAGACCGTGGCACGGGCGCCGTCGTCCCAGACGAACTGCAGGCGGTGCCCGGGGATCGAGATCCTGGTCTCCTCGAGGTCCTCGTCCTCGAGGGGCTGAGCCACGGAGGGGAGCGCCAGCGCGGCCTCGACCGACGCGGGTGGAGCGGCCGGCACCGGGGGCCGCGCGGGTGCCACGGTCTCCGGTCCGGAGACCGGAACGGGTGCCGGAGCGGGCACGGACGGGCTGACCCCCGGCACCACGGTGATCATGGAGCCCTCGTGCGCGGCGTCGGCTGCAGCCTGCGCTGCCGCTGAGAGCACGGTCGCGTCATGCGGGTCGGCCTCCGCGGGAGCGACCGCCCCGGACGGGACGGATCCGTCGGCGTCCGGCGCACTCGACGATGCGACGGCGGCGCTCGGCGCCGGCGGGAGGGTGAAGCCGGTGTGCCCGTCCTGCGGGCCGATGGGCGCCGCCGACGGCGGGAACAGGGAGCCGGCGTCGGCCGCCGGGGACGGGTCGCCCTGTTGCGTCGGCGCGAACGAGGCGGCCGGTGCGGCGTTCTGGATCACTGCCCCGCCCTGGGGTGCGGCGGAGGGGACGGCAGCGGACGTCGGCGCGGGTACCGGTGCGGTCGCACCGCGCACGTCGCGCATGAGCGCTCCCGCGGCGCGGTCGTGCCAGCCCTGGAACCGGCCGGATCCGTCGAACAGCGGCGTGAAGTAGCCGACGACGATCGCGGTGCTCAGCCCGAACACGATGTTGCGCAGCAGCGCGCGGCCGAAGCCCAGCGGCGCCTCGCTGCCCTCGCGCACCAAGCGGAGCTTCATGATGCGCATGCCGAGGGAACCGCCGGATCCCTGCAGGAGGCAGAGTACGACGAACCAGACCAGGGCGACCACGAGCGTCAGACCGACGCCCAGGAAGAGACCTGCCGCCTTGGATGCCGCATTCTCCGCCGTGAGGCCGGACAGCGTCGTCGCCGCCGTCACGCCGTAGCCGACGAGGAGGATGAACGCCATGATGGCGCCGTCGATCGCGCAGGCGATCGCACGGCGCGCGAGGGGAGCGATGGGCCCCGCCGGGCTCATGGTCATGGGGTCTCGCTCTCGGATCCGGGGCGTGCGGTTCGGGTGCCGCCCGTCTTTTCTGACGTGCTCTCGATCGTGCCAGTACCGCCGGTCACGGCGCCAGAGCCGTTGCCGGGACGCCGGATCCGCTCCGCCGCCGCGTCGCGCAGGTCCTGCACACCCGAGGACAGGCGCGAACCGCCCAGCAGCGATCGCAGGCTGAGGCGCGCGAGCATGCGACGACGCCAGTTCGCCTGGCTGCCGAGGCCCGCGACGATGCCGTCGACCTCGCGCCAGAACGCGTCCACGTCTGCGGTGGTCGGCTCGGTGGGGCCGAACACCTGCGCGTCGGCGTGGTCGGCCAGCGCGGTGACGGCCGGCACCGTGAGCGCGGTCGCGACCGTCTGCGCCTCCTCGGCCCTGGTGCCGCCGGCGGGGATCCGCGCTCCGTAGTCCACGGCGCGGTCGGTGAGCTCGTCCCAGCCGCCGCTGATGCGGTCGGCCGCGAGGGCCGCCGCACGACGCTTGCGCCGGCGGGCGGCCTTCCACGCGCCGATCACGATGAAGGGGGCGGCGAGGATCGCGAGCACGAGCAGCACACCGCCGCCGATCGCGAGGATCGTGCCGATGATGCTGAGCAGGTTGTCGGGACCGTCCTGGTTGCCGCGCTGATCGGGCACACTCGGCGGCAGGTCCACGGGCTCCTGAGGCGGGGGCGGCGGCTGCAGAACCTGCGGCTTGGGCACGACCTTGGGCTTGGTGATCTGGTCTTGCGGGACCTTGTCCTTCGGCGGGGTCGGATCGAAGGCCACCCACCCCGCCTTCTCGAAATTCACCTCGACCCAGGCGTGCAAGTTGTCGCCATTGGCGGAGAACGTGCCCTTCTGGCCCTTGTCGGGGTAGAAGCCCATCACGACCCGGACCGGGATCCCCAGCGAGCGCGCCGCGAGCGCCATCGCGACGGCGTACTGCTCATCGTCGCCGATCATCTGCTCCCCGCCGATCAGGGTGGAGATGCGCTCCTCGGTGTGTCCGGCCCGGCTCAGCGCCTCGCCGTCCAGGCCGTGGCTGTAGAAGCCCTCCTCGGAGAACTTCTTCACGAGCGCCCGCACCTGGGCGATCGGGGTCTTCGCATCGGCCACGGTGTCCGAGGCGAGCGCGTCGAGCTTCTCCGGTCCGTCGGCCTGCTTCGGCATGGCGACCGCGCCGAAGTCGAGACCCTCGAGCTGCTTGTCGGACCAGGTCTTCGGCATCGTGGTGTCCACGGTGTACGAGTCGCCCTTGCGCAGCTTCGAGGTGGCGACAGCCGTGCTCGTGGACTCGTTGTAATAGGTGCCGCGGCGGAGCGCATCGGCATCGGATCCGCCGAAGGTGATCTTGCTCACCCGGCCGGCATCCGGCAGCCAGACGCCCGTGTACTGGTCCATCGTGAAGTCCAGCGTCGCCGGAGATCCCGCCGCATCGGCCGACATGTTGTCGCGGATCGGGCTGAATGCACCGGACGAGCCGATGCCCCTGTCCGACACGTCGTAGACGACGCCGTTGTACGCATCCATCGTGCCGATCCGGATCCTGGCGCCCTCGGGCAGCCCCTTCACCGTGAACAGGGTGTCCTTGCGGTGGTCTTTCACGTACCCGCGGTACGACTGCAGCGGGCTGGCGTACTGGTGCACGTCGAACGGCGGCAGCACCACGTCGCGGAACACGTGCCGCGGCTCGGCGAGCGTGGTGGCCGCGGCGACACCGGTGCCCGCGAGGCCGGCCACGACGAGCACGGCGGCGCCGGCCAGGATGCGACGGCGGCGCAGCGCGGAGGAGCGGGATCCGTCGGCCGTGACCGATACGGCCGCGTCGGTGCTCTCGCCGAGGCCGCGCAACGCGAGCCACGCCACCGCGACGAGGGCGAACACGACGCCCTGGGCGATCGGGGCGGCCGGATCCGGCACTCCCATCGCGATCACCAGCATGAGGTGCACGCCCGCCGGGATGAGCGCCCACCCCACACGGCGCAGACGCAGCGCCAGCGCGGCGGCGACGACGCTCGACACCAGGGCGGCCAGGAACGGCACCAGGGCGTAGCCGTCGCCGACCGCGACAGGGGCGACCGTGGTGAGCATGGCCTTCCAGCTCGTGACCGCTCCGGCCGACAGCGCGCCGAGGGTCTCGCCGGTTGGCACGACGCCGAAGAGCGTCGTCTGCGGCAGCGCGAGCGCCCCGCCGAAGAGGAAATACCCGAGCAGGGTGAGCCCTGCGGTGGACAGGATGCCCCACCCGCGCCAGGCGCAGAGGAGGGCGATGGCGGCGCCGAGGAGCAGCCCGCCGATCGCGGCGGGCAGATAGGAGCCCCCGGCGAACGAGGGCCACCAGCCCACGGCGCCGACGCCGATCAGCAGCACGACCGCGAGGAGGTCGATGAGCACGCGCCGCGGGGACAGCGGGGTGCGGGCGGGCTTCGGCGCGCGGGGCGCCTTCGGGGCCTTGGGCGCCTTGGCCGTTCGGGCAGAGCCGGTCTGTGCGGGCGCGGTCATGCGAGCACCTTCCCGAGGGCGAGCGGCAGCTGCTCGAGCGCCCCCACCGTGATCACGTCGGCCTCGCCGATGCGGCGCAGCGACGGCGCCTCACCCAGGTCGGCGACGATCGCGAGCACGCGAGAGCCGTACGGGAGCCGGGCGCAGGCGGCGCGCAGCTCCTCCGGCGAGGTGCGGCTGCCCCCGACGAGCACGACGACGCTCGACAGCGGCATGTGCGCGGCGACCGTGCCGGCGAGCGTCGCGAGGCCGCCCTCCTTGGCGCGCCCCTCCTCGACGCCGGAGAGCGAGTCCAGCAGCTGCTTGCCCGTGCCGGAGGGCAGCGCCCTGCCCTGCACGCGCAGCTCGACGTGCTGCGAGTCGCGGATCGCACGCAGCCCCACGGATCCGGCCAGCGAGATCGCCAGCTCGAACTCGTCCGCCTCGGCGTACTCGTTCGCCGCACGGCTCAGCCCGATCACGAAGTGGGAGCGGCGGGTCTCCTCGTACTGACGCACCATGAGCACGCCGGTGCGCGCGGAGGAGCGCCAGTGCACGCGGCGCAGGTCGTCGCCGGGCTGGTATTCGTTCAGCGCGTGGAACGAGACGTCGTCACGGGACAGATCCGACGCGGGCAGACCGTCGAGGTCGCGCAGGAACCCGAGCGACTGCCCGTCGAACACGATCGTGCGCGGGTGCACGAAAAGGTCGATCGGGTCGTCGCGACGGTGCGCCCGCTCGAAGAGTCCGAGCGGGTCGCCGCGGACGACGCTGACGGGTCCGACCGAGACGACGCCGCGGCGGTGGGTGGGGATCGCGAAGAGCTCCTCCGCCTCCTCGCCCGGAGCGAGCCGCTTGATGCCGAACTCGCCGCGGCCGGCGCCGACCGGCAGCACCACCCGGGAGGGCAGGATCGCCCTCGACCCGCGGTTGGCCAGGGTGAGCGCACCCACGGCGCGCTCCCCCACGACGACCCGGGTGCGGGCGAGGTCGAGGCTGACGTCGTAGGCCGTGCGGCCGATCAGGAACAAAGCGCACAGGACCAGCACCACGGCGATCACGAGGGCGATCACGACGACCTCGATCCAGCCGAGCGGCAGCGCGATCACGAGGCATCCGAGCGCGATCGCGCCGAGCACCCACGCGAGAGGCCGCACGGCGGACGCGATCAGGCGCAGCCGTGCGCCGATGCGCGCGAACACCAGCGCGGCGATGTCGCGCCAGCCGGCCTCGCGGTCGGCCCCGGCCGGACGGTCGGTGCCGCGCGCCTGGGTGGTCGTGGTCATTCTCGTGCTCTCTGTCATCGGTCCCGGCTGGGGGAAGGGACGTGGTCTGTCGGGTGCGTCCCTTCGACGAGCTCAGGGACCATGCGCCTCAGGGATCCGTGCTCAGGCCGCGGAGCGCGCCTGCGGAGCGGCGACCTTCTCGACCACGCGGGCGACGACGGTCTCGGGGGTCGTCCCGGCGAACTCGGCCTCGGGATCGAGCAGCAGGCGGTGCAGCCACACGGGACGGGCGAGCGTCTTCACGTCGTCGGGCAGCACGTAGTGCCGCCCGTGCGCGGCCGCCCACACCTTCGCGATGCGGACCATCGCGAGCGCGCCGCGCACCGAGACGCCGAGGCGGATCGCGGTGTCCGCGCGGGTCGCCTCGACGAGTTCGGCGATGTAACGCAGGACGGCCGGCTCGACGTGCACGGCCGCGGCGAGGTCGGCCATGTCGGCGACGGCGCTCGTGGTGATGACCGGCGTCAGCTTGGCCGAGGGGTTGCGGTCGGCGGCGCCCGCGAGGATCGCGGCGGTGACCTCGAGGTCGGGGTAGCCGATCGAGGTCTTGATCAGGAACCGGTCCAGCTGCGCCTCGGGCAGCTTGTAGGTGCCCGCCTGCTCGATCGGGTTCTGGGTGGCGATCACGAGGAACGGGCGGCCGGCCTCGTGCGCGACGCCGTCGACCGTGACGCGCGACTCCTCCATGACCTCGAGCAGCGCCGACTGGGTCTTCGGCGAGGCGCGGTTGATCTCGTCCGCGAGCACGATCGAGGCGAACACCGGACCGCGGTGGAACTCGAAGGTGTGCGCGTTCTGGTCGTAGATCGTCACGCCGGTCACGTCGGACGGGAGCAGGTCGGGCGTGAACTGGATGCGCGAGCTCGTGCCCTGCACGGTTGCGGCGAGCGCCTTGGCGAGGCTCGTCTTACCGGTGCCGGGGGCGTCTTCCAGGAGCACGTGCCCCTCGGCCAGCATCGAGGCGAGCACGAGGCTCACCACATCGCGCTTGCCCTGCAGCGCGCGGTCGATGTTGTCGGTGAGTCGCGTGAAGGTGCCCTGGAACCAGGCCGCCTGTTCGGGGGTCATCGTCATCTCTTCGTCGTTCCTTACGTTGTCAGGCGGTCATGAGGCGGTGGCGCGTGCTCGCGCGCTCACCATGAACCGCGAGTCCAGAAGTTCTTCTCGGTGTCCACGGATCCGCCCCAGCCGGCGATGTCGACCCAGACGTCGACGCCGTCCTGACCCTTCGCGCAGCCGAGCCGCTTGGATCCGTTGCCGTTGAAGTTGACGGCCTGCCCGCCACCAATCTGGCCGTCCACGCTCGAGTGGCAGTACACCGTGCGGTTGCCGAGGTTGAGGTTCTGGAAGTTGACCGTGAAGTACTGGCACGGTCCGTTCACACAGCGCCCCGTGACCGCGCTCGCGTCGCCGCCCTTCGTCACCCAGACACGCGGCTGCGGCGGACTGTCGGTCTTGTCGGAGGCGCTCGCGACCGAGGACTGCTGCGGGACGTTCGTGAACGCCTGCGCCTCGATCGTATGCGTCTGGTCGTAACCGTTGCCGGCGCTCGTCGACCCGCTGTCCCCGACCGATTGCCATCCACCGCCATCCACTCGGATCTTCATGGTGACGGGTCGCCCGTTCTCCGCCGGAGCCTTCCAGCTCAGCGTGACGCTCTGACCGTTGTTCCGCGCGCTGACCGTGGGGTTGCCGATCGCACCATACGGCTGCAGACCGCCCTTGGAACCGGCGGCACCGGGCTGTGATTCCTGCCCTCCGACCACGGAGTAGGCCCGCACCGACACGGTGTACGTGCCGTTGTTCGCGGCCGGGATGTTCGTCCCGTCCCAGTCGCGTCGCCAGCCGCCACCGGTCGAGTACTCGTAATGGGTCTCGGTCGGGCTGGCGCCGTTCTTGTCCGGGGTGTCGTAGGCCACGATGATCTTGTTGTCGCCCTCTTGCGCCGAGGTGATGGTCGTCGCCCCCGGCTGGCCGAACGCCCGCTGCGCGTTCGACATCGCCGACCACGCACCCGGGCCGGCCTTGTTGTTGCCGCGCACTTGGAACGTGTAGTTCGATGTCGAATTGTCGACCACGACGGTCTGCGAGTTCAGCGAACCCGCGACGGTCACGGTGTTCACGAGCTGCCCGCCACGAATCACCTGCAGGTCGTAGCTCGAGATCGCGTCGCCGTTGGCGCCGGCCGCTGACCAGCTCACGGTCATCTGCGACTGGCTGCCCACCGACGGCGCGCTCTGCGCCTGCGGGGTGCCGGGCGCGGTCGGCGGACCCGCCGGGATCTCCGAGGCGGACCAGCCCGACCAGCTGGACGGCTCGGGCGCGCGGTTCACGGCCTGCACGCGCACCTGGTAGTTCGCGCCGTTCTCCAGACCGTCCCACTTCAGGCTGTTGCCCGTGACGCCCGTCTTCGTCGCCGCGCCGCTGGGCGGTGCGGGCGAGATCTCCAGGTTGTACGAGGACACCGGGGATCCGGGAGTCGTCGGCGTGGTCCACGACACCTGCAGCGACTTGTCGCCGAACTTCAGGGTCGGCGGGTTCGGGGTGTCCGGACGCGCATCGGGGCGTGCCACGGCCGACGTGGGCGACGGCTTGCCCTCGCCCACGCGGTTCGTGGCGGTGACGGCGAACGTGTACACCACGTTGTTCGTCAGCCCGTCCAGGGTGCACGTCGTCGAGGTGCACGCCTTGGTGTAGCTGCCGCCGCTCGTCGCGCGCACGGTGTATCCGGTGATCTCGGCGCCGTTGTTCGACGGCGGGCTCCAGTTCAGCACCACGGTACGGTCCTGCACGCTGGTCACCTGCGGGGCGCCGGGAGCATCCGGCACGCCCTGCACCGTGACGACGATGCGACCGTCGACCTCGCGGTCCGGATCCTTCGTCGCGTCCTGCACACGATAGGTCGCCACGACCTGGCCGACGAACTTGGCGTCGGGCGTCACGACGATCTTGTCGCCCTGCACCGACGCGTCCGCGTTCCCCGTCTGCACGCTGACGGAGCGGATCTTCAGCGGCTTGTCCGGGAACGGGTTGACGTCGTTCTCCAGTACAGGGACCGTCACGGCCTTGCCCTGGTCGGCCTGCGGCACCGTGTCCTCATTGGCGACCGCGAGCGGGCGCGTGGACGCGGCGACCGTCACGGCGACCGTGCCCGTGACCGGGTCCGTCTTGCCGTCGGTGATGCTGAGCTTCACCGTCGCACCGGTGCCCTTGGGCGTCGAGGAGTCGGCCTCGACCTTGAGCGTCGAGCCGTCCAGGCTGGCCTTGACGCCGCCGTCTGGCTGACCGGTGATCTTGTAGCTGATCTTCTTCGCGTCGCCCGGATCCGGATCCTTGGTCAGCGCCGCGAGGTCGACCGGCTGCGCGGGCTCGCCCGGCGCGACCGAGACCTGCGCGTTCTTGAACGCCGGCGGCTGGTTGTCCGGCGGCAGCACCGTGATCGGCAGGCTGAGCGTGGCCTTGCGCCCCTTGGGGTCATCCGGACCGGTGCCGTCGGTGACCTCGAACGCGAGCGCGTCCTCGCCGAAGTAGCCCTGCTTGGACGTGTAGACGAGCGTGTGCTCGTCCTTCAGCAGCGGCGCTCCATTGCTGAAGACCGCGCTGACCTTGGCCGCCTCGGTGATCCGCACCACGCCGCCCCCGGCGACGGCCACGTACTTCGAGAGCGGGAGCTCGATGGTCTCGCCGCTCTTGACCTCGACCGGCTTGGTGGAGATGAGGGTCGGCGCGAGCTCCGACAGGGCCGGCACGAAGATGAACGCCGAGGCGCTCTGGTCGTCCTGATCCGTGATCGAGTACTGCACGAGCTGGCGCTTGTCGGTCACCGTGACCTGGATCTTGCGGTTGGGGAGCACCTTCGCCGCGGGGTCGGAGACGCTGAGCTTGAGGGCATCGACCGTGCCGTCCGGATCCTCGTCGTTGTCGAGCACCGGCACCTCGACCTGCAGACTCTCGCCCTTCACGTCCGATGCCTTGATGCGGTCGTCGCGCGCGATCGGCGCCACGAGCGGCACGTCCTCCGCGACCGTGATCTGCACGGGCGCGGTCGCCGTGGCGCCCTGCGAATCCGCCACCGTGTACTGCACCGAGGTCTGCACGGGCCGGTTGGGGGCCGTGATGAGCACACGGTCGCCGGAGACCTCTGCCTTCAGGCCGTCGACACCCGCAGCGGTCTCGATGCCGTCCTTCACCAGGCCGATCGTGTCGCCGTCAGGATCCGAGTCGTTCGTCAGCACGGCGACGGCGACCGTGCGGCCTGGGCGCATCACGATCGAGTCCTTGACGGCGTACGGCGCCTGGTTGATGTTGGCGCCAGGGGCGATCCCGACGCGGATGGTCGCGGTCGCCTCCTTGCCGAGCCGGTCGCGCACCTTGTAGGTGAAGCTGTCGATCCCGCTGGCCTTGTCGAAGGCCTGGTACGTGAGGAAGTTCGCGCCGACCTCGGTGACCTGGCCCTGCTTCGGCGCGGAGTCCAGCCCGACGAGCTCGACCGAGTCGCCCTCGGAGTCCAGCCCGTCCAGAGGCACCGCGATGCGCACGCTCGTGCCGCTCAGCGCGCGCACGGTGAGATCGTGCGGGCGCGGAGCGGTGTTGGCCTTCTCATCGATCGGCAGGATCTGGATCGTGATGTAGCCGGCGGCCTTCTGCCCGTTCGAGTCCACCGCCTCGTAGGTGGCGTAGACCGTACGCGGGGTGTCGCCTGCGCGGAAGCGCACGGTGTCCTGCGACACGAACGCGTCCCCGTACTTCGGGTCGACCAGCGGATCGATCAGCTTCGGCGCCACGTGCAGGGTCGTGCCAGGCGCGTGCTTGTCGTTGTCCAGCACCGGGATCGTGACCACATCGCCCGCGCGGACCACGGCCGTGTCATCGTTCGCGGTCGGCGGGTCGAGCTTGCTCGGGGCGGGGATCGGTATGACGATCACGTCCCCGTCGGCGGACTTGGATCCGTTCGAGATGCGGTAGCTGATCCGCACCTCCTTGTCGAGGTTGCCCTGGTCGGTGATCCGCAGGGTCTCGTGATTCAGCACCGATACCGCCACGCCGCTGTGCGGAGGCACGGTGACCGACTGCACGACGAGGATCCCGCCGGCCGGGTCGACGTCGTTGTTCAGCACGCCCACGAGCACGTCGCCGCCGCTCGGCAGCAGTGCCACGTCGCGCACCGCGATCGGCGGCGCCGCCTCGGCGGACTTGTCCAGCACGTCCACCCGGACGAGCCCCGGCACGGCGTTCGGTCCCGCGCTCACGAGGTACTGCATGTAGTACGTGCCGGGCAGCTGCGCCCGGAACGTGAAGGTGCCCTCGCCGAAGTTCGGCGTGATCACGGCGCCCGGGGTCTCGTCGACCCGGGTGAGGCGGAGCGGCTCCTTACCGGAGCTGGAGTCGTTCAGCAGCGGCGATGCGGTGACCTGCTCGCCCGCACGGGTCACGTAGTGGTCCGCATTGGTCTTCGGCGTCGTCGTGCCGGCAGGGCGGATGTCGAGACGGATGGTGCCGCTCGTGAGCTCGCCAATCGCGTCGGACACCTGGATCCGGATCTCCTTGCGGCCGGGCAGACTGGCCACGGCACGGTAGGTGAGCTGACCGTCCGGCGTGAAGTCGACCTGGTCGCCCGGAGCCGCCTCGACGTCCTTCAGGTACACGTCGTCGCCATCCGGATCGATCCAGTCAGGCAGCGCGTTGTAGGTCACCGCACCGCCCTCCTCGACGAGGAGGCCCGGTGTGCGCTTCTGCTTGGGCGCACCGTTCACGCTCCAGTCGTGCACGCTGACCGCGACGTTCGCCGTGGCCTTGCCGCCGCGGCCGTCATCGGCCTGGTACTGGAAGGAGCCGGATCCGGTGGCGCCCTCGGCTACCGCGATCTGCAGGGCACCGCCGTTGTTGATCGGCTGCACGTCGCCGAGCGCCGGCTGCTCCTGCGCGAGCGAGGCGACCAGCACATCGCCGTCCGCATCGGTGTCGTTGTCGAGCACGGGCAGCATCGTGGTGCGGCCCGGCCGCACGCCGAACTCGTCGTCATGTGCGATCGGCGGGGTGTTCTCCGGGGTGCGCTTGGGCAGGGTCGTCTCGACCTGGTCGTCGCTGGTCTCGTCCTGCTTCTCGGTGTCGCCCTCGGGCGGCACGATGTCCTGCCAGTTGTCGACGCGCTGCAGGTTGTCGGTGGCCATCCACGCCGCACCGCTCGCGGTGTCGTTGAGCACGACCACGTCGCGGTTCACCCGGAACACCAGGGTCGTGCTGCTCTCGGCGCCCTCGATCGAGGTCTTCAGGTCGTTGTCGGACCCGACGCAGTCGCGCAGGAACTTCGCGGATCCGCCCCACGCCGCATACGTGCAGCCGTTCAGGTAGACGGGGGCCGCGGGGGCCCCGGTGCCCCCGGCGTCCTGCACCGACGGCGCAGATCCGTCCAGCGGCACGGAGACGAGAGCATCGGCGGTCGCCAGCAGGGCGGAGCCGTTCTCGGCGGAGGGCTGCTGCAGCACGGCCGCGTCGAGGTTCTTGACCTCGGATCCGGTGAGCTCGGTGCGGTGCCCGGCCGCGAACACGGCCTTGGCGTCGGCGTCGAGCACGACGGGGGTGGTGCCGACGACGGTGATCGTGGGCTTCGCGTTCTCGGCGAGGTCGATCTTCTCGGTGGAGGGCGGCTGCGGATCCCCCTGCTCGTCCACGTGCACGGTGACGATGCTGCGGTCCTTGGCGGAGACGGCATAGACCGTGCCGTCCTTGCCCACGGTGACGTCGGCGCCGGCGCCGAGGGTGGCGGTGGGCTTCGCGCCCGCGGCCTTGAAGCCGCTCAGCGACGAGGCCGAGCGCACCCAGAGCTTGCCCTCCTTGGGGTCGAGGATCGCGACCGTCGTGCCCCCGAGGGCCGGCTTCGCGCCGCCGGGGATGAGCACGGCGTCGCTCAGCACCACACGCGCCGGATCGATGCTGGTCAGGGTCGAGGCGGAGCGGTCGTCGACGAGCACGGTGCCACCGGACTGCAGCACGTCGTAGTTCTCGCCGCCGGTGCGCAGCCCGCCGTCCAGCACGCGGGACTCGTTGTTGAAGTGGCCGACGAGCAGGCTCGAGGTCTTGGTGAGCCAGACGCCGCCGTCGTGCAGATCCACCTCGGCGGTGGGGTTGCCCTCGTAGGCGAAAGCCATGCCGGCGACCGCGACGGCCGCGGCGGTGACGCCGGCGGCGGACGCGAGGGTCTTCGGTCGCATCCGCAACCACGCGAACGACTTCACCACGGATTTCCCCCCGAACGTCAAGCACAGCCGTCCCATGCACAACTGTCAGGGGACTGTAAGAGTGTAAACCGGGAGTCTGGGAGCCGCGATGGGCAGGACTACCCATCGCGATCCGTACCTCACCCCACCGTCTGCGCACCGACGCCGCCTGGACATACCAATTCTTGGTATCGTGATCCCCATGGCTCGGAACACGTCGATCAGCCTGGACGAACACTTCGCAGGCTTCCTTTCGCAGGAGGTCGAGTCCGGGCGCTATCGCTCCGCAAGCGAGGTGGTTCGCGCCGGCCTCCGGCTCCTCGAGGATCAGGAGACGCAGATGTCCGCCCTGCGCGCGGCCCTCGTCGCGGGCGAGGAAAGCGGCGCGCCACAGCCGTTCGACTTCGACGGATTCATCGCTTCCCGGCGTTCATGACCGACTACCGGCTGACGCCGGCCGCTGTACGCGATCTCGCCGGGATCTGGGAATTCACCGAGGAGCGCTGGGATGCGCGCCAGGCCGAGAACTACATCGCGGAGGTCCGCGCCGCGATCGAAAGAATCGCAGCAGCTCCCGATCGCGGGTTCGCCTGCGACGAGATTCGAGCGGGGTACCGCCGCTACAGCATCGGAAGCCACCTCATCTTCTACATCCAGCGAGCGCAGGGCGTCGATGTCATCCGCATCCTGCACCGGCGGATGGACCCGACTAGGCACTTCTGAGCTCGATCGCGCCGATCGTCCATCCTTCGATCGATTTCCCGACCGAAAGGCCACGATTCCGGCTGCCGGCATAGGCCGGGACCGTACGCTCGAGACATGTTCCTGGACCCTGTGCTGCGCCGCGTGGAGCCACTGCTGCTGCGTGTGGACCGCATCGCCGGCGGCCGCAACGCGCACGAGAAGATCACCGAGTCCGCCCGCGAACACCGCCACACCGTCCGCGCCTTCCGCTGGGTGTTCTGGCTGCTCGCCGTCGAGCTACTGATCGGCATCGCCGCGGTCGTGATCGCCGTCGTGATCGCCGTGCAGGCCGGCTCGATCACCGCCGTGCCGTTCGCCGTGTGGATGCGCGCGCTCATCGTGCTCGCGATGACCGTCACACTCTTCTACTTCGCCTGGCGCGCGGCGCTCGGCTGGCGCTGGGCCTATCAGCGGCTGCGGCTTTTCGCGCAGATCTTCCCCGTCATCACGCTCGTGATGGCCGCGATCCCCGGGCTGTATCCGGCGTGGATGGTGACCGAGCAGATCGTCTTCAGCCTGATCATGATCGGCGTGGCCGATTTCCTCACGAGCGATCACATGCGCCAGACGTTCCGCAAGCCGGACGCGGATCCCGCCACCGCCCCCTGACGCGGCTACCGGTCGAAGACGAACCGGATGTTGTCGTCATCCAGATAGCGGATGACGACGTCGTCCCCTTCCCGGATCTCCGCCACCCGGGCCATCGGGATCGTCTCCCGCCCGCGCACCTGCTTGCGCCGCCCGTCCTCCTCCCAGGAGAGCCGGTATCCGAGGGTCTTCGAGTCGCTCTCGTTGACGGCGATCACCCGCACCTCGTCCACGTGGGCGACGACGTCCCGCCCTTGCTCCCGGATCCGGCCGTCGCGCACGAACAGGCTCACGATCCAGGCGAGGACGGCGACCGCCATCAGCGCAGAGACGACCCACACGAAGACCGTCATGCACTCTCCTCGACGCTCGACGCCGCACGCCAGCATCCCTCGAGGTGGTCATCGACCATGCCGGCCGACTGCATGAGCGCGTACATCGTGGTGGGGCCGACGAAGCGGAACCCGCGCGTGCGCAACGCCTTGCTCATCGCCTCCGACTCCGCGGTCACGGCGGGGACGTCGGACATGGACCGAGGGCGCGCACCGCTCCCGGCGGCGGGGGCGAACGACCACATCAGCGCGTCGAGCTCACCCTCCGCCATCTCCCGCACGAGGGCGGCGTTGCCGATCGTGGCCTCGATCTTCGCGTGGTTGCGGATGATGCCGGCATCGGCCATGAGGCGGGCGACATCGTCCTCGTCGAACGCTGCGACGACCGCAGGATCGAACCCCGCGAACACCTCACGGAACCGGGGCCGCTTGCGCAGGATCGTGATCCAGCTGAGGCCGGCCTGGAACCCCTCCAGCGACATCTTCTCGAACAGCGCGCGGTCGCCGTGCAGCGGCCGCCCCCACTCCTCGTCGTGATAGCGGCGATACTCGGGGTCATCGCCCGCCCAGGCGCAGCGCGGACGGTCATCGGCGAGGAGCGTCGTCATGGATCCAGGGTAGGCGCGGGCACCGACACCCCGCTCACTCCGCCGGCAGGTACTCCGCGAGCCCGGCGAGCAGCGGCTGCGACCGCGGGTCTGCAACGGCGGCCGCACCCACGGCGCACGCCGCCGACAGGGCGCGCTGCGGGACGATGCCGGAGGCCAGCCCGATCGTGAGAGCCGCGCAGAACGCGTCCCCGGCGCCGACGCTGTTCACGACGCTCGTCTTCACCGCGGGGGCCGATGCGACGAGCTCCCCCCGTTCGAAGAGCTTCGCGCCCTCGCCGCCATAGGTCACGGCGACTCGGCGTGCCGTGCGCAGCGCCGGCAGCAGCGCGTACTCCGTCTCGTTCACGATGATGAGGTCCGCGCGCTCGACGACCGCCGCGGGCAGCTCGATCGCCGGGGCGGCGTTTATGGCCAAGTACCCGCGCGCGGCCGCGGCGAGCGCGACGATCACGTCCATCGAGATCTCCAGCTGCGCGAGCACGGCCTCGTCGGATCCGAACACGACCCCGTCCAGCGTCACCTCGCCGTTGGCGCCCTCGCACACGGCGATCTGGTTCTCGCCCTCGGCGTCCACGACGATGAGCGCGACGCCGGTGGACTCCGCCCCGCGGCGCACCGCGTGGGTGTCGACCCCGGCGGCGGCGAGCTCCTCGATCATCCAGGACCCGTCGGCGTCGGAGCCGACCGCGCCGACCATCCGCACCGCGGCGCCCAGGCGCGCGGCGGCGGCGGCCTGGTTGGCTCCCTTGCCGCCGGCCTCGCGGGACAGGCGTCCGCCGCCGATGGTCTCCCCCGGTTCCGGCAACCGCGCGGTCCGGGCGGTGAGGTCGACGTTGATGCTGCCGACGACGGCGAGCGCGAGCGGTGCGGTCATGAGGACTCCAGATCCTGAGGGGCGGGGAAGAGGCGGAGCGGTCACTGCGCGGTCTGCACGACCGAGAGGACGCCCGCCTTCCCGGAGACGATGCACTTGGCGAGGTAGACGGGGACGCCGCCCGAGGAGACGGTCTGCGTGAGGATGAGCACGGGGTCGCCCGGCTTGAGGCCGAGAAGCACGCCACGGGTGCGGCCGACCACATTGACCGTGATCTCGCACACTCCCGCTCCGAAGACCGCACCGCGCGCGGCGAGCGCCGTCATGAGGCTTGTCGGATCGCCGGTCGCCTCCTCGAGCACGGTGGCGATCTGCGGGCTCGCGTCGGTCAGGTAGCGCCCCGCGGGCAGGTGCTCCTGCAGGATCGCGACGGGTTCGCCGGCCCGCTCGATCACGCTCTCCCGGAACCAGGTGTTCGCCGCATCGTCGAGACCCAGATGGCCCGACACGTAGTCCGTGGTGGGCTGCACGACGAACTCGAGCTGCCGGACGCCGATGTCCTCGCCGCCCTCGGCGAGCGCCGCCTCGAGGGGCCGCAGCTCTTCGAGGCCGACGGTGGGAAGGTCTTCCGCGACGAAGCGTCCGATCCCGCGCCGGGTGATGATGAGGCCGTCCTCCTCGAGCAGCATGAGCGCCTCGCGGACGACCGTGCGCGACACTCCCAGCGAGACTCCCAGCTCGGTCTCGCGCGGCAGCGCGGATCCGAGGGAGAAGACGCCGGACCGGATCCCCTCGGCCAGGCGGGAGTAGACGGCCACGCGCAGGGGCTGGCCCACGGGAGCGGTCAGCGGCCGGGCCAGGAACTGCTCGACGTCCGTCATCGGATCTCCTCCACCGCCTGCCAGGGCCTCCGGATTCGGCCGCGCTCGCCGTTCATTCAAGCACGGAAGTGCTCACTTGCAGATGTTCTACCTCAGAGGTATAACATCATATAACCCGAGGGAGCAACGCCCCCTCCCCTTGACGAAGGAGTCACTGTGCAGCTCTCCCCCGCACCCGCGGCGCTCGATCGCCCCGCGCCGATCCGCGGCAGCCGCTCCGTCCTGCTCGTGGCGACCCTGATCCTCACGGTCGTCGCGTTCCAGCTGAACTCGAGCATGATCAGCCCGGCCCTCCCGGACATCGCGAAGCAGCTCGGCGCACCGATGGACGCCGTGTCGCAGGTGTCCTCGCTGTTCTTCCTCGCCGGCGCGGTGGGCGGCATCGTCCTGGCGCGCTGGAGCGACTTCATCGGTCGCAAGCGCGCCCTGCTGGTCGTACTCGCGCTCATCGTGCTCGGCACGCTGCTCTGCCTCGTCTCGCCCAACCTCCCCGTACTGCTGCTCGGGCGGGTGCTGCAGGGCGCGTCCAGCGCCGCGTTCCAGATCTCCTACGTGATCCTCGCCGAGACGCTGCCCGCCGCGGTCTTCCCGACCGTGCTCGGGATCCTCACCGCGATCAACGGCGGCGTGGGCGGCGTGGACGGCTGGATCGGAGGCCTCCTCGCCGACGCCTTCGGGTTCCGCTCCCTCTTCATCGTGATCCTCGTGGTCGCCGTGATCGCGATCGTGAGCGTGGCACTCGCCGTCCCGCGAGACGGCGCACCGTCCTCGACCGGGCGCATGGACTGGTGGGGCGCCGCCGCGCTCTCGCTCGGCCTGATCTGCCTCACCTACTTCGTCTCGACCGGATCCGGCCAGGGCTGGTTCGCCCCGCTCACGCTGCTCTTCCTCGCGGGCACGGTCGTGGCACTGCTCGCGTTCGTGGCGATCGAGAAGCGTCGCCGCACGCCGCTCGTCGCGGTGGAGCACCTGCGGTCGCGTCAGGTGTGGCCGGTCATCGCCGTCACCGTGCTGACACTGTCGAGCGTGTTCGCCGTGATCAACTTCACGATCGTGATCCTCAGCCAGGACCAGGCCGTCGGCTACGGCGTGAACGCGTCGACCTCCGCGCTGCTCTACCTCACGCCGCCGGCGCTGATCGGCCTCGCCGCCGCCCCGCTGTCCGGCTGGCTCGCGGGCCGTCTCGGGTGGATCCGAATGCTGCGCCTCGGTCTCGTGCTCTCGATCGCAGCGCTCGTCGTCGTCGCGCTCTTCCCGTTCAGCCAGTGGACCGTGTTCGCGATGTTCGCAGTGCTCGGCGTCGCCTACAACGGGGTCGTGCTCACCACCACGAACGGCCTCGGGGTGCTGCAGTCCCCCAGCGAGGCTCCGGCGATCCTGCCTAGTATGAACGGCACCGCATTCGGCTTCGGCGCGAGCCTCGGCATCGCGATCGTCGCGCCGTTCGTCATGTCGGGCGACTTCGTCCTGGCCCTCTGGATCTCTGTGGGGATCAGCGTGCTCGCGCTCATCGCGAGCCTGTTCCTGATGCCCAAGACCGACTGACCCCTGCCCGCAGACCGCCCCTTGCCCGCCGACCGCACGATCTGCCGGCTTCATGCCCACGCACCCCACCCGCATCCCGAGGAGGATCCGATGCCCGACACCCCCGCCCCGCTGTACTTCGACTGCGACACGGGCATCGACGACTCGCTCGCCCTGGCCTATCTGCTGGCGTCGCCCGAGATCGCGCTCACCGGGATCGGCACGGTCAGCGGCAACACCACGGCAGCTCAAGCCGCGCGCAACACGCTGGGGCTGCTCTCCCTCGCCGAGCGCGACGATGTGCCCGTGGCCGTGGGGCGGCACGACTTCCTCACCCACGAGTACGACGGCGGTGCGCCGCACGTGCACGGCGACGACGGCGTGGGCGGGGTGGCGCTGCCCGAGCCCGCCCGCGCGGTCGAGGACGGCACCGCGGCCGACCTGCTCATCCGGCTCTCGCACGAGCACGCCGGATCCCTCGAGGTGCTCGCGGTCGGCCCGCTGACGAACCTCGCCGCCGCGCTCGAACTGGATCCGACGCTCCCCTCCCGCGTCGCGCGGGTGACGCTCATGGGCGGGGCGGCGCTGGTGCCGGGCAACATCAGCCCGCTCGCCGAGGCGAACATCGGCAACGACCCCGAGGCCGCCGACGCGGTGTTCGCCGCGGGCTGGCCGGTCGTCGTCGTGCCGCTCGACGTGACCATGGAGAACGTGTTCGAGGAGGCGCATCGCGACCTCCTGGCCGCGTCCGGATCCCCCGTGGCACGCGCCGTCGCCGCGATGCTCGACTTCTACATGGAGTTCTACCGCGCGACCTACGGCCGCCGCTGCAGCGCCCTGCACGACCCGCTCGCCGCGGCGATCGCCGTCGGCCGGGTGCGTCCCACGGTCGCCCCCGCGGTGCCCGCCGTGGTCGACACGACCGACGGTCCCGGCCGCGGGCAGACCGTGTTCGATCTGCGCGGTCAGCGCCTGGGTACCCGCGACCACGCGGACGCGAACGTGCGGGTGGTGCTCGGCACCGACACCCCTCTCGCCGACCACCTGGCCCAGCGCGTCTCCGACGCCTGATCCCGGCGGGCGCGGGGCGCACGGGTTCCTGCCGAGCTCACCGGAACCTGCCGAGCTCACGGGATCCTGCCGAGTGCACGGGCTATTGACGCGACGTTCCCGTGCACTCGACAACAAGCCGCGCACTCGGCGAGGCACAGCCCCGGATTCGACGCGGTGCACGGGATCCTGCCGAACGCACCGGATCCCACCGAGCACACAGGATCCCACCGAGCACACAGGATCCCACCGAATGCACGGGCTCTCCACGCGACATTCCCGTGCACTCGACAACAAGCCGTGCACTCGACGAGGCACAGCCGCGGATCCTACGCGGTGCACGGGCTCCTACCGAGCACACCGGATCCCACCGAGTGCACGGGCTCTCCACGCGACATTCCCGTGCACTCGACAACAAGCCGTGCGCTCGGCGAGGCACAGCCGCGGATCCGACGCGGTGCACGGGCTCCTACCGAGCACACCGGATCCCACCGAACGCACCAGATCCCACCGAGTGCACCGGATCCTGCCGAACGCACCGGATCCTGCCGAATGCACCGGATCTTCGCGCGACGTTCCCGTGCGCTCGACAACAAGCCGCGCACTCGACGAGGCACAGCCCCGAAGCCCGCGAAGCCCGCGAAGCCCGCAAAGCCCCGAAGAACGCGAGCAGGTCCGGATCCTGGAGGCGATCCGGACCTGCTCGCGTGGTGGGTCGCGCCGCCTTACGGCTGGCGGGCCTTCATGTCGTCTCGCTTCGCTCGCTCCGTGCGGCGCTTCAGCGCCTTCTCGTCGACCGGGGCCTCGCCCGAGGCCCTGAGGTCGGCGTAGTACGCGCGGGCCTCGTCCTGGCGGATCTGCTCCGCGCCCGAGGCGAGGGGTGCCCGCACGTGCTCGGGCTCGTAGCCGAACGCGTTCACGAGGTCGAGGGCGTGCGGGCGCAGGCGCGCGCAGAGCCGGTCGATGTAACGCGAGACCGAGGCCGCACGCTGCGCCGAGAGGCGTCCGTTGATGAGGTACCACGCGAGGTGCTTCTCGACGAGCTGCAGTCCGAAGAGGTCGCGCAGCCAGGTGAGCACCGCCTTGCTGTCCTCGTCCTCGATGCGGCCGATGGCGTCGGTGAACGCCTCCCACTGCAGCAGCTCCCCGTGCGCGCGGGCCGCCTCGATGAGCTCGGCCTGGTTCTCGTTGAACAGCTTCTCGCCGAGCACCTTGTCCTTGCCGGCCGCACGCAGCCGGCCCGCGATGTCGGCCACCATCTGCTGGACGCGGTCGGTGAGCAGCTCGTGCTGCTGCTCGGCGCGCAGGCCGTTCTCGACCGAGCGGGCTGTGGATCCGAGATCCGCGACGGCCTGCCCGAACTGGCGCAGCCCCGCACCGTGGAACACCCGCCCCGCGGTCTGCCCGACGGCGTATTTCGCGAGCGTCTTGGCATCGGCATCCTTGAACTGCCGGGCGTAGTCGGTGAGCAGGCGCTTGCCGACGAGCTGCAGCAGGATGTTGTTGTCGCCCTCGAACGTCACGTAGATGTCGAGATCGGCGCGCAGCCCGACGAAGCGGTTCTCGAACATGAAGCCCGCACCGCCACAGGCCTCGCGGCACTCCTGCAGGGTGTCCAGGGCGTGCCAGGTCGACAGGGGCTTGAGCGCGGCGGCCAGGGTCTCGAGATCCTCGCGGTCCTGCGGGGTGTCGGTGCGACCCGAGAAGACCCCATCGAACTTCTGCAGGAACTCGTCGTGCGCGAACAGATGCGCATACGTCGTGGCGAGGCGCGGCAGAAGACGGCGCTGGTGCTTGCCGTAGTCGAGCAGCGTGGTCTCCGAGCCGTCAGCCCCGTTGAACTGCCGGCGCTGCGTGGCGTAGGTGATCGCGATGTAGAGGCCGAGCGCCGAGGCCCAGGACGCCGCGCCGTCGAGCGAGACGCGGCCCTGCACGAGCGTGCCGAGCATCGTGAAGAAGCGGCGGCCGGGGCTGTCGATCGCGCTCGAGTAGGTGCCGTCGGGAGCGACGTCGCCGTAGCGGTTCAGCAGATTGGTGCGCGGGATCCGCACGTGGTCGAAACTGAGCCGGCCGTTGTCGATGCCGTTCAGCCCGCCCTTGAGGCCGTCGTCCTCACGACCGATGCCGGGAAGGTCCACGCCGTCCTCACCGCGAAGGGGCACGTAGAAGCAGTGCACGCCGTGGTTCACGCCGTTCGTGATGAGCTGCGCGAACACGGTCGCGGCGATGCCGTGCAGGGCCGCATTGCCGAGGTACTCCTTGGTCGCCGCGCGGAACGGCGTGTTGATCACGAACTCCTCGGTCGCCGGGTCGTACGTCGCCGTGGTGCCGATCGAGGCGACGTCCGAGCCGTGCCCGATCTCCGTCATCGCGAACGCGCCGGGGATCTCCAGGCTCATGATGCCCGGGAGCCAGCGGTCGTGGTGCTCGGCGGTGCCGAGCTGCAGGACGGCGGATCCGAACAGTCCCCACTGCACGCCCGACTTGATCTGCAGGCTCGGGTCGGCTGCGACGAGCTCCTCGAACCCGGCGATGTTGCCGCCGTTGTTCTCCTCGCCGCCCAGGCGCTTCGGGAACGCGCGGTGCACTGCCTTGTTCTGCACCAGCAGGTGCATCTGGCTCAGGACGCGCTCGCGGTGCTCGTCCTTGCCGAGCGAGTCGTCGCGCCAGAACGCCAGATCCTTGATCATCTCGCGCGCCTCGCGGCGGGTGTCCGCCCAGGTGCCGAGCAGCAGGTCGCCGACCGCGTCGACGTCGATGCGCGTCGCGGGGTCGTCCGGGGTGCTGTTCGCGGTGTTCGTCCGAAGGGCGGCGTCGACCATGAGGATCCTCTCGTGAGGTTTCGGGGATGAATTCATGGTAGGTCTCGCACAACGCGGGGCGAAGGCGTCTGTGGGGATCCCCCAAACAATCCGCCCGACGAGGATCCGAACGCTTGTCGGCTCCCCACAGGATGAGGCTCCCGGCGCCTCAGCCCTCAGCCGCGATGACCTCGAGCACGGCCTCGCCGTAGGCCTCGCGCTTCTTCTCGCCGATGCCGCTGATGCCGACCAGGTCGGAGGCCTGCGCGGGACGGTGCTCGGCGAGGGCGCGCAGCGTCGCGTCGCCGAACACGACGTACGCGGGCACGCCCTGGTCGCGCGCCGTCTGCGCGCGCCACGCTCGCAGCGCCTCGAACAGACCGCGGTCGCCTTCGGCGAGCGCTTCCGCGGCATTCCTCTTGGCGGAGCGCCCGCCTCCGGAGGCACCGGCCCGCGCGACCACGTCATGGCGCAGCTTGACCGCGGTCGTGCCGGCGAGCACGCCGGCGGCGGCGTCGCTCACCGCGAGCGTGCCGTACTCGCCCTGCGGCTGCATCAGGCCCTGGGCCAGCAGCTGCCGCACGACCGAGCGCCACTGCGCGTCGGTGAGGTCGGATCCGATCCCGTAGGTCGCGAGCTCGTCGTGCCGGAACTTGCGGATCTTCTCCGTCGACGCCCCACGGAGGATGTCGACGAGATGTCCGGCGCCGAACGACTGGCGACGTTCGCGCTGCAGCCGCACGATGGTGGAGAGCAGCTTCTGCGCGGGGATCAGCCCGTCCCAGCTGTCCGGCGGGGTGAGGCAGGTGTCGCAGTTGCCGCACGGCTCCGAGGACTGGCCGAAGTAGCCGAGCAGGTTCTTCCTGCGGCAGTCGACGGTCTCGCACAGGGCGAGCATCGCGTCGAGGTGCTGGTTCTGCCGCTGCTTGATCACGCGATCGCCGTCGCCCTGCTGGATGAAGCGGCGCTGCTGCACGACGTCGCCCAGGCCGTAGGCCATCCATACGACCGCTGGCTCGCCGTCGCGGCCCGCACGACCGGTCTCCTGGTAGTACCCCTCCACCGACTTCGGCAGGTCGACGTGCGCGACGAATCGCACATCCGGCTTGTCGATGCCCATCCCGAAGGCGATCGTGGCGACCACGATCACACCGTCCTCGCGGAGGAACCGGGACTGATGCGCGGCGCGCGTGCCCGCATCGAGACCCGCGTGGTACGGGATCGCGTCGAGGCCCTGCGCACTCAGGTACTCGGCCGTCTGCTCGACCGAGGCGCGGCTGAGTGCATAGACGATGCCCGCGGCTCCCTCGGGCTGGCTCCGGATGAACGAGACCAGTTGCTTGCGGACCTCGACCTTGGGGTCGATCCGGTACTGGATGTTGGGCCGGTCGAAGCTCGCGACGAAATGCTTCGCCTGCGGCAGGTGCAGCCGCTCGGTGATCTCGCGGTGCGTCTCGTCGGTGGCGGTGGCAGTGAGCGCGATGCGCGGCACCCCGGGGAAGCGCTCGGCGAGACCGCCCAGGGCGAGGTAGTCGGGGCGGAAGTCGTGCCCCCACTGCGATACGCAGTGGGCCTCGTCGATCGCGATCACGCTGAGGGATCCGCGCTGCAGGAGAGCGAGGGTCTGCGCGTTGGACAGCCGCTCCGGAGCGACATAAACGAGATCGAGGTCGCCGGCGAGATACGCGCGCTCGACCTCTGCACGGTCGGACGCGGTCTGCGTCGAGTTCAGATAGGCGGCGCGCACCCCGTTGGCGCGCAGGGCGTCGACCTGATCGTGCATGAGCGCGATGAGCGGGCTGACCACGAGGCCGGTGCCCTCGCGCACGAGCGCGGGGATCTGGTAGCAGAGGCTCTTGCCGCCGCCGGTGGGCATGAGCACCACGGCGTCGCCGCCGTCCACGACCTGGTCGATGATCGCGGCCTGGTCTCCGCGGAACGCGTCATAGCCGTAGACCGTGGTCAGCGCGTCGAGCGGCGTGGGGAAGCGGCTGGGCGCAGGAGTCGCCGCTCTGCCGGCAGACGGCGCGGAAGTCGCCGCCGCGGCCGGGGCCGGGAAGCTGCCCTGCGGGACCGCCCCAGGGGATCCGGCCCACTCGCCCTCCTCGGGCGGGGGCGCCGCCTCCCAGGGCTCCTCCGCGAACGGCAGGTCGGCGTAGGGGTCGTCGAGGGGCACGTCGGACCACGGCAGATCCGCATAGGGGTCGCGCGGATCGTTCTGGGGCATGCCTCCAGCGTAACGAGCGGAGCCGACACCGGCGGCCGCTTTCCACAGGCCGGCCGGGTCTGCGCGCCCGCTGAGCGGGCTTCGCCGCGCAACTCCACAGGACGTTGGCCACTCTGCAGGATCCACGCCCGCGGATCGTCCTTTCGAACCGCATCCGTCCTTCAGACTTGCGTGCCGCGGATCCCGCCCCGGCCCCCTCTCGCTGGCATAGGTTGGATCCGGGTCGGCCCCTCCGAGAGCCTCGGGGACCGGCCGGATCCGCACGACACCGCACGACACCGCATGAAGGAGCGCCATGCCCGAGATCGCCGTGACCCGGAACGAGACGGAATCCCGCTACGAGATCACCAGCGACGGGGCTCTCGCCGGGTTCGCCGAGTTCCAGCGCCGTCCCGGGACGATCCTGTTCATCCACACCGAGGTGGATCCGGCGTTCCAGGGGCAGGGCCTCGCCTCGAAGCTCGCCGCGGATGCGCTCGCCGACGCCGTCGCGACCGGCGACACGATCGTGCCCTACTGCCCGTACATCAACAGGTACCTGCGCACGCACGAGGTGCCGGGCGCGAAGGTGCGCTTCCCCGCGGCGCCCGAGGAACAGGCATGAGCCTGCACGGACCGCGCGCGGTCGTGCTCGCGGCGCGTGAGGTGCCGCTCGGGGGCGTGCGCGCGATGAACGTGCTGCGCGTGCTGCCCAGCAAGGACGTGCCCACGATCGGGGCCTGGTGCTTCCTCGACCGGTTCGGGCCCGCCGAGGTGCGCATGCGCGTGGAGCCGCATCCGCACATCGGCCTGCAGACGGTGACCTGGCCGCTCGTCGGCGAGATCCGCCATCGCGACACGATCGACAGCGACGTCGTGCTGCGCCGCGGACAGCTGAACCTCATGACGGCCGGGAACGGCATCGCGCACTCCGAGTACTCGCTCGGCGAGGAGGCGGGCCCGCTCGACGCCCTGCAGCTCTGGGTGGTGCTGCCCGACGGCGCCGCGACCGGTGCCCCCGGCTTCGAGCAGCACCTGTCCCTGCCCGGGCTGGCGCTTCCCGCCGAGACCGGAGCCGACGCCGACGTCACCGTCGTGATGGGCGCCTACGCGGGCGTCGAGTCCCCCGCGACCGCCCACACGCCGATCGTGGGCGCGGAGATCCGCCTCGAGCCGGGGACGACCGTCGCGCTGCCGTTCGACCCCGCCTGGGAGCACGGCCTGCTGCTCGTCACGGGCGACGCCCGCGTCGCGGGATCCGACCTCGCCGAGACCTCGCTCGATGCCGATGACGTGCTGTTCCTCGGCGACTCGCGCGACGCCGTCACGGTGACGAGCGCGGGCGGAGCGCTGCTCCTCCTCCTCGGCGGTGAGCCCTTCGAGCAGGACCTCGTGATGTGGTGGAACTTCGCCGCGCGCAGCCACGAGGAGATCGCGCAGGCGCGCGAGGACTGGGAGGCGGGATCCGACCGCTTCGGCCACGTCGTCGGTCACGGCGACGAGCGGATCCCCGCCCCGCCGATCCCGCCCGTGCACCTCATGCCGCGGCGCCGGAGGATCTGAGCGGGATCGCTCCCGGCCGGTCTGGTGCCGAGCGGAGCGCGCCAGGACCCACGGCGATTACTCCCGGCCGGTCCGTCCGACCCCGCCGGTACGCTGGACGGGTGCCCGCCGTCCGCTCCCCGCTGCCCACGCGCGTCCTGCTCGTCTGCGCCGCCATCGGAGTCGCCACCGGCCTGCTCGGCGCCGCCGCCGGCTGGGTGACGATCCCCGTGATCGCGGGCGCGCCGTTCGCCTACGGGCTGGTCCTGGGCTCGCACGTGCTACCAGGCATCATCGCGCAGGAGGTGCTGCGCCGACCGCTCGTCGCGCTGCTCACGCACGTGCTCGCCGCCCTGGTCGCCAGCGCGTTCAACCCGATCTGGTTCCCCCGGTTCCTCGGCACCGCCCTGCTTTTCGGCCTGATCCAGGAGGGTGTCGCCGCCCTCACCCGATACCGCTCGTGGGGCGCATGGCGGTTCTTCGTCTCGGCGGCGATCATCGGCGTGATCATCGCGGTGGTGGTGTTCTTCGCCGTCGACCTGGCGAAGCTGCCGATGTGGGCGCGGATCATCTACCTCCCGCTGGCGGTGCTCGGTCCGATCGCCTGGACGGCGATCGGCCTGCGGATCGGCATCTCCCTGCGCCGTGCCGGCGTGGCACCGCACTGAACCTCCGACGCTGATCCGGTCCTGGCAGATCTGTAGGTTAGGCTTGCCTAAGCAACCCTTCCCGTGAACGGACCTCCATGCCCGCCGCACCGCTCCTCCGCGTGCGCGATCTCGCGATCACGCACCGCGGCGCGAACGATCCCGCCGTCCGGGACGTTTCATTCGAGGTGCACGCGGGCGAGGTCGTGCTGCTGCTCGGCCCGAGCGGATCAGGAAAGTCCACACTCGCGCTCGCGCTGAGCGGCCTCATCCCGCACTCGCTCGATGCGGCGGTGTCCGGCAGTGTCACGGTGTGCGGGCACGATGCCGCGACCACGCCGATCGCCACGCTGAGCAGCGCCGTGTCGACGGTGTTCCAGGATCCGGACGCGCAGATCATCACCGGATCCGTGCTCGACGACGCGGCGTTCGCCCTGGAGAACCTGCGGCTCCCCGTCTCCGAAGTGCTCGCCCGCACCGAAGCCGCGCTGCGGCGGATGGGGCTGTGGGAGCGCCGCGCCGAGAACCCCGACCGACTGTCCGGCGGTGGCAAGCAGCGGCTCGCGATCGCCTCCGCGCTCGCGACAGGATCCCCGGTCCTGATCCTCGACGAGCCCACCGCGAACCTCGATCCGCAGGGCACCGCGGACGTCCATGCCGCGCTCGCGGACATCGCCGGATCCGCGGAGCGCGCGCTGATCCTGATCGAGCACGACCTCGACGCGGCACTGGAGATCGCGACCAGGGCGATCGTGCTGGACGCCTCTGGACGCATCGCGTTCGACGGCCCCGCACGGCGGATCCTGCGCGAGCACGCGGAGGAGATCCTCGCACTCGGCGCCTGGCTGCCCTCCGCCGCACTCGCGGCTCGCCGGCTGAACGCACGGCTGCCGGCACTCGCCGCAGCCCCGATCACGCCGCTCCCGCTCACCCCCGAGGAGCTCGCGGTAGCCCTGCAGGGGCTCGACGCCGAGGCGTCGACGTTCGAAACTCAGTCGATTCCGGTGGTGGCGCCCGATTCCGGCGCCACAGCGACCGGATCGACTGAGTTCCGCACGCTCGATGCGCCGGACCCGATCATCGCCGTGCGCGGTCTGCACGTCGCCCGCCGTCGCACCCGCGTGCTGCACGACGTCGATCTCGACATCGAGGCAGCCTCGATCACCGCGATCATCGGTCCGAACGGCGCGGGCAAGACCACGCTCGTGCAGGCGCTGGCCGGTGTCGTGGCATCGCCGCGCGGCCGGATCTCGGTCGACGGGATCGATCCTGCCGTCGCCTCGCCGCGCACGCTCGCCGCGCACGTCGGCTTCGTGTTCCAGAATCCCGAACACCAGTTCATCGCGCATACGGTGTTCGATGAGCTCGCGCACGGCCTTCGACTGCGGCGCACCCCGCCGGCCGAGATCGAGGAACGCGTCGGCGCGATGCTCGCGCGCTTCGGACTCACCGGCAAGGCCGGCGTGCACCCGTTCCTGCTGTCCGGCGGCGAGAAACGGCGACTGTCGGTCGGCACGGCGCTGATCACCCGCCCGCGGATCCTCGTGCTCGACGAGCCGACGTTCGGGCAGGACAGGACGCGCACCCAGGAGCTGCTCGCGCTCTTCCGCGAGCTCAGGGCCGAGGGCACGACGATCGTGCTCGTGACGCACGACATGGACCTCGTGATCCAGCACGCATCCCACACCGTGCTCGTCGAGGACGGGCGGATCGCCGCCGCCGGTGCCACCGCCGCCCTGGTCCGCGATGCCCTGATCCCGCTCCCCGCGGCCTATCTCGCGGTCCCGCCGGAGCTGCGGAGCATCCTCGGCGACGACGCCGTCCCCGAATCCGAGGCGATCACAGGATCGGGCGCCGGGCCTGAGGCCACGGCAACGGCCACGGAGACGGAGACGGGATCTTGAGCGACCCGTACGCCGAGCAGACCTCGGCGCCCGCGCGTGCCTGGCTGCACCACCTGAACCCGCTCGCCAAGCTCGGCGCTGTGCTGCCCGCCATGGTGCTGCTGCTGTTCGTGCGGGACCTCGCGACGCCGATCGCGTTCCTCGTGCTTGCCTACGCGGTGCTGCTGACGGGCGCCCGGCCGACCGCGAGGATCTGGGCCGTGCTGCTGCTCGCGATCCCCGTGGGGGTCGTCGTGCTGGGGCTGTCGATGGCACTGTGGACCGATCCGGCGCAGGTCGCCTCGACCCCGACCGTGCTCCGGATCGGCACGTGGGAGCTGCATGCCGGCGCTCTCGAGAGCGGGTTCGCGACGGGACTGCGGCTGGCGGCGATCCTCGCGCTCTCGCTCATCTCCGGCCTCACCACGACCGGACCGGACGTCGTGCGCGCGGGCGTGCAGCAGCTGCGGATCCCGTACCGCTTCGGCTATACCGCGCTCGCGGCCTACCGGTTCGTGCCGCGCTTCGGCTACGAGCTGAGCGTGATCCGAGCGGCGCACAGGGTGCGCGGCACGCATGGCGAACGCGGGCCTTTCGCCCGGATCGCGCGCGGCTGGGGCTACATCGTGCCGCTGCTGGCGAGCGCGATCCGCCATGCCGAGCGCGTGGCGCTGGCCATGGACTCGCGCGCGTTCGGCGCGCACCCGACCCGCACCGAGCGGCACGAGGTGCCCTTCCGCCCCCGCGACGTCGTCTTCCTGCTCCTGATGCTCGCCGCGTCCGCCGCCCTCCTGATCCTGTTCTTCCCCTGGCGGTCCTGACCCCGCCCGAGATCAGACTTCGAAAGGTCCCCCATGGCATACAGCAAGATGGTCAAGCCGGCCGCAGCCGGGCTCGTTCCGCTCACCGTGCTGCGGACCGAGCGGCTGGCACCCCACTGGGTGCGCATCACGTTCGGCGGAGGCGAGATCGAACGGTTCTCGCCCATGGGCTACGACCAGTGGTTCCGGCTGTTCCTGCCGGTGGGCGGCGAGGAGGCGCTGAGCCGGGTTCCGGCCAAGGCCAACCAGACGCTCGGGTACCTCAAGTTCCTGCGGATCCCCGACGGCGAGCGCCCGGTGATGCGCAACTACAGCGTGCGCGCCTTCCGCCCGGCCACGGCCGAGGATGGGGCCGAGCTCGACGTGGACTTCGTGCTGCACGGCTCCGCCGCCGAAGGCACCGCGGGCCCGGCGTCGCGGTGGGCCGAGACGTGCCGGCCCGGCGAGCGCGTGCTCGTGATCGACGAGGGGCTCACCTTCAACCCCGAGCGCGGCACGGAGCGGGTCGTGCTCGTCGGCGATGAGACGGCTCTGCCCGCGATCGCCGCGATCTGCGCCTCACTGCCTGTGCACGCGGTCGGATCCGTCCTGCTCGAAGCGCCCTCCGCCGCGGACGCGCTGGACTTCCCGCACCCCGACGGCATCGACGTCCAGTGGTTCGTGCGCGCATCCTCCGACCGGCCCGGCGCACTCGCCCTGGCGGCGCTGCGCGAGCTCGCACTGCCCGGCGCGCCGTTCCACGCTTATGCCGCGGGAGAGCAGGCGCTGGCCTCCGGTGCGCGCAAGCTGCTGGTCGGCGAGCGCGGTGTCGACAAGGGCCAGGTCAGCTTCTGCGGTTACTGGCGGATCGGCACCTCGTCCCCCGCCTCCCGCGCGGCGCGCGAGACGGCGGCGGAGCCCCTGGGCTGAAAGGGCCGAACCGCCTCGAACCGCCTCGAACCGCCTCCGGGCGCACGGGGCGCCGAAGGCGGTTCGATCCGGTTCGGCCCTTCGACAAGCTCAGGGACCGTTCGACGAGCTCAGGGACCAGGCCGGTTGCTGAGCTTGTCGAAGCACAGACACCGAGCGTGCTCAGCTGATCTTCTTCCGGTAGATGGCGATCGCGAAGCCGTAGGCGACCACGAGGATCCCGACCATCCAGGCGAGGGCGATCCAGATGCTGGATCCCACCGGGGTGCCGTTGAACAGCGCGCGGATCGTGTTCACGATCGACGTCACGGGCTGGTACTCCGCGAACCAGGCCACCGGGCCCGGCATCGACGAGGTGGGCACGAACGCCGAGCTGATGAACGGCAGGAAGATGAGCGGGTAGCTGAACGCGCTCGCGCCGTCCACGGTCTTGGCGCTCAGGCCCGCGATCACGGCGAGCCAGGTGAGCGACAGGGTGAACAGGATCAGGATCCCGGCCACGGCCAGCCACGCCGCGACCGATGCTCCGGTGCGGAACCCCATCGCGAACGCGACGCCGACCACGATCGCCACCGAGACGATGTTCGCGACGAGCGACGTGAGCACATGCGCCCAGAGCACGCTCGATCGGGCGATCGGCATCGACTGGAACCGCTCGAAGATCCCGCCCTGCAGATCCAGGAACAGCCGGTACGAGGTGTACGCGATGCCGGAAGCGATCGTGATGAGCAGGATGCCCGGGAGCATGTAGTCGATGTACGACTGGTCGGATCCGGTGTGGATCGCCCCGCCGAGGACGTAGACGAACAGCAGCATGAGCGCGATCGGGGTCACCGCGGTGGTGATGATCGTGTCGGGGCTGCGCAGGATGTGCTTGAGCGAACGCCCGGTGAGCGTGCCGGTGTCGCTGAGGACGTGGCTGGTCATTTCACTGCCTCCTTCGTGGAATCAGGGGTGGTCGCAGAGCCCGCAGACGGTCCGACCAGGGCGAGGAAGACCTCCTCGAGGCTGGGCTGCTTCTCGACGTACTCGACCTTCGCCTGCGGCAGGAGCCGCTTGAGTTCGGCGAGCGTGCCGTTCTGGATGATGGTGCCCTCGTGCAGGATCGCGATCCGGTCGGCCAGCTGCTCCGCCTCGTCGAGGTACTGCGTGGTGAGCAGCACGGTGGTGCCGCCGTTCGCCAGCTCCTTGACGGTGTCCCAGACTTCGATCCGCGCCTGCGGGTCCAGGCCCGTGGTCGGCTCATCGAGGAAGATCACCGGCGGATTGCCGATCAGGCTCATCGCGATGTCGAGCCGGCGCCGCATGCCGCCGGAGTAGGTGCCCGCTCGACGTCCTCCGGCGTCGGTGAGCGAGAACCGGGCGAGCAGATCGTCGGCGACGCCTCCCGGATCCTTGAGATGGCGGAGCTTCGCGACGAGCACGAGGTTCTCGCGTCCGGTGAGGATCTCGTCGACCGCGGCGAACTGGCCGGTGAGGCTGATCGCGTCGCGGACGTCGTTCGGCGCCGAGGCGACGTCGAAGCCCTGGACCGTGGCGGCTCCGCCGTCGGCCTTCAGCAGCGTCGACAGGATGCGCACGAGCGTGGTCTTGCCGGCGCCGTTCGAGCCGAGCAGGGCGAAGATGCTGCCCCGCTCGACCTCGAAGTCGACGCCGCGCAGGACCTGCAGATCCTTGAAGGCCTTCGTGACACCCTGCACGCGGATCGCGGGGGCGGTGGTGGCCATGGTCACTTCCCCTTCCGGTCGGCCTGATCGGCCTGGTCGATCGCCGCGGTGAGGCGCTTGCGCTCCTTGTCGAGCCACACCTTCCCGTTGTAGGCGCGGGCGAAGGTCTCGGCGAACTCCGCGGGGTCGTCGGTCACGATGTCGCGCACGGGCGTGCCGTCAGCGGCCGCCCGCTCCCACAGATCCGCGAGGTCGACGAGCATCTGCACCAGCGCGTCGCCGTCGGTGATCCCGCTTGCGAGCATGAGGTAGCGGTCGGTCGCCTTCGCGGCCGCGCCGTAAGGCTCGGGGAGCGCCGCAATGCGGGCCTTGTACTGCCGGTACTGCTTCTTCTGGTCGAGRGGTCCGGTGATGGCTTCGATCCACTTGGCGGCCATGTCAGGCTCCTTCATTCGTGTCGGTCGTGCTGATGCTGTCGGTGTGGCGGAGCTGTTCGATGTGTGCGGCGAGGAAGCTCCAGGTCCTCCAGAAATCGGCGAGCTGATCCCGCCCCTGGGTGTTGAGCGAGTACACCTTGCGCGGCGGCCCCTTCTCGGACGGGACCTTCTCGACATCCACGAGGCCCCTCTGCTCGATCCGCACCAGCAGTGCGTAGACGGTGCCCTCCGCGATGTCCGGGAAACCCCCGTCGCGCAACCTGGTCGTGATCTCGTATCCATAGGCCGATCGCTCGGCCAGGATCGCCAGGACGATCCCCTCGAGAGTGCCCTTGAGCATCTCGGTCATCTGACTCGCCATTGCGATCGCCTCCTTCTACTCAGTGATGTTGACTACCGGTAGACAGTAACACTGAGTACCGGTACATAGCAACACTGAATACCAAATATTCCTGAGCGCGGAATCGCGCCTCCGCGGGGCGCGGCCGCGATCGGCACGCAGAACGACGCCCCGGGATCCGGGGACCTCGGGGCGTTCGGGAAGGACGACAGCGATGCGTCAGCGGCGGCGTCAGAGTGCGAGATGGAGGCGGAGCGCCTCGTCGAGCGCCCCCATCAGCTCCGCCGGCACCCAGCCGACGGGGCGGACGATGCGAGCGACCGCGACCGTGCGCACCTGCTCCGCCTGCGCCTTGACGTCACGCTCGAGCCTGGTCACCCTCGCCGGCAGCAGCACCTGGAACGGCAGGATCCGCGCCGTGTTCGACGTCAGGGGGACGACCGTCACGGTCGCCGGATCGCTCCGCACCGCGACGGCGTTCGCCGCGTTGTTGCTCACGATCACGGCAGGACGGGTCTTCTTCGCCTCGGAGCCGACGGCGGAATCGAAGGACACGAGCACGATCTGGCCGCGACGCAGAAGAGGGACCGATGACACGCTCACGCGGACGCGAGCCCGTCGCCCGCCAGGGCGTCCCAGTCCGCGCCGTCGCCCTCGGCGAAGGCCTCGGCATAGGCGTCGGCCAGGCGGCTCTCGCGCAGCAGGCGCACGGCATCCTGCGTCGCCGCCGAGCGCGAGGGATAACGACCGCTCTGCGTCTCGGCGTCGAGGAAGGCGATGTCCTCCTCGCTGAGGCTCAGACTGACCTTGGCGTGCACCATGAGCATGATGCTACCCCGGTAGCAATCATCTTGCTACCTGCTCCGTGCGCATCACAACACGTCGTCGGCGTGCAGCTGGCGCACACCGCGGGAGTGCAGCAGGAACTGGGCGCGCAGCGGGATCCCGAGCAGCGCGGCCTGCCGCTTCATCGCGCGCGCCCAGGCGCGGACGTCGTCGTCGACGACCTCACCGCCGACCCGCTCCCACGCCAGCACCGCTGCCGCATTGCCGGTGAGCTCGCGGAGCATGCCGATCCGCTGGGACAGCAGGTGCGCGTGCGTCACCTCGCCGAGGTCCTCCGTCGTCACCGCCTCGATCGGATCCTCGGGGTAGTCCGCCATCGGCATCAGCGGCTCGGCGATCCGGCCTCGTCCGTCGATGAAGAACAGCCAGAGCTGCCGCTGGCTCGCCTGCTGGAGCAGGAGCTCCAGGGCGTCGCGGAGGTCGTCGTCGCTTTCGAGCACGTGCTCGCGCAGTGTTTCGGGGTTCATGATGCCAGCCTGACGGCGCCGTGGGCGACCATGCGGCCCGCTCACGCAATCGGTGCGGAACTCCACGAACGCCCGGATTGTGCAGGAGGATCCACACCGCACGAGCCGCACCCCGCACGCACGGGCGCCCCCGGATCCAGGATCCGGGGGCGCCTGTGGACAAGCTCAGGGACCGAAAGGTCAGCGCTTGCCGGCGATCTGACGGCCGACGAGGTCGCGCATGATCTCGTTCGTGCCCCCGTAGATGCGATGCACCCTGGCATCGGTGAAGGCCTTCGCGATGGGGTACTCCATGATGTAGCCGTAGCCACCGTGCAGCTGCACGCCGGTGTCGAGCACCTCCCACTCGCGCTCCGTCGTCCAGAACTTCACCTTCGCGGCGTCCTCCGCGGTGAGCTTGCTGTCCTTGTACGCCAGCAGCGCGCGGTCGACGTACGCCCACATGACCTCGGTCGTGGTGACCATGTCCGCCAGACGGAAGCGGGTGTTCTGGAAGTCGGCGATGCGCTCGCCGAAGGCCTCGCGGTCCTTGGTGTAGGCGATGGTCCAGGCCGTGGCGGCCTCTGCAGCGGCCGCGGCGGCGACACCGATCGACAGGCGCTCGAGCGGCAGGTTCATCATGAGCTGGATGAAGCCCTGCCCCTCCTTGCCGCTGATCAGATTCTCGTCGGGGATGAACACATCCGTGAAGCTGAGCTCAGCCGTGTCCCAGCCGTGGAAGCCCATCTTGCTGAGCTTCTTGCCCTGATCGAAGCCCTCCATGCCCTTCTCGACGATCAACAGGCTGAAGGCGTCCGGCCGGTTGCCCTCACCGGTCTTCACGAAGGTCACGACGATGTCGGCGGTGGTTCCCGAGGAGATGAACGTCTTGGCGCCGTTGAGGATGTACCCGCCGTCGACCTTCTTCGCGTTGGTCTTGATGCCGCGCAGGTCGGAGCCCGCTCCCGGATCGGTCATCGCGAGCGCGCCGAGCACTTCGCCCGTCGCCATGCGGGGCAGCCACTTCGCCTTCTGCTCCGGCGTGCCCATGTGAACGAGGTACGGCACGGCCAGATCGTCCTGGATTCCGAAGGCGCCGGCAAGAGACCCGGCGCCTGCCGCGATCACCTCCTCCATCACGATGGTGCGGAAGCGGTAGTCCTGCAGCATCCCGGCGCCGCCGAACTCCTCGGGCACGGAGAGGCCGATCAGGCCGGCCTCACCCGCCGCGAGCATGGTGGCGCGATCGATCTCGCCAGCCGCCTCCCAGCGCTCGATCGATTCGTTGTTCACATGGCGCTTGATGAAGTCCTTGACCAGGTCGCGGAATGCCTCGTGGTCCTCGTCGTAGATGTCGCGTTCCATCGCGCTCCTCCAGATCGTGTGTGCGTCTTCGCACTCGAGATCCTACGCGGAAAATCGCGGATATTGACTCAGATTGTGGGAATGCATCCCACCGAATGTGAGACTCGGTGTCACGATTTGTGCGATCACTCCAGCAGCGTCGGAATCGGTCAACGACGCGACCTCGCGCCCATCGGGCCCGACTCGATGACACGCGTCCGCGCCGTGGGTCAGCCCAGGTATGCGGGAGCCGCAGCGAGCCCGAAGAACTGCTCAAGCGTGGTGAATCCGCCATCGTGATACGCCGTCGCGAGCGGAACGCCGACGTAGCGCAGGTGCCACGGCTCGGGGTCGTAGCCGGAGACCGGGGTCTGGCCTGCGACGTAGCGGACGATGAAACCGTACTGCCAGCCGTTCTCGGCCACCCAGGCGCCGGCGGCGGTGCCGCCGAAGGAGTCGATGTCGCCGCAGCCGCCCGCACAGGAGACGACGTCGGCGGCGAGGCCGGTCTGATGCTCGCTGTGCCCCGGCCGCGCAGAGAGGGCGTCGCCCTGGGCCTGTCCGTACGTCGCGACCTGGCCCGAGTAGGTCTGCACCTGGGTGTCGTACGAGCGGTAGCCGCTGGCGAGCGCGATCGAGCCGACCCCAGCCGCGTCCGCCGCCGCGGACAGCTGGTCCAGAGCGTGCGCCGTGTCGGAGCGCAGCGAGCCCGCACCGTCGACGGAGAGTGCCGGATCCCCGAAGGACGTGGGCGCGAAGGTCAACGGGTTGAGCGGCCGGGTCTTGTTCACCACGACCCAGTCGCGGTTCGGATCGGACAGGTCGACGCAGGGCGCATTGCCGGCGGCGACCGCGGCGCGGAACGCCGCTCCGCCGCCGAACGCCGCGACCACGGCGTCGTCGCCACCGGACGCGATCGCCTGCTGCACGGGCGTCTGCGCGCATGGGTTGGAGGCCGCCGTCGCGTGCAGCTGCACCGAGGGCAGGCTCGTCGCCGCCTGGGGCATCGCGATCTCGACACCCTTCGGATCCGCCTTGACCTGGCCGCCCGGGCCGGCGCCGGCGGAGCCGTCCGCGAGGGCCCAGAGCGCGCCGATCAGCGCGACCGCCAGCCCGATCGTGACGTACAGCCGGAACGTCACGCGCGGATCCATGCGGCGAGCGCGAGTCGGGTGCCGCTGATCTGCCACGGATCCATTCTCACCGCCAGACCTGAACATCGGCGACATTCGAACTTTTCCACGAGGTTCTTCTTGACTCATCATCGTTGTTATGTTCGAATATCGTCATGAGGTGGCAAGGGCAGAGCATCGACGAGACCGACACGCAGGCGCTGCCGGGAATGGAGAACCGCACCGGATTCCTGCGAACCGTGACGACTCCGGAGTTCGCGGGGATGACCTTCCACGAGGTGCTCGCGAAGTCGGCCCTGAACCATGTGCCCGGCCCCTCCAAGATGCCCTTCAACTGGACGGTCAACCCGTACCGCGGATGCAGCCATGCGTGCGTGTACTGCTTCGCGAGGGGGACGCATACGTATCTGGACCTGGACGCGGGACGGGACTTCGACTCGCAGATCGTGGTCAAGGTGAACGTGGTCGAGACCCTGGAGAAGGAGCTGCGCCGCGGATCCTGGAAGCACGAGACCGTCGCGCTCGGCACGAACACCGATCCGTATCAGCGCGCGGAGGGGCGGTACCGGCTGATGCCGGGGATCATCGGCGCGCTGGCCGATTCCGGGACGCCGTTCTCCGTGCTCACCAAGGGCACGCTGATCCGCCGCGACATCCCGGCCCTCGTCGACGCCGCGGCCAGGGTGCCCGTCGACGTGCAGCTGTCGATCGCGATGTTCGACGAGACCCTCCGCGAGGCGATAGAGCACGGCGCTCCGTCCACCCAGGCGCGGCTCGACACGGTGCGCGCGCTCAGCGACGCCGGCTTCCGGGTCGGGGTGTTCCTGATGCCGATCCTGCCGCACCTCACCGACTCGGTGGACGCGATCGACGGTGCCCTGCGAAGGATCAAGGAGGCCGGTGCGGATCACGTCATCTACGGCGCCCTGCACCTGCGGGCGGGCGTGAAGCCCTGGTTCCTGCAGTGGCTGTCGCAGAACAGGCCGGATCTGCTGTCGTCGTACCGGGTGCTGTACCCCGGGTCCGCGGCGGAGGCGCCGAAGGACTACCGGAAGTGGCTTGCGCGACGGGTCAGGCCGCTCATCCGGATGCACGGGCTGGAGGCACGGCATTCCGACGACCGCCCGCTGCGGCGCAGCATGAGCGCGCCGGCCGAGCCGGTCACGAATGCGATGCCGCTGTGGCTGTTCGAGCAGCCCGCGACCGAGCCCGCAGCGCCGTCGCGGTTCGGTGCGCCACGCGCACCGGTGCCGGCGCCGACCCTGTTCTGAGGCGAGTACGACAGACGGGGCGGGCGCTTTGATGCGCACCGCCCCGTCTCAGGGTCTCTCGGGACTCAGTACCAGTTGGTGGCCTGCGAGTGGCCCCAGGCCGAGCACGGGGTCCCGTAGACGCTGGAGATGTAGCCGAGGCCCCACGTGATCTGCGTGGTCGCGTTGGTCTGCCAGTCGTCCGCGACGGTCGCCATCTTGTCGCCGGGCAGCGCCTGCGGGATGCCGGTGGCGCCGGAGGAGTTGTAGGCCTGGTAGTTCCAGCCGGACTCCTTGTTCCACAGCGAGTTCAAGCACTGGAACTGGTCATCGCCCCAGCCGTACTGGCTCGCCATGATCTGCTGGGCCGCGGCGCGGGCGCCGTCCGGGGTGTTCGCGGCGGCCTGCGCCTCGGCGGCGGCCTGTGCGGCGGCGGCAGCGGCAGCGGCAGCCGCATCGGCCGCCTGCTTCTGCGCGATGGCGTTGTTCAGATTGGAGCGCACCTCGGTGACCTGCGACTCCACCTTCTCGGAGTAGTCCGCGACCGCGACGGCGAGCGTGGTGTGCACGGCGCCCTTCTCGGAGGCCGACCTCGACAGCACCTCGTGCGCCGAGGTCAGACCGGTCACATCCACGAGCTTGCGCCCCTGGCCGAGATCGAGGCCGGACGCCTTCACATCGGCGTTCACGGTGGCCGCGTCCGCCATCGCGGTCTTGGCGGTATCGAGCGCCGCACGCACCTGCACCCGCTGGTTGTAGGCGGTCACATCGTCGGCCGCAGCAACGGCGGGAGCGGCGGCGGCGACTGTCGGCGCGACGAGCACGGTGCCCCCGACGACGAGCGCGCCGAGCACGGCGGTCGCGCCGACGATGGCGATGGTCTTACTGCGGGCAGAGCGGAAGAACGGGTTTCTCGACATGACGAAGTAACGATCCTTGAAGTCCTCGGTGCCGCTCGGGTAGCGGCGTCACGCCCTCGGGTCGGGCGTACAAGGTAACGATCCTGCATCACTGTTCCTGGGAGCCCACCGTGGATCCCGGGATGCGGCAAGATATTTTGCTCGAACTCTCAGGTTCGGCGTTCGGCCGTTCCAGACCGGATCCCGGCCGGATCCTGGCACTGCGCGGCGCCATGTCCGAGGCCCTGGATAGCGTCATCCCATGGTCATACTCCGCCCCTGGCAGCCCGAAGACCGCCCGTTGCTCGACCGTTTCAACACCCCGGCGATGACTGCCCATCAGGTGCGCGCGGAGACCGAGGAGGAGTTGGAGAAGCGTCACGCGCGCTACCTCCGCACCGACTTCCCCGGGCAGGTGCTCGTGGTCTGCGACGGGGACGACATCATCGGATCCGTCGCCTACTGGGAGCACACGGACGACACAGACGCCGTGGTCTGGGAGGCCGGCTGGAGCGTCGTGCCCGAGTTCCAGGGCCGAGGGTATGCCGGGCGGGCGCTGGAGGCGCTGATCGGGATCGTCCGGGCCGAGGGCTCGCACTCCGCACTGCACGCCTATCCGGCCGTCGACAACGCTCCCTCCAATGCGCTCTGCCGCCGCGCCGGTTTCGTCCTGCGCGGCACGACGCCGTTCCCGTTTCGCGGCGGAGTGCTCCTCAGCAACGATTGGGTTCTGGAGCTCTGACACCGAAGAGGGCCGGGGGACGAGGAATCCGGATTCCGGATCCCTCGCCCTCCGGCCCTCGAGGACACGGTGCGCCCTGAGGCGCGTCGCGATCAGGCGGTGAGGTCGGACGCCGACGGCATGCGGCCGGCGATCTCCTCGATGAGGTCGTCGCCGAGACGCGCCTCTTCGAAGGGCGCGTCGATCTCGGCGCGGTTCAGCAGCTCCGTCATGCGGCGGCCGCGCGGACGGGTGATGAGCGTCACGACCCGGCCGGTGTTGCCCGCACGACCGGTCCGGCCGGACCGGTGCAGGTACGTCTTGTACTCGTCGGGCGCGTCGGCCTGGACGACCAGGTCGATGTCGTCGACGTGGATGCCACGGGCGGCGACATCGGTCGCGACCAGCACATTCACGCGCCCCGACGTGAGCTTCTGCAGGTTGCGCGTGCGCTTGGCCTGGTTCAGGTCGCCGTGCAGCGAGACCGCGGGGATCCCGGCGTCCTCGAAGGTCTCGGCCAGCTGTTCCGCGTAGGCGCGGGTGCGGGAGAAGACCAGCGTGCGTCCGTCGCGATCGACGAGCGAGGTGAGGATCTCCGCCTTGTCGCGGTGCTCGATCACGAGCACCCTGTGCTCGATCGTGCCGGAGTCCTGCGTCTCGCCGGCGACCTCGAAGACGGCCGGGTCCACGAGGAACTCGTCGACGAGCGCGGCGACCTCRCGGTCCAGCGTGGCCGAGAACAGCAGCTTCTGGCTGCCGTCGCCCGTCGCGCGCAGGATCCGCTGCACCGGCTCGACGAACCCGAGCTCGCACATGTGGTCGGCCTCGTCGAGCACGGCGATCCGCACATCGGAGAGGTCGAGCTTGCCCTGGTTGATCAGGTCTTCGATGCGGCCGGGCGTGCCGATCACGATGTCGACGCCCTTCTTCAGCGCACCGACCTGGCGGGCCTGCGGCACGCCGCCGTAGATCTGCGTGGTGAACAGGCCCACGCTGCGCGCGATCGGCTGGATCGTGCGGTCGATCTGCAGGGCGAGCTCACGCGTCGGCGCGAGCACGATCGCGCGCGGCTTGCGGCCGAACTCGCGCTTCTGACCCTTCTGCGAGGCGAGGATGCTCTCCACGAGCGGGGCGCCGAACGCGATGGTCTTGCCGGATCCGGTGCGACCGCGGGCGAGGACGTCGCGGCCCTCGAGGACCGCCGGGATCGAGGCCGCCTGGATCGGGAACGGCGCCGTCGCGCCCATGCCGGTCAGGATCTCGACGATGTTGGATCCGAGACCGAGGTCGCCGAACGTCACATCAGCGACTTCCTCGGCCTGCACGGTCTGCGCCTCGAGGCGCTCGTGGACGACGTCCTCGAGCTGCTCCTGCTTCGGCGCGCGGTCGGCGGTGCGGTTCCAGTCACTGCGKTTCGGGCCGTCGGTGCGGCGGGGACGGTCGTCGCGCCGGGGACGGTCGTCCCGGTCGAAACGCGGACGCTCGGTCCGGTCGAAACGCGGACGCTCGGTCCGGTCGTCCCGGCGGGGACGGTCGTCACGGTCATTCCGCGGGCGGTCGAACGACGGGCGCTCGGTGCGACCGGCGCGGTCATCGCGCTGCGGGCGCTCGGTGCGAGAGCGGTCATCCCGGTCGAACCTGGGGCGCTCGGTCCGCTGGGGACGGTCGCTGCGATCGAACCGAGGACGCTCGTCACGCTGCGGACGGTCGCTGCGATCGAACCGAGGACGCTCGTCACGCTGCGGACGATCACTGCGATCGAAGCGCGGACGCTCATCACGCTGCGGACGGTCGCTGCGATCGAAGCGCGGACGCTCATCACGCTGCGGACGATCACTGCGATCGAACCGAGGACGCTCATCACGCTGCGGACGATCRCTGCGATCGAASCGMGGACGCTCATCACGCTGCGGACGATCACTGCGATCGAAGCGAGGACGCTCGGTCCGGCCGGCGCGGTCCTCGAACCGGGGACGGTCGCTGCGGTCGGGCTGGGGACGGTCGCTGCGGTCGTACCGCGGGCGGTCGTCGCGCTGGGGACGATCGTTGCGATCGAAGCGGCCGCGGTCGTCCCGGCGGTGCGGGGCGTCGATGCGGCCGGATTCGGCCCGGTTGCGGATCGAACGCGACTCGTCGCGTCCGGCGCGTTCCTGGGCGGACCAGCGCTGCTTCGGCGCGCGCTCACCCGCGGCGGGCTCGGCGCGGTAGCCGCGGTGGCTGGGCGAACGGCTGCCGGGGCGGGCGTCCGCACGACGGTCGTCGCGGGCCGGACGGGCGTCGCGGTCGAACCGGGCGCCCCGGTCGTCGCGGGCCGGACGCGCGTCGGCGCGGCCGAAGCGGTCTGCGGTGCCACGGCCGGACTCGCTGTCGCGGGCCGGGGCCCCCTGACGGTGGCGGTCGTGGAACGAGGTCTTCTTCGCGTAGCGCGGCTCGAAGTTCGCCGAGGGGCGTCCGCCCTTGGGCTTGTGGTTCTTGGGCACGGGTATGTCCTTTATCTGGTTCTCGCACGAGAACAGCGCCCCGCCGCCCTCCTAGGGCGCGGGGAAACCCGGGCAGTCGTCGGCCGGGGGCCATTCATGTGATGGATGAAGCGCTCGGCGACGTCCGCCGAACTCACCATCGGCCCCTGGGCTCACACACAATCGCAGCACCGCACCCGCTGGGGATCCCAGAGAGCACGGTCGCCCGAAGCCGACCGCACTATCGTACCCGAGTCACCTGGGAACCCACCGCGTCACCCCACCGCTCTACGATGGCGGCATGACCACTCCGACCGGCGTCCAGGTCCACCTCGAGGCGCACGGCGTCCGCGCCCAGATCTCGCAGATCGGCGCATCGCTGCGGCACCTCGTCGTCGGCGAGACCACGGTCGTGCCTCCCTACCCGGAGGACCGGCCCGCGCCCTCCTGCTCCGGAGTCGTGCTGGTGCCGTGGCCGAACCGGATCCGTGACGGCATCTGGGCCGACGGCGAGGAGACGCGGGCGCTCGCGATCACCGAGCCCAAGCTGAACAACGCGATCCACGGGCTGCTGCGCTACTCCGCCTACGAGATCGCCGAGCAGGACGATGCGACCGTGCTGCTGCGCGCGAACGTCGTGCCGCAGATCGGCTATCCCTATCTGCTGGAGACGAGCGTGCGCTACACGCTCGACGCCCGCGGCATCACGGCCGAGCACACGATCGTGAACCGCTCGCAGAGCCCGGCACCCGTCGCGCTCGGCACCCACCCCTTCCTCACGATCTCCGGAACCGATCCGAAGCAGCTGCTCCTGCGCATCCCCGCCGAGACCTTCTTCGAGACCGATGACCGACTGCTGCCGATCGGCGAGTCGCCCGTGTCCGGCGGCACCGACCTGCGCACTCCCCGACGCCTCGGCGACGTTCAGCTCGACACCGGCTTCGCCACGCTCCGCCGCGAAGACGACGGACGCGTGCACAGCACCCTCGCCGCCCCCGACGGCCGCACCGTCACCCTGTGGCAAGGGCCGGGCCTGGACTACCTGCAGGCCTACACGAGCACGGGGTATCCGGGCCAGGAGCTCGTGGTCGCCCTCGAGCCGATGTCGGCGCCCGCCGAGGCGTTCAACTCGGGCCGCGGGCTGCGCCGCCTGGCTCCGGGCGAAGCATGGACCGTGCAGTGGGGCGTGGCGCTCACCGCCTGAGCGCGGGCTCGGCGGACGGCGGGATCGCCCCCGCCCACCCCCATCCCCATCCCCATCCCCATCCCCATCCCCATCCCCATCCCCATCCCAGGGTCAGGATCGGGGGCTTGGGGGTTCGGGTTCTGGGGGTGGGTCCGGTTCCGGGGGTGGGTCCGGGTCGTCGATGGTGAAGGTGACGGGTGCGGGTGGTCGGTCGGTGTAGGTCGTGCCGGTGGGGCTGGTCCATTCGAGGGTCCCGGCGCCGTGTTGTGTCACTGTCCAGGTGGTTTGGTGTTTGAGGACGTGGTGGCGTCGGCAGAGTCCGCCGAGGTTGCCTTCTTCGGTGGGCCCGCCGTGGGCTGCGTCGATGGTGTGGTCGAGGTCTTGGGTGCGGGGTGGGAGCCCGCAGGTCGGGAACCGGCAGCGGGAGTCGCGGGCGTGTAGGAGGCGGCGTAGGTCGGTGTTGGGCCGGTAGTGGTCGACGGCGAGGATCGCCCCGGTGATCGGGTGGGTGAGGACTCGTTCCCACGCGGTCGCCCGGCCGGTGAGGGTGCGGG
>NZ_JBFTMT010000022.1:0-46321 GCF_056397105.1 Microbacterium sp. 05N427
CCATCACCGCCATCCTCGATCGGATAACGGACATGCCCGCCCTCGAGATAATCGCTGCGCGCATTCCAAAGACGGATCTCACCACCCGTACCGTCATCGAAGTTCTCGATCCGCCCCTCCGTGCCGATCACCGTGTAGTTACGCCAATAGTCCGGCGTGAAATGACACTGCTGATAACTCATCAACACCCCCGAATCGGTGCGCATCATGATCATCGAGATGTCCTCGACATCGATCACCGGATTCAGATCCCGCTGCTCCGCCGGCGGCCAGTTGCCCAGCGAGAACCAGTCACCCATGCGCCGGTCCGAGTTATCACGCCGGGACTCCACCCGCCCATACACGGCAAGGTCACCGACACCGACCACGGTCCGCGAGGAGGTGCCAGCGAGCCAATGCATCACGTCGATGTCGTGCGCGCCCTTCTGCAGCAGCAGGCTCATCGACTTGTCCCGCTCGGCATGCCAGTCCTTGAAGTAGTAGTCACCGCCGTGGCCGACGAAGTGGCGGCACCAGATCGCCTTGACCTCGCCGATCTCCCCACGATCGATAACGTCCTTCATCATCCGCACCACCCGCATATGCCGCATATTGTGCCCGACATAAAGCTTCGACCCCGTGCGATACGCGGTCTCCAAGATCCGATCCGCGTCCTCGATCGAGATCGCGAGCGGCTTCTCCAGATAAACCGGAACCCCGCCCTCGAGGAGCTCGACCGCGATATCGGCATGAGTGAAATCCGGCGTCGTGACGAACGCCCCATCGAGCACGACATCCGAAGCGAGCAGTTCGGAGACCGAAGCGAACACCGGGATATCCCCGAACAGACGCGCAGCCCGCTCATGCGTCTGCCGCGCAGGATCCACCGCCGCGACCACCCTGCCCCCAGCCCCCGTGACATGCAACGCCACCCCCGCACGCGCACCCACACCGATCACCGCCGCACGAAACTCCTCAGTCGGTTCCGTCGCGTCCTTCTGCGTCATGTCGCCCCTCTCAGTGCTAGTGGTGATGGCGGGGACCGGCACGTCGTCGAAGCCGTAGATGCGTGCGGCGTGTCGCTGGAACGCCAGCCCAAGAGCGCCGATCGCGGCGGCATCGGCGCCCAGCTCACCACCCCGGATGAGGCGCGTACCCGTGTCAATGCCGGTCACGGCGCTGCGCACGTTCTCCTCAAGCGGTGCCGCGATGAGGTCCGCGAATTCAGCGAGTTCCCCGCCGAGCACGATCACTTCGGGATCGACGGTCAGGATCAGAGCCGCCATGGCCGGCGACATCGCCACGCTCAGGCTGTGCAGCGCCTCGAGACCGCGAGTGTCGGCAGGGTCGTCGCGGAGGCGGCGCAGTTCGGCACCCACGACCGGGACCGCCTCGAGGAGCGTTCCTGTCGGGATCTCCACGTCACTGAACGCGCGCAGCATGCCGACTTCCCCCGCGCGCCCACGGCGTCCCCGAACCACGTGCCCGGCCGCAGTCACTCGTGCCGAGACATGATGCCAGGTGAGTGCGTAGACACCCGTGTCTGCGTCGCGAAGCGCCCCCGAACGGGATTCGGCCTCGGCAGCGAGGGCGAGATCGTTGTCGACCACGACGGGCACCCCGAACGCCTCTGTGAACAGAGTCCCGAGATGGGCACCGTGCCACGAGGTGACCTGAGGAGAGGAGATCACGACGCCCTCTTCGTCCAGGAGTCCGGCAGCGGCAACGCCGATCGCCGCGACGTCCGAAAGGCGACGGCCAGCGCGTTCCAGGGTCTGGCCAAGAAGGGTTCTCAATGGGCCAAGACCCGGTTGCGCGGTCGTGGGCGGGGCGACTTTCGAACTTTGAACGCCGAGGATCCGGCCGGTGCGGTCGGAGATGAGCATGCGCACGCCGCTGCGGGTCAGATCAACGCCTACGACCACCTGGTTTCCGACGATCAGCGAATATGACCGGGCGGGACGCCCCGCGGACGAGCGAGCTTCGTGCTCGACCACGACCCCCGATTCTTTGAGATCTACGAGTGCGGCAGTGACCGTCGGACGCGACAAGCCCGTTGCCTCCGCGAGGTCCGAGATAGTTGCGCCCTCCTGCTCGCGCAGAGCGGTCAGGCATTGCGCAACGAGACGCGGATCGATCGTGGACATCATCGGCCTTTCAAAACTCACTTTGTAACTATTACGAAAGTGCTTTCGTCATTGATACCCGACCGGCTCGCGCTGTGTCAAGGAATCCGCGCGGAACCCGCGTAGGCCTTCTAGGCTCGGAGGATGACGGTCGAGACCAACCCGCTGCTCACGCCCTCCGCTCTCCCCTACGCGCTGCCCGACTACGGCCGCATCCGCGCGGTCCACTACCTCCCCGCGTTCCGGCTGGGGTTCGAGGAGCAGCTCGCGGAAATCCGCCGGATCACGATGGTGCGCTCGATGCCGACCTTCGAGAACACGATGGTCCCCCTGGAACGCAGCGGGGAGCTGCTGGACAGGGCATCGCACGCGTTCTACACCGTGGCGTCTGCGGATGCCACGGCCGAGATCCAGGCGATCGATGAGGAGCTGGCCCCACTGATGGCGGCGCACCAGGATGCGATCCTGCTCGACTCGGCTCTCTACTGGCGAATCTCGCAGCTCCGCGATCAGATCGACGCTCTGCGGCTGGAGCCGGAGCAGCGACGTCTCGTCGAACGCTGGCATCGCGAGATGACTCTCGCCGGCGCGGCGCTCGACGAGTCGGCCAAGGCGCGGCTCACCGAGCTGAACCAGCGGATCTCCTCGCTCAGCATCACGTTCGAGAAGAACCTGCTCGCCGACACGAACGAGCTGGCCGTCGTGTTCGACGACGCGGCCGAACTCGACGGCCTGAGCGCCGGGGAGCTGTCGTCCGCCGCGCGCGCCGCCTCCGAGCGCGGGCTCGAGGGCAAGCATCTGCTCGCGCTCCCCCTGTTCACCGGCCACCCGGCGCTCGCGGCCCTCACGAGCCGGGAGAGCCGTCGCCGGGTCATGGAGGCGTCGCGCTCGCGCGGCACACGGGGCGGCGCGCACGACAATCGCGACGTCCTCGCCGAGATCGCAAGCCTCCGCGCCGAACGTGCGGCGCTGCTCGGCTACACATCCCACGCGGCTGCGGTGACGGCCGATGAGACCGCCGGCACACCCGAAGCCGTGGAGCACATGCTGCGCGACCTCGCTGCGCCGGCTGCCCGCAATGCGGCCGCCGAGCGCGCCGCCCTGCAGCGGCTGATCGACGACACCGAGCCGGTGCCGTTCCCCCTGGAAGCGCACGACTGGGCGTTCTACACGGAGAAGCTGCGCACCGYGCGGTACGACATCGACACCGCGGCGCTGCGCCCCTGGTTCGAAGCCGAGCGCGTGCTGCGCGACGGCGTGTTCGCGGCGGCCGGCCTGCTGTACGGACTCTCCTTCACGGAGCGGCCCGACCTGCCGGTCTACCACCCGGGTGCGCGGACCTTCGAGGCGTTCCAGGAGGACGGATCCGCGCTCGGCCTGTACGTGCTGGATCTGTACACGCGCGACAGTAAGCGGGGCGGGGCGTGGATGAACCCGATCGTGAGCCAGTCCGCGCTGCGCGGCACGCTCCCGGTCGTCGCCAACAATCTGAACGTGTCGAAGCCTGCGGAAGGGCAGCCGACGCTGCTCACGCTCGACGAGGTGAACACGCTCTTCCACGAGTTCGGGCACGCGCTGCACGGGCTGTTCTCCGACGTGACGTATCCCCATTTCTCCGGCACCAACGTGTTCCGCGACTTCGTCGAGTTCCCGAGCCAGGTCAACGAGATGTGGATGCTCTGGCCCGAGATCGTCGATGATTACGCGCGTCATCATGAGACCGGCGAACCGCTTCCGGAGGGACTCGTCGATCGTCTGCGGGCGACGGAGACCTTCAACCAGGGCTTCGAGACCAGCGAGTACCTCGCGGCGGCGTGGCTCGATCAGGCCCTGCACGCGCTGTCTGAGGGCGACACGATCGACGATGTCGCGGCGTTCGAGGCCGCGGCCCTCACCGACATCGGTCTGAACGATCCTGCGGTGCCGACCCGATACTCCTCGGCATACTTCGCGCACGTGTTCTCGGGCGGTTATAGCGCGGGCTACTACTCCTACATCTGGAGCGAGGTCCTCGACGCCGACACCGTGGAGTGGTTCCGCGAGAACGGCGGCGCCCAGCGGTCCACCGGCGAGCGGTTCCGCCGACGTCTGCTGGGTGTCGGCGGATCCAAGGATCCGCTCGAGGCCTACCGCGACTTCCGCGGACGCGACGCAGAGATCGCCCCTCTGCTCCAGCGACGAGGCCTCGATCGCTGACCGCATGCAGGAGTTCGGGTGAGCCCCTGTCGGGGACCCCTCGCCCGACCTAGGCTGGTGGCGGACGCGGCGGCGGACGCCGTCGGTCGCAAGGAGGAACCGATGTCCTTGTTCTCGGAAGAGCCCTACGACACCACGACCCCGCTCGATCTGCCGCCGGCCCCGCTCGCTGCGGTCCACCGGACCGGCTTGCGCGTGGACGCCCTCGGATCCACGTTCGATCTCGTCTTCGGCGCGCTCGGAAAGGCGATCGCCGCGGGGTCCCTCACGACCTCCGGTCCCGCCGTCGCGATCTATCGGGGCGACCCCATGGAGGTCTTCGATCTCGACGCCGGATACCCCGTCGAAGCGGCGCTGTCCGCACCGCTCACGGTCGACGGCGTCGAGATCGTTGCCGCGGAGCTGCCGAGCGGGCCTGCTCTGGCGACGACCGTGATCGGGCCCTACGGCGGCTTGGGCGAGGCCTGGGGCCGGCTCGCCGGCGAGAGCACCGCGCTCGGGCACAGCCCTGCCGGCGTTTGGATCGAGGTCTACGTATCGGATCCGAGCGTCACGGCCGCTGCGGAACTGCGCACCGACCTCATCCTCCCGGTTCAGCGCTGAGCGCGGGCGCCGCTCAGGCGCTCTTGCGCTTACGCGCCAGCACCAACGTGGGCGGAGCACCCTCATCGACCGCGGCGCGGGTCACGACGACCTTCTGCACGTCCTCGGTCGAGGGGATCTCGAACATGATCGGTCCGAGCACGTCCTCGAGGATCGCGCGGAGTCCGCGTGCACCGGTCTTGCGCTCGACCGCCAGGTCGGCGATCGACTGCAGCGCGTCCTCCTCGAACTCGAGTTCCACGCCGTCGAGCTGGAACATGCGCTGGTACTGCTTGACCAGCGCGTTGCGCGGACCCGTGAGGATGTCGATGAGCGCGGCCTGATCGAGCGGCGTGACCGAGGCCACGACGGGGAGGCGTCCGATGAACTCGGGGATGAGGCCGAACTTGTGCAGGTCTTCGGGAAGCACCTCGCTGAACAGGTCCAGGTCCTTGCCCTTGTCGTGCAGCGGGGCGCCGAAGCCGACACCGTGCTTGCCGACCCGGGACGAGATGATGTCCTCGAGGCCCGAGAAGGCGCCGGCCACGATGAACAGCACGTTCGTCGTGTCGACCTGCAGGAACTCCTGGTGGGGGTGCTTGCGCCCGCCCTGCGGCGGCACCGAGGCGACCGTTCCCTCGAGGATCTTCAGGAGCGCCTGCTGCACGCCCTCCCCCGAGACGTCACGGGTGATCGACGGATTCTCGGCCTTACGCGCGATCTTGTCGATCTCGTCGATGTAGATGATCCCGGTCTCGGCGCGCTTGACGTCGTAGTCCGCGGCCTGGATGAGCTTGAGGAGGATGTTCTCCACGTCTTCGCCGACGTAGCCGGCCTCGGTCAGCGCGGTGGCGTCGGCCACGGCGAAGGGCACGTTCAGGCGCTTCGCCAGCGTCTGCGCAAGGTAGGTCTTGCCGCAGCCCGTGGGACCGATCATCAGGATGTTGCTCTTGGCGATCTCGATCTCGTCGGCCTTCTGCTCGGCCGGCTGCAGCGTTCCACGAGCGCGCACGCGCTTGTAGTGGTTGTAGACCGCGACCGAGAGGGCGCGCTTGGCCTGGTCCTGCCCGACGACGTACTCCTCGAGGAACGAGAAGATCTCACGGGGCTTGGGTAGATCGAACTCGGCGACCTCGCCGTTGGCGGACTCCGCCATGCGCTCTTCGATGATCTCGTTGCAGAGCTCGACGCACTCGTCGCAGATGTAGACGCCGGGCCCGGCGATGAGTTGCTGGACCTGCTTCTGGCTCTTGCCGCAGAAMGAGCACTTGAACAGGTCGGCGCTCTCACCGATGCGTGCCATGTGCGTCCTCCTTCGAGACGTGTCCGCGGTCACCTCCGTGTTGTCACGACGGGCGATCACGGCGTAGGAACACCGTGCGGCGTTGCCGCTGTTCGAGCCTAACCGCTGCATCCGACATCCGGCCGCATCGCCACGGATCCCCCGCGCCGCGCCGCTCCGCGCACGGCGAACACGCCTGCCGGATCCTTTATCTTCAGCTCAATGTGGTGGCTGCGGCGATCACGTCGTTGAGTGTGCTCGTAGCGGCGAGGACGGGGATCGCGACCAGGATCTGCAGCTCTCTCGCTCGTTCCCGCAGCGCGGTGCGGCCCCGACCGCCGAGCTTTTTGCCTATGCCGGTCACGTGGTTCTTGACTGTGCGCGGCGACAGATGAAGCTCATCGGCGATGTGCTGTCGGGATGCGCCGTCCATGAGCAGCTGGAAGACTGCTGCTTCGCGCGATGTCATGTGTTCGCGCATCGCTGCAGGGTCCAGTTGCTCGCGGTGCTCGCACAGACGCTCTGCGGCCGAGCGCATCGCGTCGAAGGCTTCGGAAACGAGTGTCAGGATTCGTGCCATCACCACCGCGCCGACCTCGATCGGATCTGCTCCTAGGGCACGAGAGATCTCCGTGACCAGTGCACGGTGCAGATGCATCCCGACTTGCACGGAGTCGTGCGAGTCGAGCCTGGCGGTCAGCACGGTCCGATACAGAGGTTCGGGCAGCATCGGCGGAACGGACGGGAGTTCTCGAAAACAGCCGACTACATCGGCGACGAGGAGCCCGATGCGGAGATCCCTACCGGCGACTAGCAGGTCGTCCGTCGCAGCACGGTTCCCGGATGCGTGCAACTCCGCGCTGTAAGCACGGCAGACACGCTCGGTCAGTGTGTCGAGCTCCAGTGCGGAGACCTGCTCCGCGCTGCCGATTGCCCCTTCGCTCACGGCCGCACCGATCATTCGCGTTCCCTTTCCCAGCACCGCCGAGACCATTCGCCAGCGTAGGGACTTTTCAGCCGCGATCCAACCCTTCAATGAAAGTCGGGACCCCAGGTCCTATATGCGCGACTGCGACTTCTCCCTAGTGTCTGGCCATGGCTCACGTACCACGCGCCCCAATGACACTCGCCGTCATCGCGACTTGTGTCGCCGTGTCGTTGATCCCGATCGCCCCCTCCCCTGCTATCGCCACAACCACGGTCAGCGCCTCCTCGAGCGCTGATTCGCAGTCCGCCCCCGACGAGGCGACCGCGCTCTCGCTGGCCGGTGCCACGGGGCATCCCGTTCGAGTCGACGGCGAGACCACCACGACCTCCTCGGTATCGGCGCAGCCGAACGGCGGGTTCCAAATGCGCATCGACACCGTTCCGGTACGAGCAAAAAAAGACGGAGTCTGGTCAGATCTGGACGAGTCGCTGCGAGCGAACGACGATGGCATGTTCGAGCCCGTCAACGCCGCACTCCCAGTGCATTTCGGCCCCGGCGGATCGGATCTGCTCGACGAGGTGCAGGCTCCTGGCGGCGATTGGGTGCGCGAAACCTGGCCTTTCGGGGCACTACCTGTACCTCAGGTCTCCGGGGACACCGCCACCTACGCTGGCGCGCTTCCCGGCGTGGATATTCGGCTCAAGGCGACCGCAACCGGAATGTCGACTGTCCTCGTCGTGAAGAACGCGAGTGCGGCAACCGATCCCCGTCTCCGCGCGTTCCGGCTCGACGCGAGCGGCGCGAACCTTGCCCCCACAACCACGGACCAGATGCTCGCCACCGCGCCGGACGGGTCGACGGTCACCGCCGGATCCCCGTTGTGGTGGGACTCCACGCAGGGCGGAAGCGCGGACGGCCCTGGGGGTGACGAGCCTGACCGTCCTGTCAAGCACGTCACCGACTCGACCGGCCTGAGCCTCGATGTGGCACAGACCGTGGCGAGTACGCCGGTGAAGTATCCGATCTACATCGACCCTGATTGGTCGTCCGGGGTCTCGACCTCCTGGTACACCGACGCGGCGTACCCCGATCAGTCGTATCTGGACCCCGCGAGTTCGGATGTGCTCAGAGTCGGCAGCTACGCGCAGTGGAACTCGTACATGTACTTTGAGTACCCGATCGGTGCGCTCTCCGGAAAGACGGTTCTCGCGGCATCGCTTGCAACGACGCAGTTGTCCATTGATGCGTGCCCGACGAACGCGATCTCGATCGAGGTCTACGGACCGCAATGGGCGGGTTTCACATGGAATCAGCAGGCGGGACCGTGGCGTCCTGCGTTCGCGTCCCAGACCCCCGGCAGTTGCAGCAACCCGTCCGCGACGGTCCCGGTCGGCTGGGACGTGACGTCGGCGCTTCAGTCGCAGATCGGACAGACGTGGATCCAGTTCTGCGTGTTCGGGGCGACCGACTATACCCGTCGTCACTTCTCGCGAGCGGCGACGATGTACGTGAGCTATGACACTCCGCCGAACACGCCGACTGCGCTCAGCATGTCCTCTCCCAACCGTGCATGCGGGACTGCGTCCGCTCCGGCGATCGTCAACAGCACCGTCCCTTGGACCTTCACTGCGACCGTGACCGACCCGGATCCCGGTGCATCCGTGAATGCCAATTTCTATGTCATGGCCGCGAGCCAGGTGGGTTCGAGTTCCCCCACCGCCATCGCGATGAGAAATCCAGGAAACTATCCACCTGGCGTGTTGTCGGTCACGTTCCCCGCGAACACCGTGACGAGCCCGGGGCTCTATGCGTGGAGAGTTCTCGCCGGCGACGGCGTTCTCCTGTCGCCGTATTCCGGCTACTGCTACATCCAAGTCGTGAACACGCCGCCCCCGGCACCCACAGTGACGACATCCGCTACGACCATGACGGTTGGGGTCGGTGTTCCCGTCACGCTCGGAACCGGCAGCGGAAGCGGAGTCGTGGGCTACGAATATTGGCTCTCACGCTTCCCTTCGACAACCCCCGCGGCCCCAGCCCCGATCCCGAACTTCTGGAGCAGCACGACACCGGCCTGCGGCAGTCAGAGCGCCGGCACCACCATCGCCTGTCCCAACGCGACCATCACAGTAGCCCCCATTGATGACAACTCGGTCCTATGGGCGGCGGCCTACGACGCCGCGGGCAACGTCTCTAAAGCCACTCCTCTGCCGTTGCAAAGCAACGGTGGAACGGCGGCAACACTGGCCGGTACCGCGAGCTTCCACAGCTGGCCGATGAACGGCTTGTCTACGCCGTACCCGGCGGTTGTGCCGGACAGCAACACCGGCACGGCGACCGACACCACCGGATCTAAGCCCCTGACTAAGGGAACGACGTCGACGTGGGTGTCCGACTCGATCGGAACGACCACTGGTGTTCCCACACTGGCGTTCGCAGGAGCGACGTCGAACACGGCCACCACTTCAGGCGGCCCCTCCATCGATACGACGAAGAGCTTCACCGTGTCCGCATGGGTGAAGCCGACCTCCGTCACTGGAACCCATACGATCATCGCGCAATCCGGAGCCTCCAGATCCGGCTTCATCCTCGAGCAGGTCTCGGGAGTCATGACGATGTGCGTTCAGCCACAGGTCGGGGTGTCGAGCCCTGATTGCGCGGCCGCACCCTCAGCGTCGCCGGCAGGTAGCTGGATCATGGTCACCGGGATCTGGGACGCAGTGAATCACCAGGTGCGCATCATTCTCGGTGATGTCGGGAGCGAGGCCGTCGCCCCGCACGTGCCACCATCGGGCGATGTCACCGCAGGAGGAACAGTGACGGTCGGCGCGGCACAGGCCGGAGGCGCGCTCGCAAACCCCTGGACCGGCGACATCGAGAACCCCGTACTCGTGCAGGAGGTCCTCGACACTCAGACGCTCAACGCCCTCTACGGCACCTTCTAGGCGAACGGATCACCCATGTCCATCGGTTCCCTCCTCCTCGCTCGTGCGTCACGACTCGCCTTCGGCGGAACCGCGGTGCTGGCATTGGTCCTCGGCGCGAGTGTCCCGGCATCCGCGCTACCCATCCCGGGGGCAGCAGGAGACCCGCCCACGCCTTCGTTCGGCGCGCCGGTCAAAGGGCATTCATTGGCCGATCTCCCGGACCGATCGCCCGCAGATTCGTCCAAGAGCCAGATCACCGCGCCGCAACTGCTCACCGCAAGCACCGAAACCACCGTCGACACCCCATCGAGCACGAAAGCACGCCACGTGTCGACCACGGGAAAGACGGCCGCCGAGGTTTCGGGTCAGTGGGTAGACATTGGCGCCGCCGGCATCGCGGTCGCCGCAGCGACCGACGGCAAACTCTCCGCAATCCCCCGGGTCTCGATAAACGTGCTGAGCACCAAGGAGACCGCCGCCCGGGGCCTGAACGGGATCGTGATCTCACTCACCAGGGCCGATGGGAGAAGCACGACAGGACCAGTCGCCGTCTCCATTCCCGTCTCGATTCTCCAAGGACTTTATGGCGGGGACCTCGCGTCACGGCTGCAATGGACCCAAACACCCGACGATTCCGGACCTGCCCCACAACCGACTCCTGCACCGAGCCCTTCGAGCACTCCGGCACCCACCACAACTCCGCCCCCCACACCGGCTCCGTCTCCAAACTCCTCGCCAAACTCATCCACCGCGCCCACGCCGATTCCGTCGCCGTCCCCAACTCCGAGCAGCACACCGACTGGGCCGGCGCAACCATCCCCGACGCCGACGCCGACATCCGAACCCGACGTAGCACCGGCAGCGCTTATCACTCGGACCTCCCCCGCGACCACGACCGATGCAGGCAATGGAGTCGCGACGCCCGTCGCCTCAACACTTGACAGCAAGACGAGTTCGATCGTCCTCACGCCGAACGTCTCGGGGCAGAGCACGCTGATGACCGCCGCGGCCGGTCCTGTCTCTTCTGCCGGCACCGGGACATTCGCGGCGGCTCCCCTCAACATGGCATCGTCCTGGGCGGTGTCTCCTCAGACGGGGGATTTCTCCTGGAAGTACGCGATGCGAACACCGCCTGCCGCTGCAGGGCCGTCACCGGCACTGGCTCTGACGTACGACTCGCAGTCGGTCGACGGGGAATCCGCGTCGACGAACAATCAACCGTCGGCGATCGGCGAGGGCTGGTCTCTCTCCGGCGGCGGCTTCATCCAGCGCACATACGTGTCGTGCTCGGTCGATAACGGCTCCTCCGGCCCCGTAACGACCTCCGGAGATCTGTGCTGGAAGACCGACAACGCGATGATCTCGGTCGCAGGACACTCCGGCCTGCTCGTCAAGGACACCAGCGGCGTCTGGAAGCTGCAGTCCGACGACGGGAGCCGGTTCGAGCATCTTTCCGGAGCAGCCGCGGGATGTGGGAACGCCACGTACGACGACGACTGCTGGCGTATGACGACCCGCGATGGCACGCAGTACTTCTTCGGCCGCAACCAGCTTCCCGGGTGGAGCGCCGGCGCACATGCGACGAACTCCACCTGGACGGTCCCGGTCTTCGGCAACGATCCGGGCGAGCCGTGCCATGGTGCTACGTTCACTGCTTCGGCGTGCAACCAGGCGTGGCGGTGGAATCTCGACTATGCCGTCGATGTGCACGGCAATGCCGAGGCGCTCTACTACGACGCTGAGACCAACAAGTACGCGCAGAACGGCGGTGCGGCCGTGAGCTACACGCGCGGCGGCCAGCTGGACCACATCGACTACGGGCTCAGCGCATCGAACATCTACGGCGCGAACGCCGCCGGCGACCGCGTGTTCTTCGGCTACGACGCTTATGGGCGCTGCAGCGACTCGGCGCACACGACCTGCTCGAGTGAGGCGATCACTGCCGCAGCCACGACTCCGACGACGCCGGCGTCGTATCCGGACGTCCCGTTCGATCAGCTCTGCACCGCCGCGACCTGCTCGCAGCTTTCGCCGACGTTCTTCACGGATGGCATGCTCGACACCGTCACCACGAGCGCGCTGATCGCTGGCGCATATCAGACCGTCGACGCCTGGGCATTCGGCCACTCGTTCCCCGCTCCGGGCGACAGCACGAACGCGGCTCTCTGGCTCACACAGGCGACACACACCGGGTCGGCTGCCGGTCAGACCTCGATTTCCGAACCGCCCACGGCCTTCTCCGGCACCACGAAGCAGAACCGTGTCTGGGCCGCTGACGGGCTAGCCCCTCTGGACAAGTGGCGTCTCGCGTCGATCCAGACCTCACTCGGCGCCGTCATCGGCGTGAACTACTCGACCGCGCAGTGCAACTCGACGAACGGGCCAGGAATCGAGGCATCGCCGTGGTCGAACACGAACTGGTGCTTCCCCGAGTGGTGGACGCCCGGGGTGCTCGGTGCACAGACGCCACGGGAAGACCTGTTCAACAAGTACGCGGTGACGTCACTCTCCACCTCCCCGACGACCGGAGGCGGACTCGACCAGGCCCAGCAGACGTCTTACGTATACGGCACTCCCCGATGGAGATACGACACCTCACCGCTCACGCCCGACGCCTACCGCACCTGGAACCAGTTCGCGGGCGTCGACACCCTCGAGATCCGTTCCGGCGATCCCAACAGCCCCACGCTGGAGAAGGTCACCGACGACACGTTCTACCAGGGCATGGACGGAGATCGCGCCGGCGCCTCAGGCGGCACGAAGAGCGTCACTGTGAAGGGCACGTCTGTCGCGGACGCACGATGGTTCGCCGGTCAGGTCTACGAGGAGAAGAGCCTGCTCGGCGTCGGCGGATCCGTCCTGTCCGACGCGGTGCAAACGCCGTGGGCATCAGCCGTCACCGCGAACGACGGCACCAGCACCGCGCGGATGACCGCGGTCCAGGACACGGTCGTGACGCAACCGCTCTCCACCGGCGGCAACCGCTCGTCCGACACCAAGACGACGTTCGACGCAACCTACGGCTACCCGACATCGGTGTCGACCATCCCGACGGACAACGCGCCGCGCACCTGCACAACCAGCACCTACACCGCTGCGAACGCGGCGGCATGGATCGTCGGGCTCCCTTCCGAGGTGAAGAAGGTCGGAGTCGATTGCGCCAGTCTCGGGACGGCCGTGTACCCGCGCGACCTGATCGGCGATGTCCGCAACTATTACGACAGCGGTGCGCTGGGCACGGTCGGCAACCTCGGCGGCTTGACCAGCACGAGCCAGGTCGACTCCTATTCAGGGACCACCGCCCACTGGACGACGGCATCGACCACGACCTACGACGCGTTGGGACGCGTCGCCACCTCGAAGGATGTGCTGGGGCACACCACAAGCACGACCTACGTTCCCTCCGGGTCCGCACCGCTCACCAGCAAGACGGTGACCAACACCCTGGGGTGGACCAGTACGACCGCCTACAACCCTGAATGGGGCGCAGCGCTGTCGACGACCGACCAGAACGGCCACGTCACGACAGCGACGTACGACGCTCTCGGTCGCCGATCCCAGGTGTGGCTGCCGCAGAACACGCAAGCGGCCAACCCCGCGTCACCTTCTGTGGCGTACACCTATACGCTGTCGCAGTCCGCCCCGAATGTCGTCCAGACGACGACACTCCTGGCCTCGGGCAACAACACTCAGTTCGTGCTGTACGACGGCCTCGGACGCAAGGTGCAGACCCAGGCTCCCGCGGACGGCAGCAGTGGCGGAACGGCCGTCTCTACGACCGGATACGGCCCGTCCGGGCAGGCGAATTGGCAGGACAACGCATACTGGACGACGTCGGTGACGCCCTCCGGAACCCTCTTCGTGCCAACGACCGAAGCATCGATCCCGTCGCAGATCCGCACCACGTTCGACGCCGCGGGACGGGCTACCGCGACGTCGACCTGGGAGAGCGGAACCAAACGCTTCGAGACGGATCAGGCTTTCTCCGGTGCCGATCGYGTCGACACGACTCCGCCTTCGGGAGGAACGTCAACCAGCGTCTTCACCAACTCCGGAGGCCAGAAGACGAAGCTCACCCAGAAGGTGTCAAGCTCCGTCAGCCAGTCGACCGTCTACAACTACGACGCCGCGGGTCACATGACAGCGATGACCGATCCCGCCGGCAACGCGTGGTCGTGGTCCTACGACGTGCTCGGACATCAGGTGCTCGCGACCGATCCAGACGCAGGTGCCACGAGCTCGACGTACGACGATGCGGGAAACCTGCTGTCGACGACCGACGCGCGCGCACAGACGCTCAGCTACACGTATGACGCTCTCAATCGCAAGACCGCGGAGTATGCCGGAACCACCGGTGGCGCGCTGCTGACGAGCTGGGTCTACGACACGGTGGCCAAGGGTGATCTGACCTCGTCGACGAGCTACACGGGTTCTGTGCCCGGCACGCCCGGTCTGGCGTACTCGACGACGATCGGCGGATACGACGCCGCGGACAAGCCGACCTCGCAGACGGTGACCATCCCGGCTGGCGCCCCCGCCTTCGCGGGCACCAGCTACACGGTGTCTCTCACCTACGGCGCGGATGAATCCCTCATCGCGAGCGCCGAGCCGTCGGCCGGTGGGCTGCCTGCGGAGACGGTCAAGACCAGTTACACCGGTGACGGCCAGGTCAACGGCGTCAGCGCAACGGGCGTCTCGACGGTCGTCCAGTACACGCCGATCGGTCAGCCCGGATCGGTCAACCGCTTCATTCCCCCGCCGCTGTTCCAGTCAACGAAGTACTCGGCATACTCGGCATACGGGTACGACGCCGCTACCGGTGCTCTGGCGAACATCACGGACAATGCCATGTTCGCAGCGGCCGGACATCCGATCGCAAACCGTACGTACACGCGGGACGACGCCGGTGACGTGACGTCGGTGACGAACACGGCCACCTACCCGTCATCGACCACGCAGGTGGATTGCTACAACTACGACGGACTCGGCGAGCTCACCCAGGCGTTCACGCCCGGTGGCAGTTCGACCTGCGCGACAACTCCCTCGCAATCGATCCTGGGCGGCCCGGCCCCACTATGGGACACCTACACCTACGACACCGTGACGGGTAACCGCACCGGCGAGACCGTACACGCGACAGCCACGTCTGGCACGACCGTCACCGGTACGTACGGCTACCCCGCCGCGCACGCCTCACGCCCGCACACCGTCAGCACCATCACCGGCACCAGCGCCCCCGGCGTCGGCTCCTACACCTACGACGCCGCCGGACACACCCTCACCCTGCCCGACCACACCCTCACCTACGACGCACACGGCAAACCCGCCACCATCACCACCCATACCGGCACCCAACAGAACATCTACGACGCCAGCGGCGGCCTGCTCCTGCAGCTCGACCCGGGCCAAGGCGCCGCCCTGTTCCTCGGCGACACCGTGCTGCACCAAACCGGCACCAGCCCCATCACCGGCGTACGCACCTACAGCGGACCCACCGGCCCCCTCGTCGAACGCACCGCCACGGCCGGAGTCACCGGATCCACCCTGACCTGGCTGTTCACCGACATCGACGGCACCGTCGACATCCACACTGACGCCCTCACCGGCACCACCACCAACACCTACCGCGACCCCTTCGGCAACCCGATCACCGGAACCGGAATCTGGTCCGACGGCAACGCCTACCTCAACCACCCCACCACCGCCGACACCAGCCTCACCACCCTCGGCGCCCGCCAATACAACCCCACCACCGGCCGCTTCCTCACCCCCGACCCCATCCTCGCCACCGGCGACCCCCAACAAACCAACGGCTACGCCTACGCCAACAACAACCCCATCACCCTCACCGACCCCACCGGCCTCGACCCGATCTACGACTCGTGCCGAGGGTCGAACATGGGCAAGTCCTGCTGGGACTACATGTACGGCGGAAGCACCACACCCGCCTCAACGATCAGCAACAGCCCCGACCCCATCGGCGCCTACATCAAGAGCGAAGGACTCCCACCAGACTTCAACCCCGTCGCAGCCGCCGCATGCGGCTGGATGCAAGAGTGCGTGAACTCGCAACCCAACCGATGGGCCGCAGGCCCCGGGTACAACCCCGCACCCGGCTCCCTCGCCAAATGCGAGGAAGCATGCCAAGCCATCGCCACCTTCACCACACTCACCCTCCTCACCATCGCCCTCCCCGAGTTGGGTATCCCCGCCGATATCGCCGAAGCCAGCAGCGCCGCAGGCGAGAGTGCCGTGCTGGGCGGCGAAGAGGGTGCCACGCTTGCCGCCAACGAGCTCGCGGGGAACACGGAGGTGGAAGCAAGCCTCTACCGCGGCGTGGCACACACGCACCCTGGGTACGAGAACGCATTGCGTGGAGCCGCGCATCCGCGCGGCGGGGCGGCCACGGCGGCGGAACACAACGCTGGTAATACCCTTAGCGAGTACACATCGTGGACGACGGACCCTTCGGTTGCCTCCGACATGAGCTATCCCGGTGGCGTAATGCTGAGGATCCCGAGGTCCGCAGTTGAGGATCGTATTGTAGTTTCACCTGATGTCTACGATGAGGCCGAAGTATTGATCAGAGGACCTGTAACCGGTGCGGAAGTGCTTCCATGAAACAACCCTTGACGCGACTACATCTTATGGACTTGCTCGACGCTCGGATCCCTCCACCCCCAGGCCGTTTGCTCAAGATTCTACGGTCGTCTCAGTCGGAGAAGATCGATGCTACTCTCGTCGCCACACAGGAGATCCGAGATATCTATCAGAGCCGTCTTCGACGCATGAACACCGAAAGTGTGCTCCGGGAGGACACCCGTCGCCTCGTCAGCGCGCTGAACAAGTACAACGAGCAGAGCGTTCTGCTCGTCGTGATAGAGCAGGGCGACTTCAATGCTGCAATCTGGCTCCCCACTGATGCCGCATACATCTTCGCGATCATCATTAAAGAGTCGAACGGTGAGTACAACAGAGCGGCCCCCGGACCCGTAGGGTAATGAACGGAAGAGTCGTACGACAAACCAGGCGGATTCAATCAAGCAAATTCCGACTTCGATGCTTCGACACGTGGAGTAAAGGTCACCCCCGCGATAAAGGCTTGCGAACAGCTATCCTCAGTAATGGCACGAAGGTGAACGTCCGCCCTTTCAGTTCCGGAGACCAACCCACCCTTGAGGTCGACACTCCGGGTAACCCCGTTATCAATGTCAGGTACCCCGATGATGCGACGCCTACTCGAAACTAGCGAAATTGTGGCCGCTCAGGGAATGCGTCACAAGATTGCCGAAAACGAAGCACAGTTTTCAAATCAATGGCTGGCCACATCGAACGCGTTCGTCGTCGCGCAGGAGAGCGGCAGCCACATAGAGCCCGAGCGGGCAAGTCATGGCGTCAGCGATGGATCGAGCGCGGTATGTTGTGGACTGCCGCGGGAATCGAAGATCCCACCCAATGGATGGGATCCGATCACGCAGTTGAGAACCTATTTATCAACACGTGCCTGATCACCGTGAGGTTAGTTCATCTTTCCGACAAGAGATGCCACTCCGAGGACGATCTGGACTTGATGTATCAGATCTGAGCGGTTGGTGGAAAGCCTCAGGTGGGCGCTGGCGGTGAAGCCTTCCGTTATGTTCCGGGATCGTCTCCAAACTCGAAGGCTGAACGCACGCGATCGCGGCGAAGAAGACGGTCCGCCGGTGACGCTGTCAGCATGCGCCACAAAGGCTCAACTCCACGATTCTTATCGACGCTCTGGAGAGTAAATGGTGAATCAGAACCTCTCGTCACTCTTCGCACAAGCACGCTCCAACAGAATTGATTTGGACGGCCCCCTTTTCGCTCTTTTGGAACTACCTCACACCCTCAAAGGCCTTACTATTGAGTTCGTCTCTACCGAATCAGCCTTTCGCCAGGGGCTCAGCATCAAAGTGCGGGGCGGAATTGCGCAGATCAATCAGGTCTCTGCCGGCACCTTCGCGCTTTGGACAGATACCGCACCGAAGGTCGTTGATGTTGATCTCAGGTGGACCAAGAAGGCACGTAGGGCGTTGCAACTGTGGAACATTTGGGAGATAAACGGAATCACCCATGCATGGCTGGGTAATGCCGCGATGAGAATCGATAAGCAAGACGAAAAGTCCTGGCTCTTGCACTGCAGCAATGGTCTCGGGGAACCCAATTTCGATGATCTTGTTGCGAGGATCTATCAACGATAGTCGCGTGCGACACGGTCCACGGCGTCGCGCTGAGTTTTCCTAACGAGCTGGAGAGTGGGGAGATCCTTCGAGCCGGGAGCCCTAGCTCACGAACCCTTCGGCGCTTCGTTGTTCACGAGCGCCGCGAACTTCCGGGCATTCCCGCCCTGCTTCGCGTTGAGCTCGACCATGACCTGGTCGTTCTGCGAAAGCGGCCATTCGGTCCTATCGGGGCCCGCCTCGCGCTGCGCGGGGCGGACCGTTCAGTCCTTCGACAGGCTGAGAGTCCGGCTCAGACCATGCTCTTCGGGTGCCACACGGTCTTCACCTCGGTGAAGGCGGCGATCCGCTGCGGCGAGGCCACGACCTCGCCCGGGGCGAGCACGCGCTTGAGCGTGTCGGCGGCCGCGATCTGCAGGTCGACCCAGTCGATCCCGCCCGCTCCTGCGAGGTCCAGGGCATTGACGTCGGCGTGCGCGGCGAGCCAGGGCGCGAGCTCGGCCGGCGAACCGGTCAGCACGTTCACCACGCCGCCGGGCACGTCGCTCGTGGCGAGCACCTCGGCGAGGCTGATCGCCGAGAGCGGGTACTGCTCGCTCGCCACGACGACCACCGCGTTGCCGGCGACGAGCGCCGGAGCGACGACCGAGGCGATGCCGAGCAGTGCGGAGTCCTGCGGTGCGATGATCGCGACGACGCCGGTCGGCTCGGGGGCGGAGATGTTGAAGTAGGCGCCGGCGACCGGGTTCAGGTTGCCCGCGATCTGGGCGTACTTGTCGCACCAGCCCGCGTACCAGACCCACAGATCGATGGCCTCGTCGACCTGCGTGCCCGCGACGGTCGCCGACACGCCCTGCTGCGCCACGATCTCGTCGACGAACTGGGCACGGCGCCCCTCGAGCACCTCGGCCACGCGGTACAGCACCTGGCCGCGGTTGTAGGCCGTCGCCTTGGCCCACCCGGCCTGCGCGGTGCGCGCCGCCTTCACCGCATCGCGGGCATCCTTGCGCGACGCCTGCGCGGCGTTCGCGAGGAAGTCGCCCTTCGGGGTGGTGACCTCGTAGACGCGTCCTGATTCGCTGCGCGGGAACGCGCCGCCGATCGCGAGCTTGTAGGTCTTGGGAACGGTCAGTCGCGCACTCATGCCGCGGATCCCTTCTTCGACGCCTTGCCTTCGCTCTTCGTCTCGCTCCGCGGGCTCAGGGCCCGAGGTGCGACGGCAGCCGGACGCAGATAGGCGGCCAGCCCCTGCTTTCCGCCTTCGCGGCCGTAGCCGGACTCCTTGTAGCCCCCGAACGGGCTGGACGGGTCGAACCGGTTGAACGTGTTGGCCCAGACGACGCCCGCGCGCAGGCGGTCTGCGACGGCGAGGATCCGGGATCCCTTGTCGCTCCACACTCCTGCGGAGAGGCCGTAGGGCGTGTTGTTGGCCTTCGCGATCGCTTCGGCCGGGGTGCGGAAGGTCAGCACCGACAGCACGGGACCGAACACCTCCTCGCGGGCGATGCGGTGCGACGCCTCGACGCCGGTGAAGATCGTCGGGGCGAACCAGAACCCCTTCTCCGGGATCACGCAGTCGGCGGTCCAGCGCTGTGCGCCCTCGTCCTCGCCGACCTGGCTGAGTTCGCGGATCCGCGCCAGCTGCTCGGCCGAGTTGATCGCGCCGATGTCGGTGTTCTTGTCGAGCGGGTCGCCGAGGCGCAGCGTCGACAGCCGGGACTTCAGCCGGTCGATGACCTCGTCGTGGATCGATTCCTGCACGAGCAGGCGGCTGCCGGCGCAGCAGACGTGGCCCTGGTTGAAGAAGATCCCGTTGACGATGCCCTCGACGGCCTGGTCGATCGGAGCATCGTCGAACACGATGTTCGCGGCCTTGCCACCGAGCTCCAGAGTGAGAGCCTTGCCGGTGCCGGCCACGGTGCGGGCGATCTCGCGGCCCACCGCGGTGGACCCTGTGAAGGCGACCTTGTCGACGTCGGGGTGGCGCACCAGCGCGGCGCCGGTCGCCCCGGCGCCCGTGATGATGTTCACCACGCCGGCCGGAAGGTCGGCCTGCTGCAGGATCTCGGCGAAGATCAGCGCCGTGAGCGAGGTGGTCTCGGCGGGCTTCAGCACGACCGTGTTGCCGGCGGCGAGGGCCGGCGCGACCTTCCACGCGAGCATGAGCAGCGGGAAGTTCCACGGGATGACCTGCCCCGCCACGCCATGCGCCGACGGGTTCGGTCCGGCACCGGCGTAGTCGAGCTTGTCCGCCCAGCCGGCGTAGTAGAAGAACCACGAGGCGACGAGCGGCACGTCCACATCGCGGGACTCCTTGATCGGCTTTCCGTTGTCGAGGCTCTCCGCCACGGCGAGCTCGCGGGCGCRCTCCTGCACGAGGCGCGCGATCCGGAACAGGTACTTGCCGCGGTCGCGGCCGCTCATCTTGGACCACACGGTGGTGTAGGCGCGGCGCGCGGCGGCGACGGCGAGATCGACGTCTTCATCCGAGGCGTGCGCGATCGTGGCGATGCGCGATTCGTCCGCGGGCGAGATCGTGGCGAACGACGCGCCGCGGCCCTCGACGAACTCGCCGTCGATGAACAGGCCGTACTCGTTCTTCAGGTGGAGGATGCTCCGCGACTCGGGCGCGGGTGCGTAGTCCAGGAATCCCATATTCAACTCTTTTCCGGTTGCTGAGCGAGCAGCGAAGCAGCGAGACGAAGCATCAGTCGATCGTGACGTAGTCGGGGCCGGAGTAGTAGCCGGTGGTCAGCTTCTGCCGCTGCAGCAGCACGTCGTTGAGCAGGCTGGAGGCGCCGAAGCGGAACAGGTGCGGCTGCAGCCACTCCTCCCCGACCGTCTCCGCGACGTGCACCAGGTACTTGATCGCGTCCTTCGAGGAGCGGATCCCGCCGGCCGGCTTCACGCCGATCTTCTCGCCGGTGAGGCGGTGCCAGTCGCGCACGGCCTCGAGCATGAGCAGCGTGACCGGCAGCGTGGCGGCCGGCGCGACCTTGCCGGTGGACGTCTTGATGAAGTCGCCCCCGGCCAGCATGCCCAGCCAGGATGCGCGCTTGATGTTGTCGTAGGTGTTCAGCTCGCCGGTCTCGAGGATGATCTTGAGCGAGGCGGACGTGCCGTCCCCCCGACGGCAGGCGTCCTTGACCGCGACGATCTGCTCGAACACCTGTCCATAGCGCCCGGAGAGGAACGCGCCGCGGTCGATGACCATGTCGATCTCATCGGCGCCGGCCTCCACCGCGTCGCGGGTGTCGGCGAGCTTCACGGCCAGCGACGCACGCCCGCTCGGGAACGCGGTCGCGACCGCGGCGACGGAGATGCCGCCGTCATCGGGATCTCCGTGCCGGGCGCCGAGGGCCTCGACGGCGTACGGCACCATATCGCCGTACACGCACACCGCGGCGACCGAGGGGCAGGACGCATCAGCGGCGTCGGGCAGCTTGGCCTTCGAGACCAGCGAGCGCACCTTGCCCGGGGTGTCGGCGCCTTCAAGCGTCGTGAGGTCGATGAGGCGCACGATCGTGTCGAGCGCCCAGGCCTTCGACGTCGTCTTGATCGAGCGCGTTCCGAGTGCCGCGGAGCGTTGCTCCAGGCCCACAGCGTCCACGCCGGGAAGGCCGTGCAGGAATCGACGCAGGGTGAGGTCGTCGGGTTCGCCGCCGAGCACCTCCAGCGCGGTGCGCCGTGCGAGTTCGGTCGTCGTCACTGGTCCTCCAAGAGGGTCCGGGCGGTCGCCTCGTCGGTGACCACCATCGTGCACAGGTTCGCGGTCACGACCGTGCGGGCGATGTCGTGCTTCGCCTCTCCGGCCGTGACGAAGACGGCGGTGCGCGCCTCGCGCAGCCGCTCGAGGCTGAGCCCGACCGTGCGGGCATCGAGCTCGGGATCCACGACATTGCCGTCCGCGTCGATGTAGCGGCCCAGCACATCGCCGACCGCGCCGCGGCGGGCCAGCTCGTCGATGTCCCGGACGCTCAGATAGCCGTTCTCGACGTGCGCGGATCCGGCATCGCAGACCCCCGCCGTGAAGAGGTAGGCGTCGGCCTGCGCGGCCTGATCGAGCACTCCCGCGACGGTGCGGTCGCGCTCGATCGCCTGCTTGGTCTCGAGCCGCTCCAGGATCGCGGGGCTGGGCAGAAGCGCGACGTGCCCCGCTGCGCGCTGCGCGATCGTGGCGGCCAGCGAGGCGGCGCCTCCGGGACGGCGGTTCACGCTCACGCCGCCGTTCATCTGCACCACCGTGACGCCGCGCGCCCACCCCTCGGCCATGCGGTCGGCGATCGCAGTGAGCGTGCGCCCCCAGCTCACCGCAAGGGTCTTCGGCACAGGGCGTAGTGCCGCGAGGTGATCCGCGGCGCCCTGCGCGACCCTCCCGAGGGTCTCGGTGTCGCTCGGGCCGTTCGGCACCACGACCGCGTCGGCGAGCCCGAAGCGCTCGCGCAGCTCCCGCTCGATGCCGAGCTTGCGGGCACGCGGGTGCACGATCTCGATCCGCACGATCCCGTCGATGCGGGCCTGCTGCAGAAGCCGCCCGACCTTCCAGCGCGAGATGCCCAGCAGGCCGCCGATCTCGTCCTGCGTCTTGTCTTCGTCGTAGTACAGCTCCGCCACACGGACGGCGAGCAGCTCGTCATCGTCGATGGCGGATCGGGGCATGCTCCGAGAGTACCCTTCGCCACACGCACGCGCACGGATCTGCTCATATGAGCAAACGCTCTCGCTCAGCCGCGCAACCCGAGCGGGGACGCGAGAGGGCGGCCCGGAATCGGATCCGGACCGCCCTCTCGCGTGTGTCAGCAGGTCAGCTCAGCGACTGACGCTTCCGGCTCGTCAGCACCTGGTCGACGATGCCGTAATCCTTGGCCTGCGCCGCGGAGAGGATGTTGTCGCGATCGATGTCGCGGTTGACCTTCGCCACCGGCTGCCCGGTGTGGTGCGCCATGGTCTCCTCGAGCCACGTGCGCATGCGCAGGATCTCCGCCGCCTGGATCTCGATGTCGGACGCCTGCCCCTGACCGGCCTCGCCCATCGCGGGCTGGTGCATCAGGACGCGCGCGTTCGGCAGGGCGAGACGCTTGCCGGGCGCACCCGCGGCGAGCAGGACCGAGGCGGCAGAGGCCGCCTGGCCGAGCACGACCGTCTGGATCTGCGGCGCGACGTACTGCATCGTGTCGTAGATCGCGGTCATCGCCGTGAAGGATCCGCCGGGCGAGTTGATGTACATCGTGATGTCGCGCTCGGAGTCCTGGCTCTCCAGGACCAGAAGCTGCGCCATCACATCGTCGGCGGACGCGTCATCGACCTGTACGCCGAGGAAGATCACGCGGTCTTCGAACAGCTTGTTGTACGGGTCCTGGCGCTTGAAGCCGTAGGCGGTGCGCTCCTCGAACTGAGGAAGGACGTAGCGGCTCGAGGGCAGGTCGCCGGCGGACCGGAACGTGGGTGTGTACATGGGTGTCCTCTCCAGCCTTACTTGTCCGCGCCCGTGCCGCCGCCGCCGTGCACGTCACTGGCGTGCTCGCGCATGTGGTCGACGAAGCCGTAGTCGAGAGCCTCGGAGGCGGTGAACCAGCGGTCCCGGTCGCCGTCCTCGTTGATCTGCTCCACCGTCTTGTTGGTCTGCGCAGCGGTGATCTCGGCGAGGCGCTGCTTCATCGACAGGATGAGCTGCGCCTGCGTCTGGATGTCGCTGGACGTGCCGCCGAAGCCGCCGTGCGGCTGGTGCAGCAGCACGCGCGCGTTCGGCGTGATGTAGCGCTTGCCCTTGGTGCCGCTGGTCAGCAGCAGCTGTCCCATCGAGGCGGCCATGCCGATGCCGACCGTGACGATGTCGTTCGGCACGAACTGCATCGTGTCGTAGATCGCCATGCCCGCGGTGATGGACCCGCCGGGTGAGTTGATGTAGAGGTAGATGTCCTTCTCGGGGTCCTCTGCGGCGAGAAGGAGGATCTTGGCGCAGATCTCGTTGGCGTTCTCGTCCCGCACCTCGGATCCAAGCCAGATGATGCGGTCCTTGAGCAGTCTGTCGAAGACGCTCGTCGCGACCAGGGGTTCAGCCATTTCCGCTCCTGTTTCCATGTTCGGTGTTTCGAATCTACCGGCGATAACGCACGCGCCCGGCCGTGTTCGCCGTCGGCATATCAGGCGTCGTCGCCCGCGATCTCGTGGGCGTACGCGGTCATGGACCGGTGATAGCGGGGCATGTGCGGCACGAGGGCCAGGATCGCGACGCCGAGCCCGCGCTCTGGGTGACCCGCGCTCGCCAGAGCGAGCGCATGCATGGCCGCGATCGCATCACGGTAGGCGGAGTCGGGGTGCGCAGCGTGCTCGGCCTCGATGAGCTCGAGCGCGCCCTGCACGTCGCCGAGGTTGCGCAGCGAGCTGGCGAGCTGGATCGTCGCCTGAGCACGACGGTGGTCGTCGAGCCCGAGTCCGAGCGCACACCGGTAGAGCGGCACCGCCTCGTCGGGTCGTCCCGCGGAGTCACGGGCTCCGGCGCGTTCGAACGCGGCCTCGGCGTCCTCCGGACCGCGCTCCGCCGCGATCGCATCGATCCGCGCGATCACCTCATCGTCGACGAGACCGCCCGCGGCGGCCTCCCAGACGGCGTCGATCCGCTCCTGCCAGTCGTTCATGTCTGTCCTCCGTCTCGTGCTCGATGGATGCGAAGAGGGCGGGTGCATGGTGCACCCGCCCTCTTCTGGATCGTGGATCCGATGATTACTCGGCGTCAGCGGCCTTGTCGGCGGCCTTCTTGGCCGGAGCCTTGCGCGCGGCCGGCTTCTTGGCGGCGGGCTTGTCCTCGGCCGGCTTCTCCTCGGCGGGAGCCTCGTCGGCCTCCGCGGGCGCCGCAGCCTTCTTGGCCGGAGCCTTCTTCGCGGGAGCCTTCTTGGCCGGAGCCTTCTTGGCGGCGGGCTTCTCCTCGGCCGGAGCCTCGGCCTCGTCATCGGTGGCGACGAAACCGGTGAGATCCACGGCCTTGCCGTTGGAGTCGACCACGGTCACCTTACCCAGCGCGACGGCGAGCGCCTTGTTGCGGGCGACCTCGCCGACCAGGACGGGCAGCTGGTTCGAGGACTGCAGTGCCTCGACGAACTCCTGCGGAGCCATGCCGTACTGCGCAGCGGACTGGATCAGGTACTGGCTGAGCTCGTCCTGCGAGACCTGGACGTTCGCGTCCTCGGCGATCGAGTCGAGCAGCACCTGGGTGCGGAACTGCTTGGTGCTCGCCTCGGTGACCTCTGCGCGGTGCTCGTCATCCTCCAGGCGGCCTTCGCCCTCGAGGTGGCTGTGCACCTCGTCCTCGATGAGCTGCGGCGGAACCGGGATCTCGATCTTCTCGAGCAGCGTCTCGATGAGCTTGTCGCGCGCCGAGGAGGCCTGCGCGAACACGCCCTGCTGGTCGACCGACTCGCGCAGGCTGTCGCGCAGCTCGGCGATCGTGTCGAACTCGCTCGCGATCTGCGCGAAGTCGTCGTCCGCCTCGGGCAGCTCGCGCTCCTTGACGGCCTTGACCGTCACGGAGACCTCGGCGTCCTCGCCCGCGTGGTCGCCACCGACCAGCTTCGAGCGGAAGGTGGTGTCCTCGCCGGCGGTGAGCGAGTCGATCGCGTCATCGATGCCCTCGAGCAGTTCGCCGGAGCCGACCTCGTAGGAGACGCCCTCCGCGCGGTCGATCTCGGCGCCGTCGATCGCGGCGACGAGGTCGAGCTCGACGAAGTCGCCGGCCTTCGCGGGGCGGTCGACGGGGACCAGGGTGCCGAAGCGGGCGCGCAGGCGGTCGAGCTCTGCGTCCAGGGCGGCGTCATCGGACTCGATGGCGTCGACGGTCACGGTGATGCCGTCGAGCGACGGGACCTCGATCTCGGGACGGACGTCGACCTCGACCTCGACCTTGAGGTCGCCGGAGAAGTCCTTCTCGTTCGGCCACTCGATGACCTCGGCCGAGGGACGGCCGACGATGCGGAGGTTGTGCTCGAGCGATGCCTCGCGGAAGAAGGTGTCCAGGCCCTCGTTGACCGCGTGCTCGATGACGGCGCCGCGGCCGACGCGCTGGTCGATGATCGGCGCGGGCACCTTGCCCTTGCGGAAGCCGGGGATCTGCACGTCCTGCGCGATGTGCTCGTACGCGTGCGCGATGCTGGGCTTGAGGTCCTCGGGGGTGACCGTGATGTGCAGCTTGACCCGGGTCGGGGCAAGCTTCTCGACGGTGCTGTTCGCCATGCTGGTGTGCTCTCCTTGTGAATGTCCCGCGTGTATCGCGACGCGGTTGTGAGGTCTGGGGCTCGTCCGACCCTGCGGGTCGACCTTCGCACTGGGGCGCATCTCCGGACGCTTCTCCGCCGGAGCCTCGCCTGCCGGCCACGAGCAGTGACGCGAGCGATCCTTCGGATCACTCTCGTCACTGCTGTCGGGGCGACAGGATTTGAACCTGCGACCTCCCGCTCCCAAAGCGGGCGCTCTACCAAGCTGAGCTACGCCCCGGGTAGGAACCCGCGCGCGCGGGAACGGCCTTCACGAGTCTAACGGAACAGAGCACCCTCGCCAGTCAGGTATGCTCGTGGAAGTCCGCGGCGTTCATTCGCGGGCCGGTCCCTTCGCTCGCCGGAGGGTCCGGGGCTGTAGCTTAGTGGTAAAGCCTCTGTCTTCCAAACAGATGATGCGAGTTCGATTCTCGTCAGCCCCTCCACATTTCCCCCGCTCCCCTGCGTCATCGCAGGCGCTCCGGTCCGCGGCGTACGGCGGCGGCGCCGCGCTCATCGCGCACGCACCGGCGCAGGTCACGCCGCTCTTCGCCGGACTCCCCGCCAACGTGACCCGACCCGCGGCCTTCGTCCCCTACCTCTGAGGCCGACGCACGCATCACACGGGTCTCTCCCCCGGCCGGATCCGCGTGAGAGCATGTCCGACACCACCCCGGATACGACGAGAGCCCCCGCCGAAGTGGGGGCTCTCGTGTGCGGGCGTGCGGAAGGCGTCAGGCCTGGCCGCGACGCTCGCGCAGCTGTGCGAGGGCGTCGCCGAGCAGCTGCTCAGCCTCCTCGTCGGTGCGGCGCTCCTTCACGTACGCGAGGTGCGTCTTGTAGGGCTCGGCCTTGGAGATCTCCGGCGGGTTCTCCTTGTCGCGCCCGGCCGGCAGGCCGGAGTGCGGGTGGTCGATGATGTCCGGGATCTCTTCCTCGGGCAGGCCCGCTGCGAAGTACCGCACGGTCTCGTTGCCGAGTCCATCCCAGTACGAGATCGCGATGCGGTCGGCGTGGTAGCCGTGGTCCTGCTCGCCCATCGGGCCGGATCCGACCCTCGTCCCTCGGATCGCGTTGCCGCCGGTCGCCATCAGATCGCCTCGAATTTCGTGATCAGGCCGAGTCCCACGACCGCGACGAACCAGACCAGCGCGAGCACGACGGTGAACCGGTTGAGGTTCCGCTCGGCGAGACCGCTGGACCCGACGGCGGAGGACATGCCGCCGCCGAACATGTCGGAGAGGCCTCCGCCGCGCCCCTTGTGGAGCAGGATCAGAAGGGTCAGCAGGACGCTGGTGATGCCCAGCAGCACCTGCAGGATGAACTGGAGAATATCCACGGATCGGCCTTTCGCTCGGGCCCGCACGGGCGTGCGGATCCCGGGTAACGGTCAATTATACGTCGAGACGTCCCCGCCCCTTCGGGCGGGGACGCGTGTCACACTCCGACGTGCTTCTGATAGCGCACGATCGCGGCGAACTCGTCGACGACCAGGCTCGCCCCGCCGACCAGCGCACCGTCCACGTCGGGCTCGCGCATGAACCCGGCGATGTTCGCCGACTTCACCGATCCGCCGTAGAGGATCCGGGTGCGCGCGGCCGCCTCGTCGCCGAGGACCTTCGCGATCACGCCGCGCAGGACCGCGCAGACGTCCTGCGCCTGCTGAGGGGTCGCGGCCTGACCCGAGCCGATGGCCCAGACCGGCTCGTACGCGACGACGATGTCCGCCTTCGCGTCAAGACCCTGCAGCGCCGCCTCGAGCTGACCGGCGGGAACGGCGCTCGCGCCGAACTCCTCCAAGTCCGCTGCCGTCTCGCCGACGCAGATCACGGGCACGAGGCCGTGCTTGATCGCGGCCTTGGTCTTGGCCGCCACGACCTCGTCGCTCTCGGCGTGGTACTCGCGCCGCTCGGAGTGGCCGATGATGACGTAGCTCGCGTCGAGCTTGGCCAGGAAGGCACCGGAGATCTCACCGGTGTATGCGCCCGAGTCGTGCTCCGACAGGTCCTGTGCGCCGAAGGCGAACGGGATCTTGTCCGCGTCGATCAGTGTCTGCACGCTGCGCAGATCAGTGAACGGCGGGAACACCGCCACCTCGACCGTTCCGTCTTCGTGCTTCGCATCCTTGAGCGTCCAGTGCAGCTTCTGCACGAACGCGACCGCCTGCAGGTGGTCGAGGTTCATCTTCCAGTTACCCGCGATCAGCGGGGTTCTGTTGTTCACGCCCATCCGAGGACCTCCAGTCCGGGAAGCTTCTTGCCCTCGAGGAACTCGAGGCTCGCGCCCCCGCCCGTCGAGATGTGACCGAACTGGTCATCCGCGAAACCGAGCTGACGCACGGCCGCGGCGGAGTCGCCGCCACCGACGACGCTCAGTCCGTCGGTCTCCGTCAGCGCCTGCGCGACGGCCTTGGTGCCGGCGGCGAACGCGGGGAACTCGAACACGCCCATGGGCCCGTTCCAGAACACGGTCTTGGATCCGCGGATCGCATCCGCGAAGCGCGCGGCACTGTCGGGCCCGATGTCGAGCCCGATGCCCGAGGCGCCGAAAGACGTCGCCTCGATCGCGTCGGCAGCGGCGACCTCGTGAGCCGCATCCGCGGAGAACGATGCCGCCACGACCACGTCGGTGGGGAGCACGAGCTCCACGCCGCGCTCGGCCGCATCCGCGATGTAACCGCGCACGGTGTCGAGCTGGTCCTTCTCCAGCAGGCTGGCGGCGACCGCGTGTCCCTGCGCCGCGAGGAACGTGAACAGCATGCCGCCACCGACGAGCAGACGATCGACCCGCGGCAGCAGGTGCGAGATCACGCCGAGCTTGTCGGAGACCTTCGATCCGCCGAGCACCACCGTGTAGGGGCGCTCGGGGTTCTCGGTCAGGCGGTCGAGCACGATCAGCTCGGCCTCGATGAGCAGACCGGCCGCGGACGGCAGAATCTGCGCGAGGTCGTAGACGCTGGCCTGCTTGCGGTGCACGACGCCGAAGCCGTCCGAGACGAGCGCGTCGCCGAGGGCGGCGAGCTGCTCCGCGAAGGCGCGGCGCTCTGCGTCGTCCTTCGAGGTCTCTCCCGGGTTGAAGCGGAGGTTCTCCAGCACGACGACGCCACCGGGTTGCAGAGCCGCGACGGCGTCCTGCGCCGAGGCGCCGACCGTGTCGGCGGCGAATGCGACCGGCTGTCCGAGCAGCTCACCCAGGCGAGCCGCGACCGGCGCCAGGCTGTACTGCGGGTCGGGGGCGCCCTCGGGACGACCGAGGTGGGAGCACACGATCACGCGGGCCCCCTGGTCGATGAGGGCTTTGAGGGTCGGCACCGACGCTCGAACACGGCCATCGTCCGTGATGACCCCGTCCCGCAAGGGGACGTTGAGATCACAACGGACGATGACCCGTGTTCCGTCGAGCGAACCGACCGATTCCTTCAGGGATTCGAGGGTGCGCAGAGTCATGGATATGAGCTTAGAGGCGCTCGGCCACGTACTCGGTGAGGTCGACGAGACGGTTCGAGTATCCCCACTCGTTGTCGTACCAGCTGGAAACCTTGACCAGGTTGCCGGAGACGTTGGTGAGGGTCGAGTCGAAGATCGACGAGAAGGGGTTGCCCTGAATGTCGCTCGAGACGATCTGGTCCTCGTTGTACTGCAGGTAGCCGTTGAGGCGTCCCTCGGCGGCGGCCTTCGCGTATGCGGCGTTGACCTCGTCGACCGTCAGGTCCTCGCGCTCGGTGATGAKCGTCAGGTCGACGATCGAGCCGGTGGGCACGGGCACCCGGTAGGAGGATCCGCTGAGCTTGCCGTTGATCTCCGGCAGCACGAGGCCGATGGCCTTGGCTGCACCGGTCGAGGCCGGGACGATGTTGATCGCGGCGGCGCGGGCGCGGCGCAGGTCGCCGTGCGGGCCGTCCTGCAGGTTCTGGTCGGCGGTGTACGCGTGCGCGGTCATCATGAAGCCGCGGACGATGCCGAACTCGTCGTTGAACACCTTGGCCAGCGGCGCGAGGCAGTTGGTCGTGCAGGAGGCGTTGGAGATGATGTGATCGGTCTCCGGGTTGTAGGTCTCCTCGTTGACGCCCATGACGATGGTCGCGTCGTCGCCGGTCGCGGGAGCGGAGATCAGCACCTTCTTGGCACCGGCCTCGATGTGCTTCTTCGCGAGCTCGGCCTTGGTGAAGAACCCGGTCGACTCGATGACGATGTCCACGCCCAGCTCGCCCCACGGCAGGTTCGCGGGGTCGCGCTCGGCGAACGCCTTGATGTGGTGGCCGTCGACGGTGATGCTCTCGTCGTCGTAGCTCACGTCCGCCTTGAGCACGCCGCCGACGGAGTCGTACTTCAGCAGGTGCGCGAGGGTCTTGTTGTCGGTGAGGTCGTTGACCGCGACGATCTCGAGGTCGGCGCCCTGCTCGAGGGCTGCGCGGAAGTAGTTGCGTCCGATTCGGCCGAAGCCGTTGATACCGATCTTGACAGACACGAAAGTCTCCTGGTTCTTACTCAAGGAAGGGCGTGATTCTTGCGGATTGCACGGACAACGGCGTCCTGATGGGATTTTCGCCCATCAGGACGCCCATCTTTTACGACAGTACCAGCAGTCCCTTGGTCTTCTCGCGCGCGGCAGCGAAGCGCTGGGCGACGTTCTCCCAGTTGGCGATGTTCCACGCGGCCTTGACGTAATCAGCCTTGACGTTCAGGTAATCCAGGTAGAAGGCGTGCTCCCACATGTCCAGCTGGAACAGCGGCACCGTGCCCTGCGCGGTGTTGCCCTGCTGGTCGAACAGCTGCTGGATGATCAGGCGAGCGCCGATCGGGTCCCAGCTCAGCACTGCCCAGCCGGATCCCTGGATGCCCATGGCCGCGGCGGTGAAGTGAGCCTGGAACTTCTCGAACGAGCCGAAGAACTCGTCGATGGCCGCCTTCAGCTCGCCCTCGGGCTGACCGCCGCCGTTCGGCGACAGGTTGGTCCAGAAGATCGAGTGGTTGACGTGGCCGCCGAGGTGGAACGCGAGGTCCTTCTCGAGCCGGTTCACATTGGCGAAGCTTCCGCTCTCGCGGGCCTCCGCCAGCTGCTCGAGCGCCGCGTTCGCTCCGGCGACGTAGGCGGCGTGGTGCTTGTCATGGTGCAGCTCCATGATCTTGCCGCTGATGTGCGGCTCGAGGGCCGCGAAATCGTACGGAAGGTCGGGCAGCGTGTAGATCGCCATGTCGATTTCATCCAATCCGCGCCGCGCTCGCGGCGCTTGCCGGTCCCCCGAAGCGCGGTGGTGCGCACGGGGCGGACGTCTTTCATCCTAATGACGGCAACGCGCGGATTGTCCGGAACCTTCCGGATGTGACGCCATCGAGGGCCTGCGTCCGGGCGTGTTTCCACAGACCGGAACGCAGACCCTCGATACGGCGTCTCAGACGTCGAGACCGGCGGGCACCGCGGCTTCGGTGCCGGGGATCCCCTCGGTCTGTGCGCGCTTGTCGGCCATCGCGAGAAGGCGGCGGATGCGGCCCGCGACGGCGTCCTTCGTGAGGGGCGGGTCGGCGTGGTGGCCGAGTTCGTCGAGGCTGGCGTCACGGTGCCCGAGACGCAGAGCGCCCGCCGTGCGCAGGTGCTCCGGCACGTCCTCGCCGAGGATCTCCAGTGCGCGCTCGACGCGGGCGCAGGCGGCGACCGCGGCCTGCGCGGAGCGACGCAGGTTGGCGTCGTCGAAGTTCACGAGACGGTTGACACCCGCACGAACCTCGCGGCGCTGGCGCATCTCCTCCCACGCGGCGGCGGTCTTGGAGGCGCCCATCAGGGCGAGCACGGCGCGGATGCCCTCGGGCTCGCGGATCACGACGCGCGGCATACCGCGGACCTCGCGCGCCTTCGCGGCGACGCCGATCCGGTGCGCGGCGCCGACCAGGGCCATGGCCGCCTCGGACGACGGGCAGGCCACCTCGAGCACGGCGGAGCGGCCGGGCTCGCTGAGGGAGCCGGTGGCGAGGAAGGCGCCGCGCCACAGGCCGGCGAGCTCTTCCCTGGATCCGGTGGTGAGACGGTTCGGCAGGCCGCGTACGGGGCGGCGGCGCTGGTCGAGCAGACCGGTCTGGCGGGCGAGGGTCTCGCCGGCTGCGATCACGCGCACGGCGAACTTGGCACCGTCGTGGCTGGACGCGCCCTGGATCGGGGCGATCTCGGGACGGACCCCGAACAGCTCGGCGAGGTCGCGCGCGACGCGCCGCGCGAGCAGCTCCGCGTCCACCTCGGCCTCGACCGCGATGCGGTTGGCGATCTGGTGCAGCCCCCCGGCGAACCTCAGCACCGCCGTCACCTCCGCGACGCGCACCGAGGGGGGTGCGTTCCGGATGCTGACGAGCTCGGCCTTGACGTCGGTGGTGAGTGCCACGGGTCTCCTTCTCACGGGCGGCGCCGGATCTCGGCACAAGGGATCAGCTTACCCGGCCGCGGCGCTCACCACCGGCCGGGCCCGCCTCACTCTCGACCGAGATCGCGGTGACGGACGGTGACCGCGATGCCCGGGATCTGCCCCAGACGCGCGGCAAGCTCTTCGACCATCGCGACGGAGCGGTGTTTGCCGCCCGTGCAGCCGATGGCGACCATCGAGTGGCTCTTGTTCTCGCGCTGGTAGCCCTCCAGCACCGGACGAAGTGCGGCCGTGTACGCGTCGAGGAACTCCTGGGCGCCGTCGCGGGTGAGGACGTAGTCGCGGACGTCGGAATCGAGACCTGTCGAACCGCGCAGCTCGTCGATCCAGAACGGGTTGGGCAGGAAGCGCATGTCGGCCACGAGGTCCGCATCCGAGGGCAGGCCGTACTTGAAGCCGAAGCTCATGACCGTGAGCTTGTGACGCGCGGCGCCCTCCTCCGCGAACACCTCGTTGACCTTCGTGGCCAGCTGGTGCACGTTCAAGCTCGACGTGTCGATGATGATGTCGGCGGCTTCGCGCAGCGGGGCAACCCTGGTTCGCTCGGTGCGGATGCCGTCGAGCAGGGTGCCGTCGCCCTGCAGCGGGTGCGGTCGACGGACCGACTCGAAGCGTCGTACCAGCACGTCATCGACCGCGTCGAGGAAGACCACCTGCACGGATCCGTGCTCGCGCAGCGCACGCGCCACGCCCGGGAAGCCGTCGAAGAGATCACGCCCGCGCACGTCCACGACGGCGGCGACCTTGGGCAGCGCCGCACCGCCGAGATTGGCGAGATCGAGCAGCGGGCGGAGCATCTGCGGTGGCAGATTGTCGACCACGTACCAGCCCAGGTCCTCGAGAGCGTTCGCGACGGTCGAGCGCCCGGCGCCCGACATTCCGGTGACGATCAGGAACTCACCCTGGTCGGCGCTCATCTGCTCTCCTTCTCGCTCGCGTCCAGCCTAGCCAGTAGGCGGGGTCTCGGAGGCATCGGAATCGGTTCCGGCGCCGACGAGCACGGATTCGAGCCCCTCCGCGGTACCGGGTGCGCCGGCCGAGGATCCTGCAAGGTGGACGCGGATCGCCTCTGCGAGGGCAGGTCCGATCCCCTGCACCTCCTGGATCTCCGCGGAATCTGCTCGCCGCAGTGCCGCGACGGATCCGAAATGCCGCAGCAGCGTCTTGATCCGTGCCGCGCCGAGGCCTGGCACCTCGCCGAGGATCGAGGAGATGTCGCGCCGGCGGCGCTTGCGCTGATGAGTGATCGCGAACCGGTGCGCCTCATCGCGCAATCGCTGGACGAGATAGAGGGACTCGCTCGTCCGGGGCAGGATGACGGGGTACTCCTCCCCCGGCAGCCACAGCTCTTCCAGCCGCTTGGCGATGCCGCACAGGCCGATGTCGCTGCGCCCGGCGTCGCGGAGTGCGCGCGCCGCTGCCTCGACCTGGGGCTTGCCGCCGTCGACGATGAGCAGCTGGGGCGGGTACGCGAAGCGCGGCTTGCGGCGCTCCGTGACGACCGGCTCCTCCGGCTCTCCGAGGGCGTCGCCCTCGTCGGGCCTCGCCGGCTCGTCCGCCGCCTCCGGGGCGTCGATGTGGGCGAGACGCCGACGCAGCACCTGGTACATCGAGTCGGTGTCGTCGGTGGTCTCGGCGATGTTGAACGAGCGGTACTGATCCTTGCGCGGCAGACCGTCCTCGAACACGACCATCGAGGCCACCACGTTGGTGCCGCCCAGATGCGAAATGTCGAAGCACTCGATCCGCAGCGGCGCCTCGTCGAGGCCGAGCGCTTCCTGAAGATCGGTGAGCGCCTGCGTGCGCGTCGTGTAGTCGCTGGAGCGGCGCGTCTTATGGCGGATCAGCGCCTGCTGCGCGTTCAGCGTGGCGTTGCGCATGAGCTCCGCGCGCTGACCGCGCTGTGCGACCGTGATCTCGACCTTCTTGCCTCGTCGCGCGCGCAGCCACTCCTCGAGCTCCGCGGCGTCGTCCGGCAGCGTCGGCACGAGCACGCGCCGAGGCACCTGCTCGCCGCTCGCCTCGCCGTACGTGCGCTGCAGGATCTGGTCCACGAGCTCGGCGCCCGAGATGTCGATCTCCTTGTCGAGCGTCGACGCGCGCACACCGCGCACCCGGCCGCCGCGGATCACGAAGTGCTGGATCGCGGCGGACAGCTCGTCCTCCGCGATGCCGAACAGGTCCGCGTCCTCGTCCTGAGGGAGCACCAGGGCGCTTCGGCCCAGCACCGCGTCGATCGACGCGAGCTGGTCGCGGTACTTCGCCGCGCTCTCGTAGTCCATCGCCGCAGACGCCTCGTGCATGCGCCGGGTCAGGTCGCGGGTGAACCGCTCGTCCCCGCCCTCCATGAACGCGATGAAGTCATCGACCATGGCGCGATGCTCGGCGATCGACACCTTCATGGAACAAGGTCCACCGCATTTCCCGATCTGACCGGGGAAGCACGGACGCCCGGTCTGCATCGCCTTGCGATAGCTGGCGTCGCTGCAGGTGCGGATAGGGAACACCTTGATCATCAGGTCGATGGTGTCGTGCACCGCCCACACCTTGGGATAGGGCCCGAAGTACTTGGCCCCGGGAATCCTCCGGTTGCGGGTGACGATCACCCTCGGCGCCTCGTCGGCGAGCGTGATCGCCATGAACGGGTAGGACTTGTCGTCCTTGTAGCGCACGTTGAACGGCGGATCGAACTCCTTGATCCACATGTACTCGAGCTGCAGCGAATCGACGTCCGTGGGCACCACGGTCCACTCCACGGACGCGGCCGTGGTGACCATCCGCCGGGTGCGCTCGTGCAGGGTGTGCAGCGGCGCGAAGTAGTTCGACAGCCGCTGACGGAGGTTCTTCGCCTTGCCGACGTAGAGCACCCGACCCTGCGCGTCGCGGAAGCGGTACACGCCGGGATCGGTCGGGATCTCCCCCGGTCGCGGCTTGTACGGGAGTTGTTCTGCCATCAACCCGCCTTGCGCTCGAGCACCCGCCGCGCTCCGGGGCGTCCTGCGGCGATGGCACCGTCCAGGACCTCCGCGAGGAAGGCGCCCGTGTGGCTGTCGGCATTGCGCGCGACCTGTTCCGGCGTGCCGGTCGCGATGATCTGCCCGCCGCCGGATCCGCCCTCGGGGCCGAGGTCGATGACCCAGTCCGCGGACTTGATCACGTCGAGGTTGTGCTCGATCACGATGACCGTGTTGCCCTTGTCCACGAGTCCGTTCAGCACCTCGAGGAGCTTGCGCACGTCCTCGAAGTGCAGACCGGTCGTGGGTTCGTCGAGCACATAGATCGAGCGCCCGTTGCTGCGACGCTGGAGCTCGGTGGCGAGCTTGACGCGCTGCGCCTCACCCCCGGAGAGCGTCGTCGCCGACTGGCCCAGCCGCACGTACCCGAGGCCCACGTCGACGAGCGTCTTCATGTAGCGGTGGATCGCCTGGATCGGCTCGAAGAACTCTGCGGCCTCCTCGATGGGCATCTCGAGCACCTCGGCGATGTTCTTGCCCTTGTAGTGCACGGCCAGGGTGTCGCGGTTGTACCTCTTGCCGTGGCAGACCTCGCAGTCGACGTAGACGTCGGGCAGGAAGTTCATCTCGATCTTGATCGTGCCGTCACCGGAGCACGCCTCGCAGCGCCCACCCTTGACGTTGAAGCTGAACCGGCCGGGCTGGTAGCCACGCACCTTCGCCTCTGGCGTCTCGCTGAACAGTGTGCGGATCCGGTCGAACACGCCCGTGTACGTGGCAGGGTTCGACCGCGGGGTGCGACCGATCGGTGCCTGGTCGACATGCACGACCTTGTCGAGGTTGTCGAGTCCGGTGACCCTGACGTGCTTGCCGGGCACCGTGCGCGCTCCGTTCAGCCGCGAAGCGAGCACCCGGTAGAGGATGTCGTTCACGAGGGAAGACTTCCCCGATCCGCTGACTCCGGTGACCGCCGTCAGCACCCCGAGCGGGAAGTCCGCCGTGACGTTGCGGAGGTTGTTCTCCTTCGCCCCGACGACGCTGAGCATGCGCTTGCGGTCGATCCGGCGGCGCTTCTTCGGCGTGGCGATCTCACGGCGGCCCGCGAGATAGTCGCTGGTCATCGAGGCCTTCTCGCGGAGCAGCGATTCGTACGGACCGGAGTGCACGACCAGACCGCCGTTCACGCCGGCACCGGGGCCGATGTCGACCACCCAGTCCGCCGCCTCGATCGTCTCCTCGTCGTGCTCGACCACGATGAGCGTGTTGCCCAGGTCGCGCAGCGTGAGCAGCGTCTCGATGAGTCGCCGGTTGTCGCGCTGGTGCAGGCCGATGGACGGCTCATCGAGCACGTAGAGCACGCCGGTGAGCCCGGATCCGATCTGCGTCGCGAGACGGATGCGCTGCGCCTCCCCGCCGGAGAGGGAGCCCGCCGAGCGGCTCAGGTTCAGGTAGGACAGGCCCACCTGCAGCAGGAAGTCGAGCCTGAGGCGGATCTCGCGCAGCACCTGCGCGGCGATCTTCGCCTCGCGCGGGGTCAGCTCGAGCAGCTGCATGAACTCCTGCGCCTCGGCCAGGCTCTTGTGCGAGACCTCGGCGATCGAGTGGCCGTGTACCTTCACGGCGAGCACCTCGGGCTTGAGCCGGTCGCCGTCGCACACCGGGCACGGCACCTCTCGCAGGTACTCGCCCCAGCGGCTGCGCTGGGTGTCGCTCTCCGCCTGCTGGTACTGGCGCTCGATGTACGGCACCACGCCCTCGAAGCCGGACGAGTACCGCATCTCGCGCCCGTACCGGTTCTTCCACTTCACGGTGACCTTGTAGTTCTCGCCGTGCAGCACCGCCTCCTTCACGTCCGAGTGCAGATCCTGCCAGGGCGTGTCGAGCGAGAAGTCGAGATCCGCGGCGAGCCCCTCCAGCAGACGCTCGTAGTACTGGAACAGGCCCTTGCCCTGGGTCGTCCAGGGGATGATCGCGCCTTCGCGGATCGACTGCGATTCGTCGCCGAGCATGAGATCGGAGTCGACCGACATCCGGGTGCCGAGACCGGAGCAGGCGGGGCATGCGCCGAACGGCGCGTTGAAGGAGAACGTGCGCGGCTCGATCTCGGTGAGCGTGATCGCGTGCCCGTTGGGACAGGCGAGCTTCTCGGAGAACGACTGCCAGGCGTCGTCTCCCTCCCCGTCCACGAAGTTCACCTGGATGACGCCGCCGGCAAGTCCCAGCGCTGTCTCCACCGAGTCGGTGACCCGGCCCAGGATGTCCGGGGCGGCGACGAGGCGGTCCACGACCACGCCGATGTCGTGCTTGTAGCTCTTCTTCAGCACGGGAGGCTCGGCGAGCTGCACGAGCTCGCCGTCGACGATCGCGCGCGCGTAGCCCTTGGCGCCGAGCTCGCGGAACAGGTCGACGAACTCGCCCTTCTTCTGGCTCACGACGGGCGCGACGATCTGGTACCGGGTGCGCTCGGGCAGGTCCATGAGCTGATCGGCGATCTGCTGCACGGTCTGGCGCTGGATCCGCTCACCGCACTGCGGGCAGTGCGGCACGCCGATGCGCGCCCAGAGCAGACGCATGTAGTCGTAGATCTCGGTGATCGTGCCGACCGTCGAACGCGGGTTGCGGTTGGTCGATTTCTGATCGATCGACACCGCGGGGCTCAGCCCCTCGATGAAGTCGACGTCGGGCCGGTCGACCTGACCGAGGAACTGACGGGCGTAGGCGCTGAGGGACTCGACGTAGCGGCGCTGCCCCTCGGCGAAGATCGTGTCGAAGGCGAGGCTCGACTTCCCGGACCCGGAGAGGCCGGTGAAGACCACAAGGGAGTCGCGCGGGATCTCGAGGTCGACGTTACGGAGATTGTGGACACGAGCGCCTCGGACGCTGAGTCTTCCGGGACTGGTTACGGGTACGATCGGCACCCGTCAAGTCTAGGAGCGGCCACCGACATTGGCTCCGGGAGCGCCCGCAGGGGGCCTCGCATCGGACTCGACAGGGGTGCTCGAAGCAGTCCGATACCCCGGATCCGGCCCCAGCGAGACGCGCAGCGCGAACGCGCTGGCACCCGTCAGCACCGCGGCTCCGAGCGGCGCCAGCCAGGCGAAACCCGGTCCGTGAAGGGGCGGGACGGCGAGCGTCATGAGCGCCGCGACCGTCTGCGCGATCGCCTGGATCACCAGCAACCGACGGACGCCCGGCAGCAGCACCGACGGCCGGATCCACGAGCGCCATGGCACCGCCCAGGCCCAGGAGGCGAGCGTGTGGGCGGCATGGATGAGCAGCACGGCCAGCGCGGTGCGCCCTGCGGACTGCTCGGTCAGGACCACTCCCAGGGCCATGCATGCGATGCCGAGCCACGCGGCCATCGACCGGGGGACGATGAGGGAGAGCAGCGACGCGGCCCCGGCGACCCACCACCACAGCGGATACGGGTTCAGCAGCAGCACACCGCCCATGATGACGACGGCCGCACCGACGCGCAGCACGGGCGCCGGCACCGCCCCTGGCGCCGTCAGCTCGTGCGGACCTCTCATCTGCGCCCCCCGCGTCCTCGATCGCGCCGCGCGGTGCGGGCCGCGACCCGGAGGGCGGCCATCGGATCGGCCTCATCCCAGGAGACCACCTCGACCCCCGCGCCCCGCAGATCGTCGAGCACACCCGCGCGCTCGAGCAGGAGTGTGCGCATCGCGAGGTTCTGCGCGGCGCTGAGCCGCTGCGTGCGCGGCGCCGGAAGCACATCGATCGCGACGACGGCCTGCCCGCCGGCGCTCCACCGCAGGGCCAGATCGGCCGCCGCCCCGTCGAAGAACGTCGAGAGCACGAAGACGATCGACCCCGGAGGCACGGGCGGCGTGCGCCGGTAGCGCGTGCCGTCGCCGTCCGCGCCGGTGCCGGCGACCACCCCGCGCAGCCGCTCGAGATGCCGTGCGCCGGATCCGCTGCGCAGCGTGCGGCCGCCGGGCGAGAGCGCGTGGAACGCGACGCGGTCGCCGGACCCGATCGCCGAGGTCGCCACCGAAAGCGCCGCCTCCCGTCCGAGATCCATCGACGTGGGTCCGCTGTGCGCGGTCGCGCCGCTCCCCCACGTCGCGACGACCGCGCCCAGGTCGTCCGCGGTGTCGAGTGCGATCACCACCGCGCTGTCGCTCAACGCGTTGGTCCGGCGCACCAGCAGATCGCCGGGCCGCCGCGCCATCCGCGCCGTCGCCCGCCAGTCCACCCGTCGCAGTTCATCGCCCTGCACGAACGGATGGATGTCGCGGAAGTCGCCTCCGCTGCCGCCGCGCTGCCCGTCGTGGCCGCCGTGCAGACCGATCAGCCGCCGCGAGAGCGGAAGCTCGGCGATCCGGCGAGCACGGGGAGACGCTGCCCACACCGCGGACGCGCGCGGCGTCGGCGCACTCGCCCAGGCGCCGTCGTGGTGCAGCGCGCGGGCTGTGACGGCGAGCGCCTCGGACGGACCCGAGTGCAGGATGCGGGTGCGGGTGCGCGCCGCCTCTCCAGGGCCCGTCTCCACCTCGCCCGTGCGCTCGCCGCCCTGGTCGACCGTGAGCTGCGTCCACTCCGCGTCCGTGCCGACATCGACCGCGCCCGCGACGGAGTCCGCATCCGCCGCGGCGTCCAGGCTCAGCGCGATCTCGACGGACGATGCGCGCGGCGGTCGGAGCAGCGCCCACACGCCGGCGAGCGCGAGCGGGAGCCCTGCCACGATCACGTCGGGGCGCCCGAGCACGAGGCCGAGGCCGGCCAGGAGCACGGCTCCGCAGAACGCCGCGGCGAGAACCGGTGTGCGCTGCCATGACAGCGGTGCGTTCAGCGTGGAGCGGGTCTCGGTCATGGGCGGATCGCGCCTGCTTCGGCGACCGTCGGCGGCACCGGCGTCGCGTTCACGACGGCGCTGACGACGCCCGCCGGGTCGACGCCCTGCGCCCATGCCTGAGGCGTCAGGGTCAGCCGGTGCGCGAGCACGGGGATCGCGATGCGCTTGACGTCGTCCGGACGCACGTAGCCGCGCCCCTCGATGGCCGCCACGGCCCGTGCCAGCAGGATCAGCGCCTGGGATCCGCGCGGCGAGGCGCCGACCGCCACGTTCGTCGCGGTGCGGGTGCCTCGGACGAGCTGCACCGCATAGCGGATCAGATCGTCCTCGACGTGGATCCGCTCGACCGCGGCCTGCAGAGCGATCAGTTCCGTCGTGTCGATGACGGCGGCCACGTCGGTGTGCTCGCGCTGGCGGCGGAGGCGCTGTTCGACGATCCCCGCCTCGTTCTCGGGTTCGGGGTATCCCACGGCAAGGCGCACCATGAAGCGGTCCAGCTGGGCTTCGGGCAGCGCGTACGTGCCCTCGTACTCGATGGGGTTCGACGTCGCGATCACGTGGAAGGGCTCCGGCAGCGGATATCGACGCCCCTCGACGGTCACCTGCCGCTCCGCCATCGCCTCCAGCATCGCGGACTGGGTCTTCGGCGTGGTGCGGTTGATCTCGTCCGCGAGCAGCAGGCCGGTGAAGATCGGTCCGGGGCGGAATCGGAATTCCCCTGAATCGGGTGCGTACACGAAGGACCCGGTGACATCGCCCGGGAGCATGTCCGGCGTGCACTGCAGCCGGCGGAACTCCAGCCCGAGCGCCGCGGCGAGGCTGCGCGCCGCGAGCGTCTTGCCCAGACCGGGGACGTCCTCGAAGAGCACGTGGCCCCCGGCGAGGATCGTGGCCAGGGCGAGCGTCAGCGGTTCGTCCATGCCGACTACTGCGGTGCGCACGCCGTCGAGCACCCGGGATGCGGTGCGGGTGATGGCGGCGATGTCGCCGTCGCTGGTCTGATCGATGTTCATGCTCTCTCCGGGGTCGACGGGACGGACGGGGATTCCAGGGCGTGCAGCAGCCGTTCGAGGTCGGGGATGCGCATCTCGGCGACGACGAGGGCCGCGTGCACTCCTGGACCGAGGATCGCGTCGACCGCTGCGGCGTCGGCGTCTTCGAGGGACAGGCCGTGCTCACGCAGACGTCGATCGGCGAGCGCGGAGACCCGGCGGCGGAGCGGCATCCCCACGACCCCCGTGCGCGCGTCGACGGCCCAGGCGAGCCGGGACACGTCGGAGCCGCGCGGGAACTGCTCTGGGGGCGGAGGCGGCCACGGTCCGGACTCGTCGATGAAACTCTGCTGCGCGATGAGGAGCGCGGCCGCGAAGACGAGGATCCAGGCGATGCCGAAAGGGAGCGGCACGCCGAGGAAGTCGAGCAGCAGCGCGACCGGAACGCCGAGGACGATCCAGAGGACGATCAGCACGATCCAGCGCCTCATCGCCACGCCTCCTCGACGATCTCGAGGCACCGGCGTGCGGTCGCACGCCCGTTCTCATCGGCCTGCTCGCCACCGAATCGCACGGATTCGTACAGTCTCAGCAGTGTCTCCAGCTCGACGTCCACGCCCGGCCGCCGACGCAGGATCCGCAGGGCGAACTCGGCCGGCGTCTCGGACGGGTGACGGGACCGGCCTGCGCGGGCGGCCGCCCCCTCCAGATGCACCCACGCGGCGACGATCGCGTCGCCCGGGTCGCGGTGGGCGTCGATCGTCTGCTGCGCGTCCGCCGCCGCGCTGCGGATCGCGCCCGCGTCCACGGATTCGTCTCCGGCGACGGCACCCGTGCCGGCATCGCCGGCGCCGCCCGCCTCGCGGCTCAGCGGGCGAGCGGCCCACAGCGCGCGGACCAGGCGCCAGAACAGCCATGCGAGCAGGGCCAGGAAGGCCACCGAGAGGACGAGTTCGATGATGGCGACGATGACGCCGATGATCGGGCTGTCGGGAAGCTGTCCCCCGGGTACGCCGCCGGGTGACTGCGTCCCGCTCGTGGGGGTCGGCTGCGGACCCCGGTGCTCGAGCGCGATGTCACCGAACTGGGGCACGCCCTGCAGGGCGGCGATCGCCATCAGCAGCACGGCCAGAAGCACCACGCCCGCGAATGCTCCCGCAAGCGGAGACGTGCGAATTCGCGGGTCGTCGCGGACCATGCCCTCACCCTACGTGGTGGCACTCGTCCCCGCGATCACGCCCCCCGGCCGGTCGCGCATCACCCTCGGGGCCCGCCAGAGCCGTCAGAGCTCGACGGCTCCGGCGAAGCGGATCAGCCCGTCGCGCACCGACTCGACCTCTGGCACGGTCATGCCGAGCCTCGCCATCACCTGCCGGGGCACGTCCAGCGCCTGCGCACGCAGCGCCGCGCCCTTCGAGGTGAGGGCGATGTCGAGCCGGCGTTCATCGGCCGCGCTGCGGCGCCGCTCGATCAGCCCGTCGGATTCGAGTCGCTTGACGAGCGGCGACGCCGTCGCCGGATCCATCGCCAGGGCCGCCGCAAGGTCACCCAACGACCGCGGGGACTGCTCCCAGAGCGCCAGCATCGCCAGGTACTGGGGATGCGTGAGACCGAGCGGTTCCAGGATCGGGCGGTAGACGCCGACCACGTTGCGCGCAGCCGTCACGAGCGCGAAGCACAGCTGGTTCTCCAGGCGGAGCAGGTCGTCGGATGTGGGATCGGTCACCTCACGATGTTACCAACCGCCCTAATCATTAGTACACTAAGCATCATGACGAACTCTCCTGCGGAGCACCCGCCGCTCCGGCAACGCATCCGTGAGGCGGGCGGACTCTACGCCTGGTTCAACACGAACCTGATCCGCTTCGCCGGTCCGGCCTCGGTCGGCCCCTATGAGGCGACGCCTCCGCCGTCAGCAGCGGAGCGAGCGCAGCGCGCGTGCCCACTGTGCGGCGAGCCGATGACAGCCCACGAGATCGACCGCAGCGGCCCGAAGCCGCTCATGCACTGCCCCTGACCCCCGCCCGGTCCCGGTCGAGGGCGCGCCTCAGGGCCGCCTTCGATCGGCACCCTGTGCGCGTCATGCCGCGCCGGCGTCCTCCCGGGCGAGATCGATCCACTGCATGAGCGCGGCATCATCGGCGATCACTTCGGGAGACACGTCGAGCCAGTTCTCGCTCATCGTGCGCGCGCCCATGACGGCACGCGAAACGCCGCGCTCCGTCTGCAGCACGGCGGCGCGTTCCGCGTCGAGGCGCACCAGCAGCACGCCGCCCTTGCGCGCCCCGACCAGGATCCGACCGTCGCTGAGGAAGGCGCGACTGCCGAACATCGCACGCTCCTCGATCTCGTCCGTGCCACCCAGCAGGGCGCGGATCCGGTCCGCCAGCTCGGCAACCATCGCATCCACCATGACTTCCCCTTCACCCAAGGCCTCCGCTGACGCAGGTCAGGCGTGACCGGCCCGCTCCATCGCGCGCAGTTCCTTCTTCAGGTCCTGGACCTCGTCGCGCAGGCGTGCGGCGAGCTCGAACTTGAGCTCGCCGGCCGCCGCGAGCATCTGCGCGGACAGATCGGCGATCGTGTCCTCGAGCTGCATGGCGCCTTCGGCCGCGATGCCCTCACGGCGCAGGTTCGGGGTCGGCGACTTGCCTCGCCCTGACCGACTCCGCTTCGCGAGCATCTCCGCCGTGTCCGCACCCTCCCGGGCGAGCACGTCCGTGATGTCGGCGATCCGCTTGCGCAGAGGTTGCGGGTCGATGCCGTTCGCGGTGTTGTACGCGATCTGCTTCTCGCGCCGACGCTCAGTCTCCTCGATCGCTTTGCTCATCGAGTCCGTCATGTTGTCGGCGTACATGTGCACCTCGCCGGACACGTTGCGCGCCGCGCGACCGATGGTCTGGATGAGCGATGTGCCGCTGCGGAGGAACCCCTCCTTGTCCGCATCGAGGATCGCGACCAGCGAGACCTCGGGCAGGTCGAGGCCCTCCCGGAGCAGGTTGATGCCGACGAGCACGTCATAGACGCCCGCGCGCAGCTCGGTGAGGAGTTCGACGCGGCGCAGCGTGTCCACGTCCGAGTGCAGATAGCGCACCCTGACCCCGTGCTCGCCGAGGAAGTCCGTCAACTCCTCCGCCATCTTCTTCGTGAGGGTGGTGACGAGCACGCGCTCATCGCGCCCGGCCCGGAGGCGGATCTCCTCGAGCAGGTCGTCGATCTGGCCCTTCGACGGCTTCACGACGATCTGCGGATCCAGAAGGCCGGTGGGACGGATGATCTGCTCGACGACGCCGTCCGCGATGCCCATCTCGTACTTGCCCGGAGTCGCCGAGAGGTAGACCGTCTGACCGATCCTGTTCTTGAACTCGTCCCACCTCAGCGGGCGGTTGTCGAGAGCGCTCGGCAGCCGGAACCCGTGATCGACCAGCGTGCGCTTGCGCGACGCGTCGCCTTCGTACATCGCGCCGATCTGCGGCACCGTGGCGTGCGACTCGTCGATCACGAGCAGGAAGTCGTCGGGGAAGAAGTCCAGCAGCGTGTGCGGCGGCTCCCCCGCTTCGCGACCGTCCATGTGCCGCGAGTAGTTCTCGATCCCGGAGCAGAAGCCGAGCTGCTGCAGCATCTCCAGGTCGAAGCTCGTGCGCATGCGCAGCCGCTGCGCCTCGAGCAGCTTGCCCTGGCGCTCGAGTTCGGTGAGGCGCTCGGTGAGCTCCTCCTCGATCTGACCGATCGCCCTCTGCACGACGTCGGTGCCGGCCACATAGTGCGAGGCCGGGAAGATCGGCACGGAATCGAGTTTGGCCATCACCTCGCCGGTGAGCGGATGCAGCGAATACAGCGCCTCGATCTCATCCCCGAACAGCTCGATGCGGATCGCGTGCTCCTCGTAGACCGGGATGATCTCGATCGTGTCGCCGCGCACGCGGAAGTTGCCGCGGGAGAAGTCGACGTCGTTGCGGTTGTACTGCATGGCGATGAACTGCCGGATCAGCGCGTCGCGGTCGTATCGCTCCCCCACCTGCAGCGCCACCATGGCACGCAGATACTCCTCGGGAGCGCCGAGGCCGTAGATGCAGGAGACCGTGGAGACGACCACCACGTCGCGGCGGCTCAGCAGTGAGTTCGTCGTGGAGTGACGCAGTCGCTCGACCTCGGCGTTGACCGAGGAGTCCTTCTCGATGAAGGTATCCGTCTGCGGGACGTAGGCCTCAGGCTGGTAGTAGTCGTAGTAGGACACGAAGTACTCGACCGCGTTGTTCGGCATGAGGTCGCGGAACTCGTTCGCGAGCTGCGCCGCGAGCGTCTTGTTGTGCGCGAGCACGAGCGTGGGCCGCTGCACCTGCTCGATGAGCCAGGCCGTCGTCGCGGACTTGCCGGTGCCGGTCGCGCCCAGCAGTACCACGTCGGTCTCACCCGCGTTGATGCGCGCCGCGAGCTCAGCGATCGCCTGCGGCTGATCGCCGGCGGGCACGTACTCCGAGATGACTTCGAACGGCCGGACCGAACGTGTGGGTTGCATCCCTTAACACTACGAGGGGCCTGCGACATTGGCGTCGGCGGCCCCTCGGATGCGTCGGCGCGGATCAGGCGTCGTGAACCTTCGGTCCGACGACCGGGCCGCTGTCGAGGGCCGAGATGAGGCCGTCGATCTTGCGGGTCCCGTCCGTGCTCACTCCCGAGATG
>NZ_JBFTMT010000023.1:0-80218 GCF_056397105.1 Microbacterium sp. 05N427
GCCCCTGCCCGCACGAGCCCGTCCGCGGCCCGCTGCGAGGCCGCCACGTACCCCGCCGTGCGGCGCGCCGCCAGCATCCCGATCCGTCGCACCTGCACCGCCGACAGCCGGCTCAGCCCGGTGAACACGGAGTACCGGTCCTTCATGTCGTCGAAGGCGGCGTCCACATACTGCACGACCGGCACGGATCCGCCGAGACGGGCGACGTCCACCGACGCGGCCACCGCGAACACGACGTCGACGTGCGCGGCCCGCAGCCTCTCCGCGGCGACGTGTCCGCGGGCGCGCGCTGTCGCCAGTCCGAAGTCCCACAGGTACCGTCGGCGCGAGAGCCGCGCCGCGGCCCGGTCGAGCAGCGCCGCGGGCACATCGTGGGTCGAGATCGGCACGACCTCGGCGACCTCGGCGAGGGCGTCGAGCATCGGGCGGATGATCCCCGACCACGCCCCCGGGTCGTCCGTCCGCCACGGGGTGAGGAAGCCGATCCTCACAACCACGCCTCCAGCCGGTCGAGCGCGGTCCAGAAGCCCGCGCCGTTGTCGACGTGCCCCTGCCAGATCTCCGGGATGAACGTGACCCCGGGCAGGAGCGCGTCCAGCTGCGCCCCGAACGCGGGCCAGTCGATGTCGCCCTCACCCACCTGCACGCCCTCCCCGTCGACGCCGGTCGCGTCGACCAGGTGCAGGTGGATCGTGTGCGGGGCGAGCAGATCGACCGCCTCCGAGAACGCCATGCCCAGCCACGTCGTGGCGAGCTTCGTGTGCGAGGTGTCGAACACCAGCGGGGTGCCGGTCTCCGCGGCGAACCGAGCGGTGTCGCGCGGATCCACGAAGAGGTTGTGGAACTGCTGCCCGCCCATGAGCCACGGATACGGCGGGAGGGTCTGCGCGGCGACCCGCACGCCGTCGGTGTCGAGCCGGGCGAGCGCATCGGCGATGCGGGCGTACTTCGCGCCGCGGGCGGACGGAGGCAGGTGACGGTCCTTCGTGAAGCCGCCCATCGTCACGACCATGACCGGATCCGTCTCCGCCGTGAACCAGCGGCGGAGGTCCCGGGTAATGTCGATCGTGCGCTGCACCTCGCGGATCGAGCGCTCCCAGATCTCCGGATCCTCGGATGCCAGATCCACGAGGAAGTCGCCCGAGAAAAGGTCGGGCAGGTGCGTCGTGAACGCGATCGGCAGCCGCTCGGCGAACACGTCCGAGGGCGAGACCTCGAGGTCCTTGTAGGAGAAGTGGAACTCGAGGAAGTCGGGGTTGGACTGCTCTCTGAGCGCGACGGCGTCGTGGTAGCGCACCGGCAGCCCCCACGGCCGGCGGAATGCGAAGGCCCGGCCGGCGGGGGCGGCATCGCGCAGATCCCCGTCGAAGAAGAAGTCGCCGTCGGCCATGTCCCGCTGCAGCGTGCGGCCGAGCAGCTGCGCCAGCACGTTGGGCTGGAGCCCTCGTCCCGGGCTCTTCACCGCCACGTCCGCCGCCGCGATCACGGCGCCGGCGGCGAGCGGCCGCGCGGCGACGAGCGACTTCGCCAGGGTCACCCTGTTCATCTGCTCACCCGTCGAGACCGTGCGCGGGGATCCGGATCCCATCGACGCCTCGATGTCGCGGATCTGCTCGACCATGATCCGGAACTCGTCCGGCAGCAGGGAGACCGTGTGGTCGTTGCCCTCCATCGAACGGTCCACGGTGAAGTGCTTCTCGATGATGTGCGCACCCCGCGCGACGGCGGCCACGGGCACGTGCCAGCCGCGTTCGTGCCCGGAGTAGCCGACCACGCCCTGACCGATCTCGGCGAGCCGGTCGAGGTAGCTGAGGTTGAGGTCCTTGTACGGCGCGGGGTAGGTCGACTGGCAGTGCAGCAGGGCGAACGGCGCGCCCTGGCCGCGCAGCAGCGCCGCGGTCTCGAGGATCTCGCTCTCCCGCGACATGCCCGTGCTGAGCACGAGCGGCACCCCGCGCCCTGCCGCGTCGAGGATCAGTGCGTGGTTGGTGAGGTCTGCCGAGGCGATCTTCATGGCGGGGATGCCGTAGTCGGCGAGCGCCTGCACGCTCGGAGCGTCCCACGGGGTGCACATCACATCGACGCCGGCCGCGCGGGCGTGGTCGAACACCTCGAACAGGCTCTCCGCGGGCAGGGAGAACCGTCGCAGCAGGTCGAGCGTGTACTGCACGCCGAGGTCCTCGCCCGAGCTCGCGGCCCCGCGCTGCCGGTACAGCGCGTCCATGTCGCGCAGCTGGAACTTCACCGCGTCGGCATCGGCCTCGACCGCCAGATCCACGAGCCGCTTGGCGAGATCGACGGATCCGTTGTGGTTGTTGCCGATCTCGGCGATCACGAACGTCGGATGACCGGATCCGATCTCGTGACCGCCGATCCGCAGCGTGCCGGTCTCGTCGACGGCGATCGCCCAGAGGTGCCCGCGGTCATCGACCATCGGCACGTGGTGCACGCCGTCGCGGCCCAGCAGCGGTGCGATCTCCGCGACGGGGGTGCCGCGAGGCACCGTGCGCGCCTCACGGTTCGCGACCGCGGCGCACGAGACGTCGAGCGAGGCGTCGGGGTTGGCGATCAGCCAGCGCCGGAAGTCTCCGTCGGAGAGCGAGCCGAGGAGGATCCCGTGCGCGTCGACGCAGAACACGATCCGCTGCCTGTTCGCGTTGATCTTCGCGAGACCGGTGAGGATCGGATCCTCCCCGAACACGATGTACGGTGCGATGTCCCGTTCGATGATCATGAGCGCTCCCCCGTCTGTGCTCCCCGCGAGACATCACTTTCCGCGCGAGACACCACGTCACGGCTGTCGTCTCGTGCCGAATGTGGTTTCTCGCCGGATCCGCCCGCCGAGGCACCGAGATCCCCGAGCACCTGCTCCGCGATCCGCAGATCCACGAGCGTGTCGATGTCCACGCCCTCGGCCTCGTCCATGACGAAGAGACCCACGCGCCCGCCGATCCGGTTGTCCTCCCGCTCGTACAGCTCGGTGCGGGTCAGGTAGAGGGATCCGGTCTCCTTGTAGAAGTAGTCGTCCGCTCTCAGAGCCTGCCGGAGCGGACGCGCCGCGGGGTCGTACTCGGCGGTCGCGCTGCCGCCGTCGGCCGCCGGGTGCCAGAAGAACGGCGTCTGCGGCACCACACCGACGAGGCTGTCCACCCCGGTCTCGGTGAATTCGCGCACCGCGCGGGCGAGCGTGCCGGGCAGCCGCACGGGCGACGTCGCCTGCAGCAGCATCACCACGTCGGGACGGCGGCCCTCGGCGGCCCGGTGCCGAATCGCGTGCAGGATCACCGGCTCCGTGGGAGTGCTGTCCTGTGCGAGCTCTGCGGGCCGTAGGAACGGCACGTCGGCGCCGGCCTCCCGGGCGATCGCGGCGAGCTCCGGATCGTCGGTCGACACGAGCACGTCGAGCGAGGCGGCGAGCGCCTGCTCGATGCTCCACACCACGAGAGGCTTGCCGGCGACGACCCTGGCGTTCTTGCCCGGCACGCCCTTGGATCCGCCGCGCACGGGGATCACGCACAGGATGCTCATCGTCGTCCTTCTTCCGTGAGGCCCCGCACCGCAGCGGCGATCGCCCTGGCGGGCTCGACGTCGGGGCGTGGCGGGGCGGGGGTGGCGGAGCCGCCCCACGCGCTCAGCTCGTACCGGTCCCAGAACTCCCGCACCCAGTCGGGCGGGCGCACGCAGGTGACCCAGGCGTCCCGGCCCGCGGCCGCGGCCTCGAGCACGCCGGTCGAGAAGATCGACACGACGGCCCCCGGCGACGCCGACAGCGGGCCCGATTCGGCGAAGCAGATCCCCTGCCGCCGCCACCGTGCATGCTGCCAGCGGGACAGGCGGTCGACCTCGGCGGGGTGCGGGCGGTACAGCGCCCCGTGCGCTCGGCAGAAGGCCGTCGCGGTGGCCGCGCTGATCCGTCGCGGCAGCTCAGCCCCGTGCAGTTGCCCGAGGAAGACCGGGGGCGCGTCCGCGAGGGCCCGCCCCGCGCCCGCGTTCCCCGACGCCGACCACAGCAGCTGGCTGCCCACGACCTCGCTCGTCACGTCGGTGCGCCCTGAGCGCCAGTAGTCGGCGTCGCGCTCGGAGAACGCGAGCAGGTGCGCGCCTTCCGGCAGTGGCGCCATGAACGGGGTGAGCAGTCCGTGCTGCACCACGAGGTAGTGCCAGCCGCGCGCCCGAGACCATGCGAACGCGGCGCGACCGACCGGCAGGAAGTGCCCGGCGGAGACGACCGCCCGCACCGCCCGCAGAGACGCGGGCGCCTCCGCGGGATCCACCGGCTCCACCCGCCACTCGCCGGGCAGCCGCGCCGAGACGTCCGCCGGAGCGATGACCGCCGCCGGGGCGTCCCCGAGGTGCGCCAGCGGCTCGAGGACCGAGGCGAGTGCGGTCGGGGTCACCGCATCGAGCGCGAACAGCACGGCGGGATCCGCTCCGCGCACATGCAGCGCGAACGAGGACGGCGGGGCGGGGCGACGCAGTGCATCGCGTACGCGGCGCACCGCGTGCCGGCTGCGCTGCCAGAGCCGCCACGCATCCAGATCCGCCGGGAACCGCAGCCCGGCGGACGTCGAGACTCCGCTCAGGCCCATGCCGCACGCACCTCCCGCATACGGTGCACGAGCGTGTGCTCGGCGAGCGTGCGCCGCCGTCCGGCCTCACGGATCCCGCGCGCCCAGCTCTCGTCCCGCCGCGCGCGACGCACCTGGTCGACGAGCTCGTCGTCACTGCGGAACACGAGCGTCTCGGATCCGACCTCGTAGTGCTGGGCGACGTCGGGCCGGTCGATGAGCTGCAGGGCGCCGACGCCCGGCGCCTCATAGGTGCGCATCGAGAAGCCGTCGTGTCCGTCGCCGTGGATGTTGAGGGTGGCCGCGCTGCCGGCCATGACACCGAAGTACGTGGACCGGTCGACGTCGCCGTGCGCGGGCACGCCCGCTCCGCGCCAGCGGGTGGTCCGCAGCACGTCCCACGGGCTCCGCGACCACTCCCGTCCGTACGCCTCGACGGCCTCACCGGCGTCGGAGAGCACCCGCAGCAGGCGCTCCCGCTCCGGGTAGCGCGCGCCGATGAAGCTCGTGCGGTGGCTGGGGCGCGGGAAGAACGCGGTGAGCGCGTCGAAGCCGTCCGGCAGCACGGCGGCAGCGATGCCCCTGCCCTGCAGCGTGCGGGTGTCATCGGGACTGTAACTGAACACGCGGTCGACCGTGCCGAGGGTCTCGTCGTCGTAGCGCATGCGCGCGAGCTCGTCGTAGAGCCAGAGTGCGCTCTGCGAACGCGACGCGGCGAGCGCATGCCACCAGTCCGCCTCGAGGGCGTCGCCCTTCACCACGAGGACGGCATCGGGATCCGCCTCCGTCAGCGCGCGGATCGCGGCGGCGGTCGCGGCGGCGCGCACCCGGGCGGCGAGAGCGGATCCCGGCGCGCGATGCGCGAGGGCGTTGCCGATCCCGCCGCCGTCGTAGCAGTGCACGGTCACGTCGAGCTCGAGCGCCTCGAGCGCTGCGGCGAAGGCGCTCCAGTATCCGTGGAACACCGGGCTGACGAGGAGCACCTTCATCGTGCACCGCCGTTCCCGGATCCGACCTTCTCGGGCCGGATCGCCGCGAGCTCCCGCCGATATGTCTGGAGGGGCCGCACGTCCCGCCCGAACATCCGACGTCCGGCGTTGAACGCGAGGTTGACCGCGCTCGCCACCCGCAGCCCGAACCGCAGCAGGCCGGGGCGCTCGCCCCACTTCTCGGCGTAGCGGATCCGCGCCTGGGTGACCCAGCGCACGCGTCGGGCGGAGTCCGAGGAGCCGCCGCCCTCATGCCGCACCTGCACGGTGCCGAGGAACACCGAGGGCACCCCGGCGGCGGTCAGCCGCCGCTGCAGGTCGACCTCCTCGACGTTCATGTAGTACCGCTCGTCGAAGCCGCCGATCGCGCGGAAGGCGTCCGCGGGCATCAGCAGCGCGGCGCCCAGAACCCAGTCCACCGGCAGCACTGCGCCGGCCACGCAGCGGGTGTCGTGCCCGACGGCCTCGTGCAGGCGCGGCCGGAATCGGGCGAGCGGCGTCAGCCACTCCACGACGTGGTGACGGGTGCGCGGCCAGCGTCGGCCCGACCATTGGGTGGCGCCGTCGAGGCCGACGACCATCGGCGCCGCCACGGTCCGCGGCCACGGATCCGCCGCCGCGACGAGCGAGGACACGAACGATGGATCCACCTGCAGGTCGCTGTTCAGCACGAACAGCCGCTCCTCCGCAGCGGCGGCCGCCCCGGTGTTGACGGCCGCGCCGAATCCGCCGTTGGTCTCGCGACGCAGCACCGTCACCCCGGCCGCATCCGGGAACGGTCCGGGCGACGCGTCGTCCACGACGATGAGCTGCAGCGGGGGCGCGTCGATCTGGGTCCGCAGCGCGTCCAGCAGTGCGAGCGTCGGAGCCGGATCCCCGTAGTGCGGCACCACGACGGAGATCCCGCGCGGCCTGCGGCCTTCTGAGACGTCGAGGTCGCTCATGAGGCCTCCCCCGCGCGGTCCCGACCTGGCACAATCAGACCATGTCGGACCCGCCTTCTGCCGCATACGGACGCCGCGGGCGCGCGGACCGTACCGGAGACGGCAGGAAGCCGCCGCCCCTCGTCCCGCCGCCCCTCGTCCCGCCGCCCCGCGCCGACGGTCGAGCGGCGCCGAAGAACGCGACGGACCGCGGCGCGTCCTGGGGCGCGGAAGCCCTCACCGCGTCGAAGCGCTGGCTCGCCCAGACCCCGCTGCTCGAGTTCACGATGGCGATCCTGCTCGCCGCCGGCTACAACCTGCCCGGCCTGCCCGTGGATGTGCCGATCCGTTATTTCGCGATGTTCGTGCTCGTGGCGGTCGCGACGACCCGCCGACCGCGCTTCGTCTCCCCGCAGCTGCGACTGTTCATCGCCGCCGCGGTGGCGCTGATCATCTACGACCTCGTCGTCTCGGCGTCCGCTGCGCCCATGACGGGTGCGTCCGACTGGCGCCAGCGCCTCATCCGGCTCGGGCTTCTGCTCGTGTTCACCGTCTTCGCGGGGACGGGGCGGCTGCGCCTCGTCGCCCTCATCGAGGGTTTCGCGTGCGGGCTCGTGCTCAACGCGGTCCTGTTCTACGCGGGGCTCGCGCCGCACGACTACCAGCAGTTCCTCTCCGGCTACGTCGGCGACAAGAACGCCGCAGGTCTGCTCTACGCGATCGGCGGGCTGCTGCTCGCGGCCACGCAGACCTCCCGCTGGGCGCGGGCGGCAACACTCGTCCTGTTCACCGGTCTCACGGTCCTCACCGGATCGCGCACGACGATGGCGGGCCTTCTGGCGGCCCTGGTCTGGCTCGCCGTGTTCTCGCGCCRCCGGCTGTTGACCCGTCTCTTCGGCGCGGCCGCCCTGTGGCTGGGCATCTCCTACCTGCAGGACAACCTCGCGCAGATCAGTGTGTTCTCCGATCGCGCCGGAACGGATCAGTTGCGGGCCCAGATCGCCGACAGCGTGGCGCGCAAACTCGCCGAGACCCCTCCGCAGGGATCCGGCCTCGGCACCGCGTTCGTGACGATGTCGACCGGCCAGACGTTCCTCTTCCACGACTCCTACGCGACGCTGCTCGTCGAAGGCGGCTTCTTCGCGCTCATCCTCGTCGTGAGCCTGACCGCATGGATCGGTCTGCGTCCCCTGCGAGCCGACCCCAGCTCGTTCAGCATGCAGGCGATGGAGGCGTCCACGATCGTGGTCCTCGTCACGGCGACGCAGCTGGGCGAGGTGTTCCTCACCATCGGCTGGGCGCTCGTGATGGCGACGGCCCTGCACACGGGGCTCTCCCGGCACCCCGACCCCGCCGCCGCCCCTGCCCTCGGTGTGCACGCTCCTCACCTCACCTGACGGTTTCGCACCGTCACGCCGTGGCGTCGGGATCGAGGTCGTTCGCGTCCTTGGCACGACGGGCGCGCACCGGGGTGTTGCGCTGCCCCGTCTGCGCGATCCGCGGACGGGCATGAGTCGCCCTCGTCGAACTCGCCGCGTCGTCCGCCACCGTGCGGGAGCGCCCGGCGCGTCTCTCCCTGCTCGTGCCCTTGTCCTCCGCGTCGCCCCCCTCCGGCGCTGAGTCCTCCCCGTCGAACGCGGCCGGCGAGAGCTCCGCCTCGGAGATCAGCGCGTCGACCTCATCGTCGCCCGCGGCGTCGTCATGCCGGCTCGTCTGCACGTAGTAGTGGCTGTTCTTGCGGTAGTAGCCATAGCCGTTGGCGCTGTTGCGCATCGACACGAAGTTGAGCACGACGCCCAGGATCCGTGCCCGGATCTGGGCGAGCTGCGTGCGCGCCTCAACGACGTCGGTCTTGCGGGTGCGCCCCATGGCGATCACGAGCACCACGCCGTCCACGAACGCGCTCATCACGCTCGCGTCCGTCACCGGCAGCACGGGCGGCGCGTCGATGACGATGAAGAAGTCGCGCCGGAGCTCTCCCAGCAGTCGCTGGAAGGCGGTCGAGCCCAGCATCTCCGACGGGTTCGGCGGGATCCCTCCGGCGGGCAGCACGAACAGATTCGGATCCGACGTCTGCCTGATCGCGGGCCCGATCGGCATCTGCCCGCTGAGGACTTCGCTGAGCCCGACGGTCCCGTCGAGCTCGAACCCCTCCGCGACGGTCGGACGGCGCAGGTCGCCGTCGATCACCAGCGTGCGCTGACCGGATTCGGCGAGCACACGGGCGAGCGTGCGAGATGTGCTGGATTTGCCTTCCCCGAGGTTGGCGCTCGTGACCATGACCACGCGCACCTCCTGATCGACGCTCGCGAAGCGCAGCCCGGTGCGGATCTGCCGATGCGCCTCGTGGGCGACGGCGCGCGCGATCGCATCCTTCTTCCTGTGGCCGTCTGGATCGAACTTCGGCACGCGGCCGAGCACGCCGGCCCCCACGATCGCCGCGACGTCCGTGTGCGCCCGCACCCGTACGTCGAGGGCACGCCGCAGCAGCACGAGCAGCAGTCCCACGCCCAGGCCGATCAACGCCCCCGCGATGATCATGGCGCGCTTGTCCGGCGCCGACGGCACCGTCGGCGCCACGGCCTGGTCGAGAGGCACGATCACGATGCCCTCGTTCGGCACGACGGTGCTGCCCGGCGGCGGGGTCGCCCCGGCTCCGGCGGCGTCCTCGATGCGGGCCACGACGTTGGCGAGCGCATGCAGGGCGCCGTTGGCCAGCCGCAACGCGCTCTGCGGGTCCGGCGCATTCGCGGTGACCCTCACCATCGTGCTTCCCGGCACGACCTGCGCGCTGAGCGAGCCGTTCAGCTTCGACAGCGGCACCTTCGCGTCCTTCGCGATCTCCTCGCGCACCTGGGCCGTGTCGACCAGAGGCATGTAGGCGCCGGCGCGATCGATCGCGAGGTTGGTCCCGGCGATGACGGCTCCGCCGGTGCCGGCGATGAATCCGGTCGCCTGGGCCGTGTAGACCGGTGGCGTGAGCTGGGCGGTCACGAAACCGCCGATGGCGCCGAACAGCAACCCGAGCGCGAGGAAGAACCACCCTCGACGGATCAGCACGAGGAAGTCGAGCACTGTCACGAGCAGCTCCTCCGTTTGCGGGGAGGGTGTACCGAACACCGCGGGCGCCAACTCCCCAGTAGCGCTCGCCCGTAGTCTATGCCGACGCATCGCCGGAACGCACTAACCGAAATATCACCGGCCGGAGCGCCCGCTCGCGACCCCTGCGCGACGCCTGCGCACGCCTCGTCCTAGAATCGGCGCGTGGCCATCGCACGCACGAGCGGTTCGTCGACGGGCGTCACCGCGCGCGTGCCGGCGTGGGCGAACGTGCATCTGTCGCACGCGATGGTGCAGCGCGTGGCCGACGCCGCAGGAGTGGATCTGCTGCACATCAAGGGTCCGGCCACCGACGACGCGCTGCGCGAGGGGATGCATCGCTCCGCGGACGTGGACGTGCTCGTGCGCCCGGCGCATCTGGACCGGCTGATCGCCGCACTCCAGGCGCACGGATGGTCGCTGTACACGGGGTTCGAGGAGGGCTCGCCGTTCGAGCACGCGGCGAACTTCCGGCACCCGTCCTGGAGCTTCGTCGATCTGCACCGCACCCTTCCCGGGCCTCGCGCCGATCCTGAGGCCGTGTTCGAGCGGCTCTGGCGGGATCGCGGCACCGCACCGATCGCGCACCGGCCGTGCACCGTGCTCTCCCCCGCCGGTCAGGTGCTCGTGCAGACCACGCACGCCGCCCGCTCCCAGGGCTCCGAGCGCGCCGACGCATGGGCGCGCTGCGGTGACGACGTGCAGCGCGAGGTGCGGGCGCTGRCCGAGGAGCTGCAGGCCACCACGGCGCTGGCGGCGGGGATCGGCGAACTGGCTCAGCACCGCGACGCGCCCGACTTCGCCCTGTGGACGTTCTGGTCCCGCAGCGACGGCGATCGGCTGGACGAGTGGTCGGCGCGGTTCCGCTCCGCGGCCGGGGCGGGCGCGAAGCTGCGGGTGCTGCGGCAGTCGCTGCGGGTCAACCGCACCCATCTCGCGCTGCGCCTCGGCCATGAGCCTCGTCGGGGCGACGTCGTGCGCGCGCAGTTCGCGCGCCTCCGCCTGGCGGGCACAGTCCTCGGAGCGCGTCTGCGCGGTGCACGGCGATGAGCGGCTACCGCATCTCCCCGCAGGCGGCCTGGATCGAGGCCTCCGAGCACGACGGCCCCGACCACGTCGTCTGGGCCGCGCATCTCGGCTCGGGTGCGCAGTTCGAGTTCACCGACACCGGCTGGCTGATCTGGATGCTCGTCTCGGACGGCATCGGCGACGCCAGGGCGATCGCCGCCGAACTGACCCGCATCCACACCGAACTCGGCGCGGACGCGTCGGGATCCCCGTTCGACGAATCCGCGGTCTCCGCGTTCCTCGCCGACCTCCTCGCCGACGGCCTGGTGGTCGTCGACGGCACCTGAACAGGCCGCAGATTCCGTCCGGCCGGATCCGTCAAGACTTGCAGGTGCGGAAACCGCACCGCACCCCTAGAGTGAGCACAGCCGAGGTTCCTCCCCCTCCTCGGTGTTCTAGCCGGTGCAGTCCATGCCAGGAAGCGATGAGCTGGGGTTCTCCCGCTTCCATGGACCGCGGCTTGGACTGCACCGGTGCCCCCGCTTCGAGGCCTGCCCGCGGAACCCCGCCCGCGCACGCCTCCGCGCCTCTGCGCCTCTGCGCCTCTGCGCCGAGGCCCCCTCAGAGCACCCACGCCCCCACGGGCGTGCGCCGCTGCGAGGGGGCGTCGACGCTGCGAGGGGGCGTCGCGATGCTGCGTGGCCAGAGGCTGCGGCGGGAGCGTGAGCAGACCCGGGAACGTCCGCGACGCACCCCAGCACGGGCTACAGCACGCCAGCACGGGCTACACCGCCTCACGGACTTACACCGCCTCACGGGCCCCGTTCTGCGCCTCGGCGGGCCCCTTCTGCGTCTCAGGTGGCATCCACACTGCGTCGAGGCCCCCTCAGAGCACCCACGCCCCCTCGGGCGTGCGCCTCTGCGAGGGGGCGTGGACGCTGCGAGGGGGCGCCGACGCACATGCAGGCACGCCCGCACGCCCAACGACGCCACGCACGCCCAGGGACGCCGCGTCCGCGGGGCGACGTCGGCGTTGCCGCCGTCACGCGTGCGGCAGCGCGCTCCGTCGTACGCCCAAGGTGTCGACCAGTTCCCGCATCCGCGCCGCCCCGGCGGCCGGAGAGAACTCCGCGAACCAGCGCTCGAACAGCGGACCCCGGTGGGCCCTCGTCTCGCCTGTCGCCAGGGCCGCGATCCGCTCCGCGAGCGCGGCGGCATCCCCCGCCGGCACCACCTGTGCGGCATCCCCGACGACCTCGGGCAGCGCCCCCGCGTCGCTCACGATCAGCGGCACCCTGGCGGCCATCGCCTCGGCGGCGACGAGGCCGAACGACTCCGCGATGATCGACGGCACCACGAGCAGGTCGATCGTGTCGAAGAAGTCCGCGGCGTCGACCCAGCCCGCGCGGTGCGTGAGACGGGCGACCGGTCCGAGCGCCTCCTCCATGACCTCGAGGTCCTCCTCTGGCACGAACAGCGGCTCCCCCGCGAGCACGAGCCGGAAGCGGCCCGGCATGCGGTCCTCGAGCACCCCGAGGGCATCGGCCAGGATGTGCACGCCCTTGTCGAGGCCGAGACGTCCCAGGAAGCCGATGCGGATCCGCCCGTCCTTGTCGGGGGTCGGCCTCGCCCGGCGGATCTGCTCGGTCCAGTTCGGCAGCACCAACGCGTCCGGCACGGTCTCCAGCATCGCGCGGGACGGCACCAGCGTGGACACAGCGTCGCGTCGCGCGAGCTTCGCCAGGATCCGGCGGATACCGGCCGGTTCCTGGTGCAGATGCACCAGCCGGCCAGGACGGCGTGCGGTCGCGAGCGACGGCACGAGCCCGTTGCACCAGAGGAGGCCGTCAGGGCGCGCGCGGTCCCACCGCCGCAGCGCCCACATCCAGGTGAGGCGCTTGCGGGCCGGGAGCCCGATCACGGGCAGTCCGCGGCGCACGGCCTCGTTCAGCACCGCAGACGGTGCGGGCGCCACCACCGTGACGTCGACGCCCAGCGCCTGCATCGCACCGGCCAGGCGCAGCAGCATGACCTCGCCCCCGCCGATCCCGCCGTTGTTCGCGGCGATGTAGACGCGCTCGAATCGGGCAGGGCTCCGGCGCACGGCCCAGCGCGCGGCGTCGGCGAGCACCCACGGCTCCGCCCGCTCGGCGAGCGGCGCGAGCGCCGCAGGAGCACGCGTCTCAGCGCGGTCATCGATCGTCGGCGTCTCGACCGCCCTGAGCGGTCGTGCAGCGTCACTCATCAGTGCCTCCCCAGTGGCACAGCAGGTGCCTCCCACAGGCATCGCAGCCTCGGGTCGGCTGCACTGTGCAGACTACGTCACAACGCACGCGACCGAAAGCGTCTCGGGCAAAGCCGCGCATGGGCTCCTGCGGGACGAACCCGGCGGATGCCGGCGTCAGCGGGCGCTCGCCGTTTTGGAGGATGCGGATCCATGCCGTAGTCTTTCTCTTTGGTGTGCGATCACTGCTGGTCGCACGCACGAACGTGAGCCCTCCACTGGCGTGTTCCCCTTCGGCCCTTCGACAAGCTCGGGGATCGATGAGAACCACCCCGGAGTGGGATTCACGAACCTCTCCGTTCGATCAAGAAAGCAGCACTATTGTGACGCGCACTTACTCCCCGAAGGCCGGGCAGATCCAGCGTGACTGGGTCGTCATCGACGCGACCGACGTCGTTCTCGGCCGTCTCGCCTCGCACGCCGCAGCGCTCCTGCGCGGCAAGCACAAGGCCACTTTCGCCAACCACCTCGACTCGGGTGACTTCGTCATCATCGTGAACGCCGACAAGGTCGCGCTCACGGGTCAGAAGCTCCAGAAGAAGATCGCCTACCGCCACTCCGGTTACCCGGGCGGGCTCAAGGCCGTCGCCTACTCCGAGCTGCTCGAGAAGAACCCCGTCCGCGCTGTGGAGAAGGCCATCCGCGGCATGCTCCCGAAGAACAGCCTGGGCCGCCAGCAGCTGGCGAAGCTCAAGGTCTACACCGGATCCGAGCACCCGCACGCCGCTCAGCAGCCGAAGACGTACACCCTCGACCAGGTCGCCCAGTAAGCGCCGTTACGAATAAGGACATACTCGTGGCTGACAACGACACCACCGATTTCCCGCAGACCTTCTCGACCGAGACCCCTGAGGCCGCCGCCGTCGAGACCGCTCCGCGTCCCGTTCTGACCGTCCCCGGCGCTGCCGTGGGCCGACGCAAGCAGGCCATCGCCCGCGTGCGCCTCATCCCCGGCTCCGGCACCATCACGGTGAACGGCCGCACGCTGGAGGACTACTTCCCGAACAAGCTGCACCAGCAGCTGATCAACGACCCGTTCACGGTGCTCAGCCTCACGGGCGCCTACGACGTGATCGCCCGCATCTCCGGCGGAGGCCCCTCGGGCCAGGCCGGCGCGCTGCGCCTCGGCATCGCCCGTTCGCTGAACGGCATCGATGAGGAGAACAACCGGCCGACCCTCAAGAAGGCCGGCTTCCTCTCGCGTGACGCTCGCGTCAAGGAGCGCAAGAAGGCCGGTCTCAAGAAGGCCCGCAAGGCGCCTCAGTACTCGAAGCGTTAAGCCGCACAGACCTCTATGGCTCTGTTCGGTACGGACGGGGTGCGGGGGCTGGCCAACGGCCCCCTCACCGCCGATATCGCGCTCACCCTGGCCCAGGCGACTGCTGTCGTCCTGGGCCAGGGCCGTATTGCCGAGGCTCGCAAGGCCGCCGGCAAGCGTCTCACCGCCGTGGTCGCCCGCGACCCGCGCATCTCGGGACACTTCCTCAGCGCCGCCGTCGAGGCGGGTCTCGCCTCCTCCGGCGTGGACGTGCTCGACGCGGGCACGCTGCCGACCCCGGCCGCGGCGTTCCTCATCGCCGACATCGACGCCGACTTCGGCGTGATGATCTCGGCGTCGCATAACCCGGCGCCGGACAACGGCATCAAGATCTTCGCCCGCGGAGGCGTGAAGCTCCCCGACCTCGTCGAGAAGCGCATCGAAGAGGCCATGGCCGGCGAGAAGCTGCGCCCCACCGGCGCGGACGTCGGGCGGGTCAGCCGCTTCTCCGACGCCGAGGACCGTTACGTCATGCACCTGCTGGCGTCGCTTCCGCATCGTCTCGACGGCCTCCACGTCGTGCTCGACTGCGCGCACGGGGCCGCCAGCGGCGCTTCCCCCGAGGCGTTCAACAACGCGGGCGCCAAGGTGACCGTGATCGGCGCGGATCCCGACGGGATCAACATCAATGACGGCGTCGGATCCACGCATCTCGACAAGCTGGCCGCCGAGGTCGTGCGCGTCGGCGCCGACGTGGGCATCGCGCACGACGGCGACGCGGATCGCTGCCTCGCCGTCGACGCCGACGGGAACATCATCGACGGCGACCAGATCATGGCGATCCTGGCGGTCGCGATGAAGGATCGCGGGCGCCTCGTCGACAACACCCTCGTCGCCACCGTGATGAGCAACCTCGGTCTGCACGTCGCGATGCGAGAGCAGGGCATCACCGTGCGCCAGACCGCGGTCGGCGATCGTTACGTGCTCGAGGACATGAACGCCGGCGGCTACTCGCTGGGCGGTGAGCAGTCCGGCCACGTCATCATGAGCGACTTCGCCACCACTGGCGACGGCGTGCTCACGGGCCTGCATCTCGTGGCCGAGATGGCACGCCAGAAGAAGACGCTGGCCGAGCTCGCGTCGGTCATGACCGTCTACCCGCAGAAGCTCGTCAACGTCAAGGGCGTCGACCGCACCAAGACCGACGACGAGCACGTGCAGAAGGCCGTCAAGGCCGTCGAGGCCGAGCTCGGCGACACCGGCCGGGTGCTGCTGCGCCCCTCCGGCACCGAGCAGCTCGTGCGGGTGATGGTGGAGGCCGCAGACGAGAAGTCCGCGCACGAGTACGCGCACCAGCTCGCCGAGGTCGTGCGTGAGCGACTCGCTCTCTGAGAACACCACCGGAGCAGTGCCCGGGCAGCCTCGGCTGCGCCGGGCACTGTTCTGGATGATCGCGTATGCGATCGTCGTCGCGGTGATCGTGTTCTGGCCCGAGCCGTTCCTCTCCGCCCTCGACCCCTGGATCCGCAGGGTGACCGTGGGATTCCCCGGGCTGACGCTCGTGCGCGTCGAGTTCATCGCGAACGTGGCGATGTTCATCCCGCTCGGGCTCTTCCTCGCGATGCTCCTCCCCCGGCATCGCCATCTGGTCGTCCCGATCGGATTCCTCGCGACCTGCCTGATCGAGTCGGTGCAGGGCCTGTTCCTGTCCGATCGCAGCGCCACCGTCGCGGACGTCATCGCGAACACCGCGGGCGCCTGCATCGGGCTGCTCGTGATCGAGGTCGTCGACGCGCTCCGACGTCGCCGCCCCGCCCGCTGAACCGACCGCACCGGCACCGAACCGAGAGCCCCCGCGAAATCCGATATTCCGCACTCTGGCTTCCGCGGCCTCTCGGGGCTACCATGAAGCCACGTCGCATCCTTTGGGAGGATGTGACCCCGGCTCGAAAGCTTCTCAGTCCGAACGAGCAGCCGCCGATCAGGGATGGACGACGGGTCTTTGGGAGAGTCCGTGGTCCTGGGAGGATGGCCCCTGCCATCCGCCGTTGTGGGAACGGTTCTGGGGAGTTCTGGGGAGTGTCTGGAAAAGTCGATTTCGTAGCGACGGCGCACACCGTCGCCCTCTGGCGCCACGCGTACGCGAAGCGCCTCGCCGTCACCGATACCGTCATCGTCTGCGCGGCGGTCGCCTTCGCGCAGGTCGCGCGATTCGGACTCGGTGACTCCCGCGTCGTGGGGCTCAACCTCCTGAACGCGGAGCTCGAGTACTCGATGTTCTCGATCGCGCTGGCCCTGGTGTGGTCGCTCTCGCTGCAGCTGTCCGGCTCGCGGAACGCGAAGGTCGTCGGCGGCGGTTCGCTCGAGTACAAGCGGGTCGCGGATGCGACGATCCGGCTGTTCGGTGTGCTCGCGATCCTCGCCTTCGGGTTCCAGCTGCAGCTCGCCCGCGGCTATGTGCTGGTCGCCTTCCCGATCGGGCTCGTCCTGCTGTTCCTCGGTCGCTGGCAGTGGCGGCGCTGGCTGCTCACTCAGCGCACCCGTGGCCGCTTCGCGCATCACGCCGTGGTGCTGGGCGAACGCGAGAAGTCCCGCCATGTCGGCGCATCGATCATGCGCGAGCCTGGCCTGGGCGTGCAGCTCCTCGGCGCCRTGACAGAGAACGGCACCGACCAGGATCTCCTCCCGGGGGTGCCGGTGCTGGCCGGCTTCGACAGGGCGCTCGAAGCGGTTCTCGCCTCGGGTGCCGACACCGTCGTCTACAGCGGATCCGATCGCTTCAGCCCGGAGGAGTTGCAGGAGCTCGGCTGGGAGCTGGAGGCGGCGAAGATCGAGCTGCTCGTCGCTCCCGCCCTCACGGGCATCGCCGGCCCGCGGCTGCACTCCATCCCCGCGCCGGGCCTTCCGCTGATCCAGGTCGACTACCCCGTCTTCGAGGGAACGAAGTACCTCGCCAAGCGCACGTTCGACGTGGTGGGCTCCGTGCTCGCCCTCGTCGTGCTGAGCCCGATCTTCGCGGTGCTCGCCGTGTGCGTCCGTCAGGACGGAGGGAAGGCGCTCTTCCGCCAGCAGCGCATCGGGGTCGGCGGCAGGCGCTTCGAGATGCTCAAGTTCCGCACCATGGTCGTGAACGCGGAGGATCAGCTGCCTTCGCTGCTCGACCAGAGCGACGGAAACGCTGTGCTCTTCAAGATGCGCAACGACCCTCGGGTGACGGCGGTCGGACGCGCCCTGCGCCGGCACAGCCTCGACGAACTGCCGCAGCTGGTCAACGTGCTGCGCGGCAACATGTCCCTCGTCGGCCCGCGCCCGCCGCTCACGTCCGAGGTGGAGCACTACGACCACCGCACGCAGCGCCGGTTCCTCGTGCGTCCAGGCATCACGGGTCTGTGGCAGGTCAACGGGCGGTCGGACCTGTCCTGGGATGACAGCGTGCGACTCGATCTCTTCTACGTGGAGAACTGGTCGCTGACCGGCGACCTGGTGATCCTCTGGCGCACGATGCGCGTGGTCCTCACCGGCGCCGGCGCCTACTGACCCGCTGCGAGCGCGACATGGCCGGGCTGATCGTCACCGAATGGATCGAGAAGTCCGGGGGCGCAGAGCGGGTTCTGGACTCCATGGGCGAGGTCTTCCGCGACTCGGAGATCTTCTGCCTGTGGGACGACGCCCCAGGCCGGTTCGCCGCAGGGCGCGTCTCCGAATCCTGGCTCTCCCGCACCCCCTTCCGGCGGCACAAGGCCGCAGCCCTCCCCCTGCTGGATGCGACGTGGCGCCGCGCCCCGGTGCATGACGACCTCGACTGGGTGCTGGCCAGCTCCTACGTCTTCGCCCACCACGTGCGCGTGCCCGATCCGTCGGTGCCGAAGTTCGTCTACGCGCACAGTCCCGCCCGCTACCTCTGGGATCCGGAGTCGGATGAGCGCGGTCGGCACGCGATCGTCCGCGCCGCCTCGCCGCTGTTCCGCGGCATCGACCGTCGCCGAGCGCAGGAGGCCACGTCGATCGCGGCGAACAGCGACTTCGTCCGCGACCGGATCGCGCGGGCGTGGCGACGCGACGCGACCGTGATCCACCCGCCCGTGGCCGTCGAGGCGATCCGCGCCCGGGCGGACTGGGATGCGCAGGTCCTCGACGCCGAGGAGCGCCGCATCCTCGAACGGCTCCCGGAGACCTTCGTCATGGGCGCGTCGCGGTTCACTCCGTACAAGGCCCTGGATCTCGTCATCGCCGCCGCCGATCGCGCGGGTCTGCCCGCGGTCATCGCCGGGCGGGGACCGGATGAGCTGCGCCTCCGCGCGTGCGCAGACGAGGCGCACATACCTGTCGAGTTCGTGATCGGCCCTTCGGACGCGCTCATGTATGCGCTCATGCAGCGTAGCGCCGTCTTCGTGTTCCCTCCCATCGAGGACTTCGGGATCGTGCCCGTCGAGGCGCAGGCCGCGGGCACTCCTGTCGTCACGGGACCGATCGGAGGGCAGATCGAAGCCATCGTGCCGGGCGTCTCGGGGGTGATAGCCGCATCCACGGATCCCGACGATCTTGCTGCGGCCATCGACGCCGCGCTGCGCCTCGCACCGTTCGACGCACAGATCCTGACGGAGAGGTTCGGGGCGGACCGCTTCGCCCGCGAGCTGCGGGAGTTCGTTCAGGTCTGAGGATGCCGGGCCGCCTATCCTGCTGTTCGTGCCCCTTGTCTCCCCGCCGACCTCCGACGTGCGAGGCCTGTCGCGCCCCGCGACCCGCCGCATCGCCCTGACCGCTCGGATCCTGCTCGTGCCGTACGGGATCGCCGTGCTGCTGCTCACCTGGCTGCCTGCGGACGAAGCCGGCAAGGTGACGGGCGTCGTCGCGGTGCTCGCGCGGCTGGTTGCGACCTGGGGCGTCCCGGTCGCCGCCGCCTACACGGTCTTCGAGTTCGCGGCGAACATCGCGCTGTTCGTGCCGCTGGGACTGCTCCTCGCCGTGGGTTGGCGGCGGATGCCTGCAGTGGCGATCGTCGCGGCGGGATGCGCCGCGAGCACGATCATCGAACTCGTCCAGCTGACCATGCCGAGCCGCTACTCGACGCTCTCCGACGTGATCGCGAACACCCTCGGTACGGCTGTGGGCCTGGTGATCGCTCGGGCGATCCGCCGCCGGCCAGCGGCCGACAGCGAGTCCTGAGCCCGCACTACTTGCAGGTCGGCTCGACGGTCGTGGGGGTCGCCCGGGACATCGGGGTCGTCCAGACCTTGAGGGGCCCGCCGGGCCCCGGCGCCTTGAACTCGACGTTCACGGTGTGGGCGTCGGCGTAGTGGCTCCGGATCTCGACCTTCACAGCAGGACGCCCGAGGTGTTCACCTTGACTGATGATGTTCGCAGGCTGCCCGTCGATGGTGATGCTGGACAGGGAACCGCCGGCCGGCCCGTAGAACACGACGTAGCTGCTGATGTCGCCGGCCGCGAAGTACGGGCCTTTGATGTAGTAGGGCAGGCTGTTCGCCTGCTCCTCGGTCAGGGTCGATGTGAGCGTCATCGTCCCCTTGACGACCTGATCGGTGCGGCAGGCATCGATCTTCATGTCGAGGTAGTAGCTCTTCTTCGACCCCGTGTTGTCGTTCAGATACACGCCGAGAACGCTCTGCTCCTTGTCGGTCGTCGGCATGATGCCGCTCATCCGGGAGTTGTCGACCAGCTTGGTCTGCTGCGGATCAGTGCTCAGATAGAGGAGTCGCCCCTCGTCCGACGCTCGGAACAGGGCCTGGATCAGTTTGACCGGCGAGGCCTTGCCCGACGTGACGGCGGAGAAGATCGTGTCAGCGGCTGAGGCGAAGAACGCGTCCTGCTCCGCCCCCGTCGGATACTTGAAGTACGCCTGGTTGAGGAGCAGCGGCACCGCGTTCTGCGCTGTCAGCTGATCGCCTGTCGCGAGCGTCACAGGACCTGTTGCCTCGAGGATGTACGACAGCGTGACCGGGTCGACTGACAGCACCGCGTCGAAGTTCGTCCCGATATCGCGCGCCCACCAGGCACGCAGGATCCGCGCCGCGTCGGGCAGGTTCGGCACCATCGTGAAATCGGGTGTGTAACGGCCGATCTTGTCGCCGAAGATGTTGACGGCCTGCGGGTCCAGATCCACGACCGGATCCGGACTGCCCTGACTCTTGAAGTCGGCACTGCTCACGACCGTGCCACGGGTGATCGTGCCGTTGTCGACCGTGATAGGCAGGAACTGCGCCGCGTTGCCGCCGAGGCTCCGCGCCTCGGAGTTCCCCTGGAACATCAGCAGGTAGGTGCGGGGGCCCTTCGCGCCGAGCGCGTCCGGCAGGACGCTCAATACTTCCCGCGCGGTGCTCATGGTCGGCCGCAGCTTGGTCAGCTCCGTGTCGAGCTTGGTGACGCCGTCGGCGACCTGGCCGACGAGCTGGCCCTTGTCGACCTTGCGGAGAGCGGCGGTCGCCTTCTGGATCCCCGCGTCGACGGAGTCGAAGGTCTTCGAGAGCGCGGTGATCGCCGCGGGATCGATCCGTCCATCGGCGATGTTCAGATCGCTCAGCTTCACGCTCGCGGCGGGGCGCACCACGTCGGTCGCGAGCCCATCGGTCACCTCGGCGACAGTGCGCACCGCCGAGAGATTGGAGCCGACGAAGGGGAGCTTCTCTGCGAATTCCCACTGCCAGCCCCTGGTCGCCGCGACGGCGGCCTCGGTCTGAGCCGAGACGACGGCGGAACCCTTCGCCGCCGTGCCGAGGTCACCGGCGAGCACGGACTTCTGCACCTGCTGCACGCCGGTCATCGCGGACTCGAGATGACCGCGGGCCGACATCGCCTTGTCGTAGACCTGCTTGCCGATGATCCCGCCGGCGACAGCCACCACGATGAGGAGGAGGAACACGCCGCCCACGATCCAGGGCCATTTCCGACGACGACGCCGGGGCTTGGACTCGTGGCGTTCCGCCTGCCGATCGCGGAGCTCGCGGCGCGAGGGGGGCGTGCTACTCATGGGTCCATCCAACCATCACCGGCAGCAGTTCCCTCGTGCGCGTTCACAGCCAAAGGACCTAGCCGATCGTGCAGGTCTCCTGAGCCGAGCCGATTCCAATGCGGCTCCGACGACAGCGTCAGCGCCCGGGATCGCCTCGGAGCAATCCGTGGTCGTGCGGAGACGACCCAACGGGATAAGGTCGTCGACCTTCTCCTGCGAGTACGCTCCGCCGGGAACGGCTCCAGGCAGGCATTGATCTCGTCGACGGCCTTCTGGCTGACGTCAACGCCGATCACGTCGGCCTGACGGGCGCGGACTATACATAGGGGGGTGGCCCGCACTTTCCCAGGACCACGACGGCCATGGATATGGAGATGCCATCGGCGGCACGGCGCGTCACAAATCCGGAGCGACGCTTGTCTCATCTGGAAGTGTCGAAAAACCTCATGCTGGCTCGCCAACCCCGTACCCACCGACGCAGCTGGTATGCCCAGAACTCCCGGTGGCTCGGTAGCGTGCCGGGGTCGTTTCTCGGGACGTCGCGACGCGAAACCCAAACTGCACGAACGATCCAGGAAGGCTTCTGCCACCACCGCGCCGCACGAACCTCGCTCCACCAGGCAAGACTCGAGGCGTCATCGACGTTTCCTACAAAGCTGTCCCAGAGCTGGCGACTCCGATCGTCAACATCGTCATCCACGGGCTCAAGCCCAGCATCTGCGAATAGGTCACGGAGAGCCCACCCTGCCGAACCCGCGCGGGTGATCTCAACAAACTCTCGTCGCTCGCTCTCAGTGAAAGTACTGCAGAGCGCTGACATGACTAGTCGGTGCTCTTCGGCATGCCGTTCCATCCGGGGATCTCGTGCCGCGTGGAGCGCCATGACAACTGCAGAACCCGCTTTGGATGGTGCCGTCACTGGAATGTGCGCAACGGCGACGTCTACGCGCGTTGCCCACAACACGTCGAAGACAACGAGCGGGTCCGCAAAGAAGCCTGGGAACATCCAGTGCACGTCGAAGTCGCAAGGCCATTCAGGATGGATGTAGGTGATCGAATGCTGCGGAAGGAGGGACGGGGTCTCACGCCCTGTCCGCGTGTGCCAACCACGCCGTTCGAGCTCCTCGCAGAACTCCGAGAAGTGTTCGGGCTCGACCAGAACGTCCGCGTCAGCCGACGTTCTGGGCCCCCGTAACAGGTGGTGTTCTGCAACCGGCCCCTTGATGCTGAGCAACCGGATATTGCGGTCTCGAGCGATGCTCGCCGCCAGCGCGTGCGCTAACGGTGTTGCGTCGCGCAGTTCGAAGTTTCCCGGCCCCACGCTTCTATCCTAGAGATATTGGCACTGACGCCTCACGCAGGCGGACGATTCGCGGTGCCTTGCCGGTGGAAAGACGCCCCCCAGAGACCATCAGGCGAGGAGTGATCGCCATCCGCAGATATGGGAACATGATGCCCGGCTAAGGAGTTGTCCAGTCGACTCGCTGCCGCCTCCTGACGTGTCCACCGCTTTTCTGAAGGATCCCGTCCTCCAGCCGCGAGCCGGTAGACGACCCAGACATAGATGAACAACAACGCTCCGCCGATGAGAAGTCCACTGCCTGCGAACGTCGTTCCTGCCAACAGCGCAGCGACAGCACTCTTAAGTCCTGGCCGGAACGCGACGTCCCTATCCCACCATGAAAGCGTGTCGATGCGAGCCAGCAGCATTCCCCAAATCAACGAGAGGACTATCACTCCGAGGAAGCCAAAATTGATATACGCCTCCGTGAAGAATCCGGGTGCGGCCGTATATCCACCATGCCCTCCGTATACACGTGCGAAGAAGTCGACCTCGAAGTTGTTGACGTCCGAGCCGGGCATGTTCGCACGTATTGCTTGCCAATAACTGGCCCCCTGGAGTTCGCCTCCTGTGAAGATCCGATTCTGGAAGCTCAAGATCGGCGTCGCACTCTGCTCGAAGACGATGCGCTGGTAGAGGTTCTCGAACACGAAGGAGAGGGCGGTAGCCGGGTTATCGATGATCTCCGTGGTCCGCTTCTGGAGGAGCGTGATCACCATACCCACAGCGATGAGCGCGGCACCGAAGCCCAGCACGCGGCGCCCTCGGGGTCGAATGCCGAACGCCGAAAGTGCGTAGATCGCCGCAACTGCTGTCACAACCAGATAGATCATGGGCCAGCGCTGCCCGGCCGCCAAACCGGTCACCACTGAAGCAATCACTAGGAAGATTCGAAGCGTCTTTCCTCGCCCTCGCAGAAGCTGCACTGTACTGATTCCGACGATGAACAGCGTTCCATAGTTTCTGGCGATATCGAAGAGGCCCTTGAACGGTATCGATGCACCGGTGAGATAAGGAGTAAGCGCGAGACGATAGGTCTGCAGGGCTCCAAGACCCGCATACCCGCTGTTCACGACGTCGTTCACGCCCATGAATAGCGGTACCTCGCCGAGTAGTGCGAAGTAGATCCAGGAGGGAATCAGGATCGCGGCGGCGACCGCGACGAGGCCGCGATTCTCGCGCCGCTCCCTTCGAGTCCGGTTCACTTCAGATTCTTCAGCCTTGTGCGCAGGCTGTGGTACCGCCGCTCGACCTATCAACGCGGTCATCAGTAGAGACCCGCCGATGAACGCGAGTACTCCGAGGCTGACTGCCACCACGCCGTCCGAGAGACCGTCGGATTCGTCAAACCCGGAGTCCGACCAGACCGTGAGGAAAGAGAACAGGAAGAAGACGAGGCTGAGCACCACGAACCAAAAAACGGAACTCGTGACATTCCGGCGCCTCATCCGGAGGAACAGGAACCCTAGCGCAACAACGATCGTGAAGAAAGCGAAGATCAGAACCATGAGTGTCCCAGGCTGCGCAGGTCGAACTCCGGCAACGATAAGTTCTGCAGCACGATCATGTTGGAGCACCCGGCTGTGGCCAACCCGGCACTACCGTCCGCCGTATGGTGTCAAGGCTGAGGTTGTGTCGCTCGATCTCTGCGGGCGAGATGGGATCGATCCTGCGGTAGTAGAGCCGATCCGATCGCCCGAGCATCGATGCGAGGGCTATGACAGCCTGCTTGGCCAAGGACTTCGCATAGATGATCGCGACCGTGGGGGTGGAGCAGACTTCCCGACCATAGCGCCAGATCACCTGTCGCGCGTACTTGCTACCCCAGGCATACTTCCGGTAGCTCAACGGCTTCGGAACGCGGTAATAATACACAGCGTCATTCAGGATCTCGATTCGGCTCCCCTTGTGCGAGCGGATCCAAAACGCGCGGTCTTGGGCCCGGATTAGACTCGTGTCATACGGGTGATCCCGAAACCAGCCGGTGGTTGCCACGGCGGTCGCGTGAGAGATCGGAGTTCCCTCCACCCAACCGCGAGAGGAATCGGGTACCCGCGCCGGTTTCTGGGCTCCCTCGATCGTCTTGCTGTCGCTGATCACGACCATCTGCGCTGCGAGTACGTCAGGCGGATCAGCGTCCTCCATGCGAGCTATCTGCCTCTCGAGGCGATCTGGCGTCCACATGTCGTCCGCGGCAAGAATCGCGATGTACTTCCCATTGGCCATGTCAGCAAGCCTGTTGAGGCTCGAAGCAATCCCTTGAGACGTCTCGTTCACCACAATCGAGACGCGCTCATCATCGATTGAATCGAGCATGCGCACCCTCTCCTCTGAACTTCCGTCGCAGAAGAAGACGAGCTCCCAGTCCGAGAGTCCTTGTGCATAGACGGAACGAACTGCGAGTTCGATCTCGACGACGTCCTCGTTGACAAGAGGTATACCGATCGTGACGAGCGGACCAGCCATGCACGCCCCTCTCCAGAAAGTTGAGCTTCGGCGGGGGGGCCGCCGAGAACAATACTAAGCGCCGACGAGCGAGTTCGATCGCCGCTAGCATCGTAGACGTTGGGTCGCGTGCAGCGCGCGGGAACGGAGTTCGGACGTGGTTGCCGTGACAGTCCTAATGGCGGAGTACAACACGCCGCTCGAGCATCTGCGTATCTCGATCGCATCGATGCTTGCACAGACCTTCGCAGATTTCGAGTTCCTGATCGTGGATGACGGTTCAGCGACAGACGTCAGGCACCTCGTCAAGGAGTTTGACGACCCGCGCCTGAAGGTCCTGACGTATGCCGATCCGCCGGGCAATCGAGGTTTCGCAGCAGCGTTGAACCATGGGTTGCAGGCGGCGAGAGGCGAGTTCATCGTACGGATTGACCCCGATGATTGGGTTAGCCCGGAGTACATCGCGACGCTGCATGAGTTCATGGTCGCCCACATCCAGTACTCGGTCACCTCATCGTGCGCAATCGAGTTCTCCAGCACGATGCCCGCGATCCGGATAGGCCGCCAAGGCGAGAAGACTCGTCGGGATGTGATGCGAGGGTCCGCACCAATCCATGCAGCGAGCATGATGCGCCGCGCTGACATTGCGGCGGTAGGCGGCTATCCCGACCGACATCGTGCGGAAGACTTGGCGCTGTGGTGCGAGCTCTTGCTCGCCGGTATGCGGCTGTATGTGATCCCTTCGCCGCTCTATCACTACCGCGTGGACCTTCAAGACCTAAAGAAGAGACACATCAGGAACCGTGGAGGAGAGCTCGCCGTTCGCCTCCACTACTATCGGCGCCTCGGGGCTGGGCCCGTCGAGTATCTCCGCATTCTGCGTTCAGTCGTTAGCGGGCTACTTCCGCAGCGCATCATCCGTGCCGCACGCTACTTGCTTTGGCGCTCACGAGCTGGATGTCGCTGAACGCACTTTCGGCACTGGCGATTTCCCCGTTAGGGCCAATCCGTACATCCACGTAATCAAATAGGTGATCCCGAGCGCAGAGTAAATAGCCCAGAGCGCGGGGAAGAGCCCCAACGACATTAGCATCGTCGCAGCGAAAGCGCCGCCCACGAGCAGGACGCGCACCACATCCAGAATCGTGTTAGCCATCGAACGCTGATAAAGCAGAATGAACTTGCTTAGGGGGCTGCCAACGAGCCGTATCGCGGCAGCCGAAGCCATGATCTGAACAGCGACGCCGGCGTCGTGCCACTGCTCGCCTAGGAGGATCGGTATCAGCCAGGCACCGAGCAAGCCGAATCCCAAACCTGCGATGAGCCCGACGCCGCTGAGCATTGCGCTCACCCGTAGGTAGATCGAACGCATGCCATGAGCGCCCTCCCTGAGTCGCTTTGCGACCTCCGCTTCGAGAACCTGCCCCGCAGCAGCTCCGACCAGCACAAGAGGGAGTCCGACGATCCGATCAGCCATACCGATCTGACCGCCATCTGCTGCGCCGAACCATGCAACCACGAAGATCACGGGTGCCTGAGTACCGAGAGCATTCAGGAGAGCAGATGGGGTGAAGACTGCGGGGAAGCGCCAGTAGCTTCGCCAGACCCCGCGGTGCGCCCCAGGCCCAACGGATCCGAAGTACTGTCGTGTCTCTCGCCAGAGGGGCAGGATACCGACCGCTCGGCCGATCGCGTGTCCAGTCAGAAGACCTGTGGCATTACGCAGGACAAAGGCGAGCCCGAATTGACTCACAGCAGTACCAGTCGACTGCAGAAGTGTGCGCGCCGCGACAGATCCGTAACGATGGTCACGAAGAGCCAGCTGACTCATGAGGGAGAACAGCGCGGTCAGAAGGACCAGCCCGCCCACCCAGACGCCTAGGAAGGGATAATTCTCGCCGGGGTCGATCCAGCCAAAGGCTCTGATGGCTTCGATGACCACGATCGTGCCGGCTGTGAACACCACGATGCTTGTCAGGCAGACTCGGACAATTGCCCGCACCCCGTCAACATCAGGGGGCAGCATTGCAGCGGTCTCCAGCCGCAGTCCAGCGATCGGCGCTAAGACTGCCGTCAGGGCGAGGACGAAGCTGAATATACCGAAGTCAGACGGTGGATACAGCCGCGAAAGCAAAGGGAGAGCGAGAAGGGACACCGCCTGAGCAGCGACCGTTCCAGACATGAGGAATGCGAATCCTCTTCCAGCCTTGCCTACCCTCATGCCGAGGTACCCACGCCGCGGCACGACTTGGCGAGCTGTGTGCGCAGATGAGACTCCGCTAGCCCCCAGACTGCCTCGGGATCGAAATCTTCGAGTACCCGGCGTCGCGCGGCCAACGCGAGCGAACGGCGGATTTTTGCGTCACGCGCGAGCTCAGTAAGGGTCTGGCTGAGGCTCGCGACGTCTCCCGTTGCCACAATGCGCCCCGTTACTCCGTCGATCACCGAATCGACGCACCCCGTAGCGTTGGACACAATGGCCGGGACCTCCATGGCAGCAGCCTCAAGAACCACGTTGGGGAAGCCCTCGCGAAGGCTCATCAGGACGAGGACGTCGAAGGCGGCCAGATACGGTCTTACATCCCCGACATCACCCGCGAGATGAACGGCGATGCCATCCGGGATCGTGAGCGAAATCCCCTCGTCACCGCCAACGAGCAGAATCCGCATGCCCCCATCCGCAGCCGCCTTCGCGGCCGCTGCAAGCAACGTGTCGATGCCTTTATCTGGGTGTAGACGGCCGACGAACCCCACGGTCAGTCCGGACGTATCACTGAGGAATTGCTCGGTAGCGGCGTCCAACTTTGGAAATGTCGTCCGCCGAGAGAATCGCTCGGAGTCAACGCCGTGCGAGGAACCATGACCCAGAACTACGACACGGTCGCCACGCGTGATCCCGAGCTCGACTGCCCGTGCGGCGAGGCTGGCACTGTTCGCCACGATCGCTGTAGAACACGATGCAACGACCTGTTCGATCGCTCGAAACAACCTCCGTGCCAGCCCTTTCGAGGTMTCAAATCGGATGCCCCATAGCTCGTAGATCCGAACCGGCACTCGGAAGAGCCGAGCTGCGATAGAAGTCAGGAGGCTTGCTTTCGGGGTGGCATATATGACGGCATCTGGCCTCAGACGAGCGATGAGACGTCCAATCCTGGCCAAGCTGACCAGATCTCGGATCGGATCCGGATCCCGAGACATCGGAAGCGAGTGTACGCTGACTCCACTGCCGGTGAGCTCGCCCTCGAGACCCGTAAGATCGTCGGCCACGAGGGTAACCTCATAGCCCACTCGTGCCAAGAACTCCGCATACCCACGCATGAAAAGGCGCGCCGTTACCGCGGCCGTCACGACAATCAATATTCGTGGCCGCGCAGAGCGAGTCAAGAGCCGACCTCGACCTTCCGCGCTGGCACGCCCACGACCGTCGCGCCTGAAGGCACGCTTCTCGTCACGCAGGCCGCGGCGCCAACGAGCGCATCGCCTCCGACGTGAAGCCCCTGGAGAACTGTCGCGCCGGCCCCAATCAGAGCCCTGGCACGAACGGACACCTCGCCGGAAATGATCGCGCCGGGGTTCACCGATACGTAGTCGTCGAGCGTCGAGTCGTGACCTATGATCGCGCCCGGGTTGATGTGCACGTGCCGACCGAGCCGTACGTTCGTGGAGATCTGCACGCCGCCGCACACCACTGAACCTGCGGCGAAGGTGACGCGCGTCCCCACCGATGCCGACGGGTGCACCAAGGCCGCCGGTCGCGCTCCCCAGGCCTCGACCTTCTCCGCAATGCGTGCCCGCACGCGGGGCGAGCCGATGCCCACGACGTAGTGCGTGCCGTCGAACAGTTCGCGGTTCGCGTCGCTCCCTCCCAGGAGACGGATCTCACGGTCGCGAAGCCGCTCGACCTGGATCTCGGCAGGTGCGTCATCCACAACACCGATGACATCCCAGACAGGGTCTCGGGTGACGGCGTTGATCGCCTCGATCACGTCGAGCGTCTCTCGACCGAAGCCTCCGGCGCCGATGACGATGATGCCATCAGCCATCGGCCTCACCGAACTTCGTCATCGTCGCCTGTCCTTCCGCCGAGATGCCTTCTCGCACGATCACCGAGCGGATCGTCGCGAGGATGATGCGGGCATCAAGCTCCAGACTACGGTTGTCGACGTATTGGACGTCGAGGGCGAACTTGTCTTCCCAACTGAGGGCATTGCGCCCGCTGGCCTGAGCCAGGCCGGTGATGCCCGGACGAACCTCATGTCGACGCGCCTGCTCCGGGGTGTACTTCGGCAGGTACTCGACCAGCAGCGGACGCGGTCCGACGACGCTCATGTCGCCGCGGAGCACGTTCCACAGCGAGGGCAGCTCGTCGAGGCTCGTCGACCGCAGCGCACGGCCGAAGGGCGTGAGCCGATCCGCATCGCTCACGAGCCCCTTGGATTCGTCGATGTCGCGCATCGATCGGAACTTGCGCAGCCGGAAGATGCGCCCGTTCCTGCCGGGTCGCGGCTGCACGAACAGCACGGGCCGGCCGAGACGGATCGCCACCGTGACCGCGACGATCGCGAGCACGGGCGATAGCAGGACAAGCGCCGCCGCCGATGCCACGATGTCCAGCAGGCGCTTGAGGAAGTCGTACGGACGGGTGCCGCCGGCCACGGATCAGCGCCCGCCGACGAAGGTCGTGATGCCCTCGACCACACGAGCGCGTTGCGGCTCGGTCAAGGCAGACCCGCTGGGCAGCGTGAGCCCCGACTCGAACAGCCGCTCCGAGGTGCCGTTGATGACGCCGCGAAGGTGAGCGAACACCGGTTGCCTGTGCATCGGCTTCCAGAGCGGCCTGCTCTCGATGTCGTCCTTCGCGAGCGCCGCGGAGAGGTCTGACGGGGCCCAGCCCGTCCGCTTCTCATCGACCAGGATCGATGTCAACCACACGTTGTCATGCTCGTCGCCCTCGGCACCGAAGACCTCGACGCCGTCGACGGTCGCGAAGAGCTGCTTGTAGAGCTCCCGCATCTCCCGGCGTCGCGCGATCATCGCATCGAGCCGGGAGAGCTGTGCGCGCCCGAGCGCGGCGAGCAGGTTGCTCATGCGGTAGTTGTATCCGACGTCGATGTGCTCGTAGTGCGCCACGGGCTGACGCGCCTGCGTGGCGAGATACCTCACGTGATGCGCGAGATCAGCGTCGTCAGTGAGCAGCATCCCGCCGCCCGAGGTGGTCATGATCTTGTTGCCGTTGAAGGAGACGGCCGATGCCCGGCCGAAGCTCCCCGCGGCGCGACCGGCGTGGGATGCTCCCAACGACTCCGCCGCGTCCGCGAGCACCGGAACGCCGAACTCCTCCGCGATCGCGAGGATCATCGTGTAGTCCACGGCTTTGCCGAGCAGATCGACGGGGACGATCGCGCCGACATGCTCGCCCGCATCGCGCAGTGTCTTCAGAGCCTCCCGCAGCAGGGTGGGATCCATGTTGCCGGTCTGCGGGTCGGCGTCGACGAAGTAGGGCTCAGCTCCCGTGTAGACGATCGCGTTGGTGGTCGCGGCGAAGGTCATGGTCGACGTCACGACGACGTCTCCGGGCTTGACGCCCAGGGTCAGCAGGCCCAGGTGCAGCGCGGCGGTTCCGGAGCTCAGCGCGACGCCGTGCGCAACGCCCAGCCGCTCCGCCAGCTCTCGCTCGAACGCGTCCACGTCGGGGCCGAGCGGCGCGATCCAGCCGGAACGGATCGCCGAGATGATCGATTGCTCTTCCAGCTCGGTCACGTCGGGCGACGACATGTAGATCCGGTCAGCCATTCGAGGGTGCCTCCTGGGGGGCGCGCGCGGCGCCGTTGATGACCTGCTCCACGGCCACGCGATCGATGACAGCGGTGTCGTTGTTGCGCGGTTCCGCTTTCATGCGTGCTTCCCAGCCTGTCTTGTCCAGGCGTTCGGGGCTGATCATGTCCGCATGGGCGTGTGAGATCTGCGGGTGGAACGGACGCTCGAGGTTCTCGCGGGCTCCGACCAGCTCCTCGTGCAGCTTCTCGCCGTGGCGGAGACCGGTGAAGATGATCTCGATGTCCTTGCCTGACATCGAGATCATGCGCTTGGCGACCTCGAGGATCGAGACCGGTTCGCCCATATCCAGGATGAGGACCTCGCCGGCGCGACCGATTCCGCCGGCCTGGATCACCAGCTGGCATGCTTCCGGGATCGTCATGAAGTACCGGGTCGCGTCCGGGTGAGTGACCGTGATCGGCCGTCCGTCAGCGATCAGACGCTGGAACGTCGGAAGCATCGATCCGCGGCTGCCGATCACGTTCCCGAAGCGCACCGAGAGGTACTGCATGCCGGTCTCTTCGCCCGCCCAGGCAGTGAGTTTCTCGGCAACGCGCTTGGAGTGCCCCAGCACGCTCGTCGGGTTCGCCGCCTTATCCGTGGAGATGTTGACGAAGTGGCTCACACCAACGCTCCGCGCGGCCTGCAGCACGTTGAGCGAGCCCAGCACGTTCGTCTTCCAGGCCTCGTCGGGGTACTGCTCGAGCATCGGCAAGTGCTTGAGCGCGGCCGCGTGGAAGACGACTTCCGGGCGACGCTCCTCGAAGATGGCGTTCAGCACGGCGACATCGCGGATATCCGCCAGAACGACCTCGTTGGAGTCGAGCAAGCCGTTGCCGGTGGTCCCGAGCTGAGCGGTCTGCAGCCCCGTCTCGTCGCGGTCGAGCATGATCAGTTCACTGGGGCCGAACTTCGCCAGCTGGCGGCAGAGCTCGGACCCGATGGATCCGCCCGCCCCCGTCACGAGCACGCGCTTGCCGGTGATGTACCCGGCGATGAGCTCGACATTGGTGTCGACCGGGTGACGGCCGATGAGGTCTTCGATCTCGATGTCGCGGACATCGACCGTGGCGCGTCCGTCGAGCATGTAGTCGGTGATGGTGGGCGTGACCGACACGCTCATGCCTGCGGCATCGGCCGCGTCGCTCAGTTCGCGCAACAGCACGCTGTCGGCGTTGCCGAGTGCGATCACGAGCCTGGTCGCGCCGGTCTGCGCGGCGATCTCCGCGAGCTGCGCGCGACGCCCGAGCACGGGCACGCCGCGCAAGCGGAGATTCTTCTTGGCAGGGTCATCGTCGATGAGGCCCACCGGGAGGATCGGCGAGCCGGGGTCAGTGGTGATGGTGTGCAGCAGTCGGTCGCCGAGGTAGCCGGCGCCGAGCACCAGCGTGCGCTCGGCGCTGCTGGAGGGCTTTCGCGAACGCTCGACGGTAAGACGGGCGACGTAGCGCACACCGAACATGAGGAGGAGGACGAACGGGCCGGCCAGGAGCACGGTCGCGCGGGGAACGCCGATCAGGTTCCCGAACGGCACGACCACCACCGAGAGGAACAGTGTGATCCCGGCGACGATGAGCGCAATCGTCCATACCTCGCTGAACGAGCCGTACGGGTAGCGGCCGCGATACAGAGCGATCATGTACCCGACGATCAGCTGGATCGCGGCGGCGACCACTCCGAGGGCGAGAGTGGCGATCCAACCGGAGAGCTGCAAGGTGAAGTCGACTCGCAGACCAACGGCCAGGAACGTTCCGAGCACCCAGGCGAACGCGTCCAACGCAGCCACCGACCGTCGGCGCCGCTGCTGGGTCACCAGCGCGCGCGTGGTCGTCGTCGCAGTTTCGTCTCGGTTGCCGGTTTGCACCGCGAATCCCCCTCATCGTTTCCGCGACGCGTCTACGCGCGGACGCTTGGTCGTCAGCAATCCCGAGGCGCGGAGCATCGCCCCGTACCACCCCCCGCTCTTCCAGGATCTCATAGCTGTGAGAACGCCGAGTGACATCGTCCGTAAAGTGACGCTTCGCGACTGTTCTTCGTTCGCATTTCGCATGTTTCTGACAACGTCGCGCGCCGGAGGACCGCCGGGAGCGCCGCAGCCGGCGGAGCGGGAGCGAGGCGCATCCGTGCGCCCAACGTCCTGTGGTGCAGACTGGGACGCCTACACCGCCGCAACGCCTCGCTAGGCTGGCCCTATGGGTCACAGCGAGACACGGCAATGGCGCATCGCCGATGCCGTGGCCTGGACCGCGAACGCCGACGGAATCGTGGCGCTCGACCTTGAGTCGGAGACCTCCCATCCCACGGCTCTGCTCGGCACAGCGGCGTTCATCTGGGACGAGTTGGATGCGAACGGTCCGATCGACGCCGAGCAGCTTTTGGCGAACATCGCCATGGCTTTCGAGGTCGATGTCGATGAGATCCGCGCGGACGTGATCGACCTCCTCGCGAGCCTTCGAGAGGGCGGTCTGGTGACGACGCGAGTCGCGACGATCGTCGAATAGCCCCACGCACGCCTCTGGCGCATCGCCGCGACGGGAGCCGCCTCTTCTGCCAGTAGCGGTGGCCTCTCACGAGGATCACAATGGCGACATGAACACCCGACCCGTGGTGCCGTAGCTCTCGTCCGAGCCGAGCCATGCACGCCCGCAACGCGCACGATCCGCATCGTGCCAAGGCAGCATCCGCACCCGAGGCGGACGACCTGTTCGCGCCTCCCGAGGACGATTCCGCGCATCCGAGCGGATCCGCAACGACTCGGCGTCGGCCGCGTCGTCCGCTGCTGAAGAGCGCCCGGTTCTGGGTGCCGATCGTGATCCTGCTCGTGCTGATCGGCCTCGCCATCGCGGGCTTCCTCGCCGCGAAGCAGCTGTACGGGCACGCCATGGCGGCCAAAGCCGACCTCGAGAAGGCGATCCCGCTCGTCGACTCGGTGCAGCAGCAGATGCTCGACGGTGACACGGCGGGTGCCAAGGCCACGATCGCCCGGATCTCGCAGCTCACCGCCTCCGCCGAGAAGGAGACCACCGGCCAGTTGTGGAAGAGCGCGGAATGGGTGCCGGTGGCGGGGCCGAACCTCGTCGCCGCGCGTGTGGTCGCCGGATCCGTCAACGACCTCGTCATCCACGCGATCACGCCGCTCACCGCGATCGATCTGAAGGCGCTGATGCCGAAGGACGGTGCCATCGACGTGGCGAACCTCCAGAAGCTGGCCACCACGATCGAGATCGCCAACACGAGCGTCACCCGGATCCGCACGAGCCTCGACAAACTCGACCGCTCCGCGCTGATCCCCCAGGTCGCCTCGGGCGTCGCCAAACTCGACGCCGCCATGGCGAAGATCGAGCCGACGGTGACCCCGATCCACAACGCGCTCACGATCCTGCCCAAGGCGCTCGGCGCCGATGGGCCGCAGCACTACCTGTTGATCTTCCAGAACAACGCGGAGTCCCGCGGCACGGGCGGCAACCCTGCCGCGATCGCGCTGCTGACCGCCGAGAACGGGAAGATCTCGATGACGCAGCAGGCCGGTTCGCAGGACTTCCACAACGGGCGCACGGATCCGATCATCCCGCTCGATCCCGAGACCGAGGCCCTGTACGGCACGAAGATCGGGCGCTACATCCAGGACTCCACCCTCTCGCCCGACTTCAGCGAGACGGCGCAGATCGTGCGGGCGTACTGGGCCGAGTCGTTCGGCACCCCGATCGACGCCGTCGCGTCGTTCGATCCGGTCGCGCTCAGTTATCTGCTGCGCGCCATCGGCCCGGTGACGATGCCCGCCCCGTTCGGCGAGACCCTCACCGCCGACAGCGCGGTGCCTCTGCTGCTCAACCAGGTCTATGCCAAGTATCCGGATCCCGCCGTGCAGGACCAGTTCTTCGCCGCCGCGGCCAAGAGCGTGTTCGACGCGCTGCTCACCACGCATGCCGACCCCAAGGCTCTTCTGACGGCCCTCGTCCAGGCCTCGAACGAGGGCCGCCTGATGTACTCCCCCGGCGACAAGGCGCAGGCCGACCTGCTGGCAGGCACACCCGTCGGCGGCAGCATGCCCTCCGACAACGCCAAGACCACCGCCGTCGGCGTCTACATCGACGACGTGACCGAGGGCAAGCTCGACTACTACATGCAGATGGGCATCTCGGCGTCCAGCACCCAATGCCAGAAGAGCACGCCGGTACTGTTCACGACCACGGTCACGATGCAGAACACGCTGGATCCGGCGACGATACCGAGTCTGCCCGTGTACATCGCACCAGGGCGCTTCTTCCCGAAAGGCGACGTGTCGACCGACATGTACCTCTACGGGCCGGTCGGATCCACCCTGACCGGCCTGACGATCAACGGCCAGCCCGTGGGCGTCGCGGGGCAGTCGCACCTGGGCCGCACCGCGGTCAAGGTGAACGTGAAGACATCGCCCGGGCAGACCGCGACCATTGTGGCGTCGTTCAACGCAGCAGCAGGAACCTACGGTGCGCTCGAGGTCCGCCACACGCCGATGGTCAAGGCGACGCCCGTCACGATCGACACCCCCGGATGCGTGCCGGGGAAGAACTAGCAGGCCCCTGGCGCTCCCGCACGACCTAGGGCGTCGGCGGAGGATCCACCGGAAGCGGCGGAACGGTGGCCCCGGGATCGGTCGGGGGCGTCGTCGGCGTCGTCGTCTCCGGTGCGGGCGGTGTCGTCGGCTCGGTCGTGGTGCCGTCCGAGGTTCCCCCGCTCCCGCCGGATCCACCGGACTCCTCGGATCCACTCGATCCCGCCTCGGCGACAGCGCGCGCCTGGTCCGCGATGAGTGCGGCGAGCGCACTGCGCCAGGCATCCATCGCCGCGAACGGGGTCGGGCCGAACGGATCCGCCGCCGCGGCCGCTGCGGCCGCGTCGGTGACGGCAGTGCGGAACGGCTCCGCCGCGTCGGCATTGTCGGCGACAGCGGTCGCCGCGAACGCCGGGAGCGATTGCCGGAAAGTCGTGATCGCGGCGCGGAAGCTGGCGGTCGCGGCGCTGAGCGATGCGTTCGCCGCGGTGACGTCGCGCTCGAGCTGGTCCAGCGACGCGCTGGTCGCGTCCTTGCCGGCAGGCTTGGGCACCTTCACGGCGGCGAGCGCCGCGACGTACGCCTGACGGGCGGCGTCCGCCGCGAGCCTGGCTGACTCATCGCTGGATCCGGCCATCGCCGCCAGCGGCGCCGTGAACGAGTCCGCGCTCGCCTGCGCGGCCGCCACGGCGGCCACGAGCGCGTCGACCGATCCGTCGACCTTCGCCACGCGGTCGGGGTCGACCGTCGCGGTCGGAGACGCCTGCACGGCCACAGGGGCTGATGCGACGGGCGACGCGAGGGCCCATCCGGCACCGGCGGCGGTGATCACGAGCCCGATGGCCATCGCGATCATCTGCGGGCGCGCGAAGCCGTAGGCCTGGGCGTGCTGCGGCTCGGGCCGGGCGGGCACGGGAGCAGGGAACGCATGCGTGTAGGGGTGCGCCTCTGTCGCGGCCTCGTCGAACAGGTGCCCCTCGGCGGTGTCGACGAGAACGGCTGCGGGGGTCAGCCGCAGGTCGTCGTCGACCGGCGCCGGCAGCGTCTCTGGACGCGATGGCGTCGGAGCCCGATCCCCGAACAGGGCGCCCACGTCATCGTGCTGGACGCCGTCGAGCGTCTCCTCATGCTCGTGCGGGAACAGCGAGGAGAGATCGAAGTCGCGTCCGTCTTCGGGCTGCAGACGATCGGCGCCCGCAGTCTCTGCGGCGCCGGCCCCGTCCCGGGGCGGGTCGTCATCCGGCATCTGTCCCCCGCCTTCCCACGTCGATGCGGTACTCGACTCTATCGACAAAGCGGTGGGCGCTCGGGGCGTGTCGCCTGCCGATCCTCGGGATGCGTGGCGTGCTCGTCTGGCGTGCGCTACGGACGCCCCATCCCGAGATACGTCCAGCCCTCCGCGCGCCACGCGGTTGGATCCAGGCAGTTGCGTCCGTCGACGATGATGCGCCCGGCCGCCAGGGTCGCGGCGTGCGCGGGATCCAGCTCACGGCGGTACAAGTCCCATTCGGTGACCAGCACGAGGGCCTCCGCCTTGCGAATCGCCTCGTCGCGGTCGGCCTTGTACTTGAGCTGCGGGTGCAGGCGCTTCGCGTTCGGGATCGCCTCCGGATCCGTCACCGTCACCTTCGCCCCGAGCCCGCGCAGCCGCGTCGCGACCTCGAGCGCCGGGGAGTCGCGCACATCGTCGCTGTGCGGCTTGAACGCGGCGCCGAGCATCGTGATCCGCCGTCCCACGACGTTGCCGCCGAACGCGTCGACGACCAGCCGCACCGCATGCTCGCGTCGACGAAGGTTGATCGCGTCGACCTCGCGGAGGAATCCGACGGACGCCCCGCGGCCGAGCTCCTCCGCCCGCGCCGCGAACGCACGGATGTCCTTCGGCAGACAGCCGCCGCCGAAGCCGATCCCGGCGCCGAGGAATCGCCTGCCGATCCGCTCGTCATGGCCGATCGCGTCAGCGAGCAGAGTGACGTCGGCTCCGGAGGCCTCGGCGATCTCGGCCATCGCGTTGATGAACGAGATCTTCGTGGCGAGGAAGGCGTTCGCCGCGCCTTTCACGAGCTCGGCCGTGGCCAGGTCCGTCACGAGGAACGGGCTGCCGGCGGCGATCGCCTCGGAGTACGCCTCGCGCAGAACCTCCGTCGCACGGGCACCGGTGTCGTCTGCAGCGGCCCCCACCACGAGGCGGTCGGGGCGGAGCGTGTCGTGCACCGCCCACCCCTCACGGAGGAACTCGGGGTTCCAGACCAGGGTCGCATCGGTCCGGGCTACCGCTGCGGCGAGCGCGGCGGCGGTGCCGACGGGCACGGTGGACTTGCCCGCCACCACGTCGCCGGGACGCAGCTGCGGGAGCAGCGCGTCCAGCGCGGCATGCACGTAGCGCAGATCAGCGGCCGACGAGTCGGCCTGCTGCGGGGTGCCCACGGCGAGGAAGTGCACCTGCGCGCCACGCGCCTGGGCGATGTCCGAGGAGAAGGTCAAGCGCCCGCTCTCGACGCCGGCGGCCAGCAGCTCGTCCAGTCCGGGCTCGAAGAACGGCGCGCGCCCCTCGGCAAGCGCCGCGACCTTGCCCTGATGCGTGTCGATCCCCACCACCTGGTGGCCGATCGACGCCATGGCCGCCGCGTGCACGGCCCCGAGATACCCGCAGCCGATCACAGACATCCGCATGAGACGAGTTCAGCGCGGTCCCCTCTCGCGCAGACGGCTTCGAGGCGACCGCCGAGTGACCTCCGGATGAACGATCGGCTGGCGGTGCCGGAAACCGCCCGTACCGTACTCAGGATGGATTCTGCGGATCCGCGGATTCTGGCCCGGTTTCACAGCCTGGGAGGCAATCCATCCTGAGTTCGGTCCGGCGCGCGAGCGGGACGACGCAGGATCGTCGCGGCGCAGGCTACTTCGGCGTCGCCGTGACCAGGATCGGCAGGTGGTCGGACTCCCCCTGCGGCAGGGTGCGCACGGACTCGACGATGAACCCGGAGGCGGCGGCGAAGTCGTAGAACCCTCGGAAAACCCGGTACCGCGTGTAGGTGTGCTGATCGCTCATGACGAGTTCGTACCCGACATCGCGCATGTGCTCGCTCAGCCGCTCCTTGAACACGGGGTAGTTGAAGTCGCCGACGATGAGCTGCGGCAGGCCCCAGCCGAGTTCGGAGAGCTCCGACAGCGCCGCGCGGATCTGGTCCCGTCGCAGCGCATTGCGTGCGGTCAGGGGTGCCGCATGCAGCGACGCGACGAGGAAGTCGCGTCCGGCGTCGATGTCGCGCAGGCGCACGCCGAGGAGGCGCTCGTGGGCGGGACGGAGCACGTGGTCGTGCAGCGACTTCTTGACCGAGACCGCCGCCATGTCGACGAGGCGGTACGCGCTGGAACGGTAATAGATGGCCAGCCCCAGCCGATTGCGCTGCGTGGTGTGCGCGAGCGTCAGCCCTCCTGCACGCTCCGGCAGCGAGGCGGTGTCCCCCTCCTGCAGGCACAGCACATCGGGGTCATGAGCGTCGACGAGGTCGTCGAGCTCATGCGCCGCCCTGTGCTTGCGCAGGTTGTAGGAGATGATCCGCACATCCCCACGCTACTCGCGCGCTCTCCTCTTACCCTGGGCGAGCGCACGGTATTCACCCGGTGTTACGGATCCGCCGCTCAGTCGTCACGGTCGCGCCGGTTGCGGGTCTGATCTGCGCGGGCGGCGAGCAGCGCGTCGGCGGGATACCCCACCTCGGTGAGCGTCAGGCCGCGTGCGGCGAGCACTGTGAACTCGCTGGTCCGGGTGAGCTCATCGCGCAGGCGGCCGAGGTCGGCCACCTCGAGACGCCCCTCCCCCACGGCCGCGCACGCGCCGACGAGGGCGCGCACCATGCTGTGGCAGAACGCATCGGCCTTCACCTCGGCGACGAGCACTCCCGTCGCGTCGCGCGTCCAGCGGTAGTCGAGCAGCGTGCGGATCGTGGTGGCCTCCTCACGAGGCTTGCAGTACGCGGCGAAGTCGTGCAGGCCGATGAGGGTCTGCGCGGCGGCGTCCATGGCGGCCTCGTCGAGGGCCCCTCGGATGGTGGTCGTGTCATGCCGCAGCAGCGGGTCGTAGCCGGCGCGCGCATCGGCGAGGCGGTAGCGGTAGCGGCGCCACACCGCCGAGAACCGGGCGTCGAAACCCTCCGGGGCCGACGACGTGCGCGACACCGTGACGTCGGGATATTGACCGAGCACTCCGCGGATCCGCGATGCGAGCGAAGCGGCCGGATCCGCCGCTGCCCGCCCGTTGCGGGTGCTGAGACGGGCCCACTGCTGCTCGTCGAGATCGACGTGGGCGACCTGCCCCGTGGCGTGCACGCCCGCGTCGGTGCGTCCGGCGACCACGAGGCGCGGATCGAGTCCGTCCGCGGCGTCGCCACTGGCCGACGGCCCGAGGATGCGCGCGAGCGCCTGCTCGATCGTGCCCTGCACGGTGCGCAGTCCCGGTTGCTTCGCCCAGCCCCGGAAATGGGTGCCGTCATAGGCGATGTCGAGACGGATGCGCACGGATCCAGGGTACCCGGGGCCGCCCGCGCCCTGCCGAGTCGCTCTGCAGGCGTTCGCTCGGGATCCGCTTCGCGGAGTTCTGCCGGCCCACGGAAGGCCCCGAAACCAGCCCTGACACCCAGTGCCATTTCATGCGACACTGAATCGCAAGCGACGCGGCACCCGACCGCACGCGACCGAGATCGAAGGAGATCCCATGGTCAGCAGCATCCACCCCGAGATCGAGATCCCCGCGGTCCCGATCCACGAGTACCTCTTCGGCGACATCTCGGAGCACGACCTCGACCGGGTGGCGCTCGTCGACGGCATGTCCGGTGCCGAGACCACCTATCGCCAGCTCATCGGACAGATCGACCTCTTCGCGGGGGCGCTCGCCGCGCGCGGGATCGGAGTCGGAGACGCGATCGGGCTCCTCTGCCCGAACGTGCCGGCGTTCGCGACGGTGTTCCACGGGATCCTGCGCTCCGGCGCCACGGCGACCACGATCAACGCGCTGTACACCGCGGACGAGATCGCGAACCAACTGCGCGACGCCTCCGCGTTCTGGTTGATCACGGTCAGCCCGCTGCTGCCGCAGGCCGAGGCCGCCGCCGCCCAGCTGGGCCTGCCCGCCGATCAGCTCATCGTCCTGGACGGCGCCGAGGGCCACCCCTCGCTGCGAGACCTGCTCTCCGAAGGGCACCACGCCCCCGAGATCACGTTCGACCCCGCCACACATGTCGCGGTGCTCCCCTATTCCTCCGGTACGACGGGGCGCCCCAAGGGCGTGATGCTCACGCACCGCAACCTCGTCGCGAACGTCGCGCAGAGCACGGTCTCGATCGAGCTGACCGACGAAGACCGGATCCTCGCCGTGCTGCCGTTCTTCCACATCTACGGCATGACCGTGCTTCTCAACCTCGCCGTGCGGCTGCGCGCCACGCTCGTCACGATGCCGAAGTTCGATCTGGTCGAGTTCCTGCGCATCATCGCGGAGCAGCGCACGAGCTGGCTCTTCATCGCGCCGCCCATCGCCGTCGCGCTCGCGAAGCATCCGCTCGTCGCGCAGTACGACATGAGCGCGGTCAAGGTCGTGTTCTCCGGCGCGGCACCGCTCGACGGCGCCCTCGCACACGCGGTCGCGGAGCGCTTGGACTGCACCGTGCGGCAGGGCTACGGCATGACCGAGACCAGCCCCGTCACGCACACGATCCCGGTGGAGCGCGACGACATCGACCTCTCCTCGGTCGGGCTGCTGATCCCGAACACCGAGGCCCGCCTGCTCGCCGAGGACGGATCCGACGTCGTCGTGCCTGCCGATGGCGCGAGCGACCCCGGAGAGCTGCTCATCCGCGGACCGCAGGTCATGAAGGGGTACCTCAACCGTCCCGACGCCACTGCCGACATGCTGGATGCGGACGGCTGGCTGCACACCGGTGACGTCGCGACCGTGACGGCGGGCGGGGTGTTCCGGATCGTGGACCGCCTGAAGGAGCTCATCAAGTACAAGGGCTATCAAGTCGCGCCCGCTGTGCTCGAGGCCGTACTGCTCGAGCACCCCGCGATCGCCGACGCCGCCGTGATCGGCGTCTCGGACGAGGACGGCCAGGAGGTGCCGAAGGCGTTCGTGGTGCTGCAGCAGGGTGCGGAGCTCGACGCCGAGGGCGTGAAGGCGCACGTCGCGGCCCACGTCGCCCCGCACGAGAAGGTGCGCCTCGTGGAATTCATCGATGCGATCCCCAAGTCCGCCTCGGGCAAGATCCTGCGCAAGGACCTGCGCGCACGCCCTGCGTGAGACATCACTTTCTGCGTGAGACACCACACCTGGCGTGGTGTCTCACGCAGAATCAGGAGTCTCGCGCGGTGTCCGCCGCGGCGGGCAGGGCCTTGGGCATGTGGCGGAAGACGATGTAGTGGTACAGCACGAAGCGCACCAGCACGATCACCGCGATGCTGCCGAGGTTGATCAGGTTCACCATCGCCGGCCCCGGCGCGTGGCCGGTCATGCCCTCGACCACATCGGCGCCGAGCCAGACGATGCCGGCGCCGAGCACGGTGCAGACCAGGTTGACCGCGATGAACAGCACGATCTCGGCGACGCGTCCGCGCCGGTCGCGCCCGCGGAACGCCCACTCGCGGTTTCCGATGTACGCGTTCACCAGGGCGACCAGGCTCGCAGCGATCTTGCCGACGACGAGATCCCACCCGAAGGTGAAGACGAAGAGGTTGAACGCGCCGACCTCGATGACCGTGCTGATACCGCCGACGATCAGGAAGCGGGTGCCGACCCCCGCCAGACGGCGCAACCGTGAGCGGCGATCCATAGCCCTACTAGAATACCCGGGAGACGGTGCGGCCCAGGACGTCAGCGCGAACGGGGCGGATCCCCGCTCCGTCCTCCGCGAAGACTCCGCCGGTGCCGCCGTGGCTCCGGGAGGTCCCGCCCCGGCCCGGACGGGCCCTCCAGGAGAAGGCTCGAGGTTCGAGTGAAGTACGCCCATCTGGCCGTCGTGATGCCGGCCTACAACGAGGCCGAGGGGATCGGCGGCTTCATCGACGAGATCCGCGCCGCGGTCGCCCCGCTCGCTGAGCGCGTGACATTCGTGGTCGCAGACGACCGCTCCACCGACGGAACGGCCAGCGCGCTGTCCGGCATCGACGACATCGACGTGCAGACCCAGCCGGCCAACCGCGGCCACGGCCCCACGGCTCTCGCCGCGTACCGCGGAGGCCTCGCGCTCTCCCCCGATGCGATCGTGCACGTCGACGGCGACGGGCAGTTCCTCGGATCCGAGATCGCGTCCACCGTGCGCGCCCTGGGCAGCACCGGCGCGGACGTCGTGCACGGCGTCCGCCACTCCCGCACCGATGCGTGGTACCGCCGTCTGCTCACCGCGGGCGTGCGCCTGCTCACCGCGGTCGTGGTCGGACGCGGCGTCCCCGACGTGAACACTCCTCTGCGCGCGTACCGCCCCGAAGCGCTGCAGATCCTCGTGAACGCCGTGCCGTCCGACGCCCTCGTGCCGCACGTGCACTTCTCCTTCGGCGAGGTGCGCGCCGGATTCGCGGTGCGTTATCTGCGTGTGCGCAGCATCCCGCGCCGTGGCTCCTCAAGCACCGGAACGATGTGGGGCAAGGTCTCCCGCCCTTCGCTGCCGCCCAAGAAGCTCGTGCTCTTCGCCCTCAGCGCGCTGCGCGAGGCCTGGATGTGGTCGCTGCGCCCTGGAGCACCGCTGCGCGCCCTCGAGTTCGAAGGATCCGGATCCGTATGACGCAACGCCTCTCCGGAATCGCATTCTGGATCCTGCTCGGGCTGCTGATCGTCGCGAACGCGACCGTGATGTGGCACAGCCTGACCGTGCTGCGATTCTGGGAGGACGAGGCCTTCAACCTCACCGTTCCCCGCAACCTGCTCGCCGGCCTCGGCTACGCCAGCGACGGCACGCTGTCGGGTTCGACCCTGACGCCGTTCGATCCGCGGATCTCCACCGGTCCGGTCGTGCTGCTGCCGGTCGCCGGGGTGCTGGCACTGGGCGTGGATCCGGTAATCGGCGCCCGACTCGTGCCGCTCGCATACTGGGTGCTGCTGCTGGTCGGACTCGGCGTGCTCGGACGACGCCTGGCGGGCCGCTTCGGCGCCCTCATCGCCGTGGCGCTCCCGCTCGCGTTCAACACGGCAGACAGCATCTCCCCGATCCAGGGCCCCGCGGATCTGCTCGGCGAGATCGCCGCGGCGGCGCTCATCGTGTGGGCGCTGATCGTGCTCCCGCGGCGCGCCTGGCTCGCGGGGCTGTTGCTCGGGCTGGCGGTGCAGGCGAAGCTCATCGCCCTGCTCGCGCTGCCCGCCTTCGCCATCGCTCTGTTCCTGCTGACACCCGCGGCTCCGTTCCGGCGGAGGCTCGGTGCGACCCTGCGTCGTGCGATCGTGCCACTGGTGTTCGTGGCCGCGCCCACCGTGCTGATGGAGCTGATCGCGCTCGTCTCGCTCGGTTTCAGGGGCTACGCCGGCCACGTGCGCGCGCTGGGCGTCTTCCTGCTCAGCGGCGGCCAGCACATCGAGCCGACCACGGTGCCGCAGAAGCTCGGCACGCTGGCCGGATCCTGGTTCGTGCCGTGGTGGCTCGTCGTCATCGCAGTTCTGCTCGTCGGCGTCGTGGTGCTGTGGGCCGCGCTGCCGGGCAGGCGTGCGGACGCCGGACTCGGCGCTCGCCCGCTCCGGCTCGACGCGGATCCGCAGGGCTCCGGCACCCTCCCGCGGCCGCACCACCCGCGCTCTCACCGCCCGCGCTGGTGGGAGCGGGATCCGCAGCTGCTCGCGATCGGCTTCGGCGCCGCCGTCGGCCTGCTCGCCTTCGTGGGCTGGTGGGCGCAGGCGGCTCAGCTGCCGCTGTGGGTGCGTCATCCCTCGGTGGGCGTGTTCGCCTTCGCTCCGATCCTCGCCGCGATCGCGGTGCGCGCCGTGGTGGCGCTGTGGCGGCGCGGGGCCTCGGGCATGCGCGGCCCCATCCGCGCGACAGCGGTCGCCGCCGCCGTCGCACTGGTCGCCGTGGTGTCCGGCGGGGCGGTCGGAGACACCGTGCGCGCCACCCGGGCCCCCGCCGAGTCGCTGGCCCAGCAGCGGGCCGCGATCACGCCGCTCGCAGAGTGGGTGCGCGACAACGACGTGGAGTGGCTCGCTGCGAAGCCCTGGGGCGGCGCGGTTTCGTCCGTCATGTTCACCGGCGCCCACGTGGGGCTGTTCGACGCCCCCGCGATGCGCCATACGCCCACCCTCGGCTACGGCACCTGCGCGACCGGATCCCCCCTCGCGGCGGCCAACGGCCTCGTGATCTGCCCCGCCGCCCCCTGACCCCTCCACATTCCGGGTCGTCCCCACGAGCGCACCCTATGGCGTCCGCTCACGGGGACGACGCGGAGATGGAGCCGGCGGCGGGAGTGGGATGTTGGCGGGGAGCCACGAAGCCCGGCCCGCCGCTCCCGTGAACCCCCCACCACATTCCGAGTCGTCCCCGTGAGCGCACCCTATGGCATCCGCTCACGGGGACCTCGACGACCTCGGCCGGAGCCTCAGCAGCAGCGGCCTTCTCAGCCTTGGCGGGCTTCGCGGCGGCCTTCTTCACCTTGGGGGTGACGGGCTCGAGCACGAGCTCGATCACGGCCATGGGCGCGTTGTCGCCCTTGCGGTTGCCGACCTTGGTGATGCGGGTGTAGCCGCCCTCACGCTCGGCGACGAGCGGCGCGATCTCGGCGAACAGGATGTGCGTCGCCTCCTTGTTGCTGCGCAGAACCGTCAGCACGCGACGGCGTGCGTGCAGGTCGCCGCGCTTGGCGAAGGTGACGAGGCGCTCAGCCAGCGGACGCAGGCGCTTGGCCTTGGTCTCGGTGGTCTTGATCGACTTGTGAACGAACAGCTGCGCAGCGAGGTTCGCAAGCAGCAGACGCTCGTGGGCCGGGCCGCCTCCGAGGCGGGGACCCTTGGTGGGCTTAGGCATTGTTGTTACTCCTGGATCGGAAAGGTTCGGGTATCAGAAGGACTCGTCTTCGGAGCCGYCGTAGAAGTGGGCGCCGTCGAAACCGGGCACCGAATCCTTCAGCGACAGGCCGAGCGAGACGAGCTTGTCGCGCACCTCGTCCACCGACTTCTGTCCGAAATTGCGGATGTTCATGAGCTGCGTCTCCGAGAGGGCGACGAGCTCGGACACCGTGTTGATGCCTTCGCGCTTGAGGCAGTTGTACGAGCGGACCGACAGATCGAGGTCCTCGATCGGCATCGACAGCTCGTTCGAGAGCACGGCCTCGACCGGCGCGGGGCCGATCTCGATGCCCTCGGCCTCGACGTTCAGCTCGCGGGCCAGACCGAACAGCTCGGTCAGCGTGCGACCGGCCGAAGCGACCGCGTCGCGCGGGAGGATCGAGTTCTTCGTCTCGACGTCCAGCACGAGCTTGTCGAAGTCGGTGCGCTCGCCGGCGCGGGTGGCGTCGACGCGGTAGCTGACCTTGAGCACGGGCGAGTAGATCGAGTCGATCGGGACCTGGCCGGCCTCGGCGTACTCGCTGCGGTTCTGCGCTGCGGAGACATAGCCGCGGCCGCGCTCGATGGTGAGCTCGAGCTCGAACTTGGCGGTGTCGTTGAGGGTCGCGATGACCAGCTCGGGGTTGTGCACCTCGACGCCGGCCGGAGCGGAGATGTCCGCCGCGGTGACCTCGCCGGCACCCGTCTTACGCAGGTACGCGGTGATGGGCTCGTCGCGCTCCGAGGAGACGACCAGCTGCTTGATGTTGAGGATGATCTCGGTGACATCCTCCTTGACACCGGGGATGGTGCTGAACTCGTGGAGGACGCCGTCGATGCGGACGCTGGTCACGGCCGCGCCGGGGATCGAGGAGAGCAGGCTGCGACGCAGCGCGTTGCCGATCGTGTAACCGAAACCGGGCTCGAGCGGCTCGATGACGAACCGGCTGCGGTTCTCGGAGATCTTTTCCTCGGTGAGAGTGGGACGCTGTGCGATGAGCACTGTGTGTTCCTTTCGATCACGTGCCCGCTATATGACACGTGTGGGTGAGGTCTTGAGTTGTGGAAGAACGCGGGCGAGGATCCCCGGTCTCGACAGGATCGAGATCCGAGGATCCTCAGAACGCGTCAGACGCGACGGCGCTTCGGCGGGCGGCAGCCGTTGTGCGCCTGCGGCGTCACATCCTGGATCGAGCCCACCTCGAGGCCGGCGGCCTGCAGCGAGCGGATCGCGGTCTCGCGGCCGGAGCCCGGACCCTTGACGAGCACGTCGACCTTCTTCACACCGTGCTCGGCGGCCTGACGGGCAGCCGACTCCGCGGCCATGCCGGCGGCGTACGGGGTGGACTTGCGCGAGCCCTTGAAGCCCACGCCACCGGAGGAAGCCCAGGCGATGACCGCGCCGGACGGGTCGGTGATCGAGACGATCGTGTTGTTGAACGTCGACTTGATGTGGGCCTGGCCCAGCGCGATGTTCTTCTTTTCCTTGCGGCGCGGCTTGCGCGCGGCGGCCTTGGGTGCAGCCATGAAAGTTTTCTCCTATTCCCTGGCCGCCGCTTAGCGGGCCTTCTTCTTGCCGGCGACGGTGCGCTTGGGGCCCTTGCGGGTGCGCGCGTTGGTCTTGGTGCGCTGACCGCGGACCGGCAGGCCACGACGGTGGCGGATGCCTTCGTAGGAGCCGATCTCGACCTTGCGGCGGATGTCGGCGGCGACCTCGCGGCGGAGGTCACCCTCCACCTTGTAGGTGCCTTCGATGTGGTCGCGGAGGGCGACGAGCTGGTCGTCGGAGAGGTCCTTGACGCGGATCGACTCGTCGATCTCGGTGGCCTTGAGGATCTCGACCGAGCGGGTACGGCCGATGCCGTAGATGTACGTGAGGGCGATCACCACGCGCTTGTCGCGCGGGATGTCGACGCCGGCAAGACGTGCCATGCGGTAACTCCTGGAGTGTTGTGGAGGTGTGGAGCAGGATCGGTGCCCGGGCCTCCGCCCGAGGTGTCGGCTTCTTCGGGCCGCTGAGCCCGTCGAAGCGTCTGATCCTGCCGTTTCATTTTGAATTGTGAGATTGCGAGAGTGTCGGGCCGGAGCCCGCTGCTCAACCCTGGCGCTGCTTGTGGCGCGGGTTGCTCTTGCAGATCACCATGACGCGGCCGTGGCGGCGGATCACCTTGCAGTGGTCGCAGATCGGCTTGACGCTGGGGTTGACCTTCATGTTTTTTCCTTATCGCTGTCTTCACCGGGCAGGCGCGAGCGCCTGGGGTGTTACTTCTCGACCGGTCTAGCGGTAGCGGTAGACGATACGACCGCGCGTGAGGTCGTAGGGCGAGAGCTCCACGACGACGCGATCCTCGGGGATGATGCGGATGTAGTTCTGCCGCATCTTGCCGGAGATCGTTGCAAGGACCTTGTGTCCGTTGGACAGCTCAACGCGGAACATCGCGTTGGGCAGCGCCTCGGAAATCACGCCCTCGATCTCGATGACACCGTCTTTCTTAGCCATAGCCTCGCTGACGCTTCTGCAGACCGGTCGATCTGCGGTGGTTGGGTGGTGGTGGAACTATGCGGATCCGGACACGCCGGACCAAGGCGCAAAGCACCAAGGATCTATGGTAGTCCGGATCCGCGGATCCGCAAAATGCGGCGTGGTTACTTCTGGCTCGCGATCGCCTGCACCTTGGCGAGATCGGCCTGTTTGGTCAGGTCGAGCCGCTCACCGTTGATCTCGATGGTCGGCGTGCCCTTGATCTTGTGAGACGACGCCTGCGCAGTCGGGAACTTGAAGAAGGTAGCCGCCTTGATCGTGGCCTCGGCCTTGTCGGCGCCGACCTGCTTCGCATAGTCGATCAGCTGCTGGTCGGTGAGACCGGGCGTGTTCTCCGTCGGCTGGTTCTGGAACAGGATGTTCAGATAGTCGAGGAACTTGTCCGGGTTCTCCTGCGCGACGCTGTACGCAGCCGCGGCCGCGCGCGACGAGTAGTTCGTGCCCTGCGAGAAGCGGTCCAGGATCGCGATCGGGTGGTACTCGAGCGTGATCTTGTCCTCCTTCGCGAGCTTCTGCAGGTCGCTGCCGAATTGCTCCTCGAAGCTCTTGCAGACCGGGCACTGGAAGTCGACGAAGACGGCGACCTTGTCCTTGCCGGAGCCGGTGGTCACGGCGCCGGTGTCGGAGTTGATGATCGCGCTCTTCGGCGCGGCACCGGGGTCCGTGGCCTTGTTGTTCATCCAGACGACGACGCCGACGAGTGCGATGAGCACGGCGACGACCGCGGCGGTGATTCCGATGGCGAACCCGTTGGTCCTGCCCTTGGCAGCGGCCATGTGTGTGTCTCCTTAGTCAAGACCCGCCCGGCGGATCCGCTCAGCTGTGTCTCCCCATTGTGCCGTGTCCTGCCTTTGAGGGCCGTGGGAGCCAGCGAGAAACCAGATCCAGCATGAGACCTACCTGCAGACAGTGGGTCTCACGCTGGATCTGGTTTCTCGTGTGCAGGCGAGTGCCCTCCACACGAGCGCGATACTGCGGGTTGCGCACAGATTGGAGAAACGGTGTCCGCTGGCTGTCGCAGGCAGGGCACGCTGGCGGGATGCCACTGCTGCTCGCCGATCGCGCCGTGCTCGCCTCCCCTGCGCCGCTCGTGACGCGGGGTGAGGCGCGCGCCCGAGGGATCACCCTCGATACGCCCGCGCACACGCGGATTCGCCCGGGCGTCTATGCGCCGGCCGCACCGTTCGCGGAGCTTCCGGCCTGGGATCGCTACGCCGCGCGCGTCCACGCTTTCGCGCGGACCCATCCGGACGCCGTGCTCTGCCTGGAGTCCGCCGCGGTCGCTCACGGCTTGCCGCGTTTCGGCGAAGCGCGGGACATCCACGTCTTCGAGCCCGGGCGGGCGCACTCTCGGCGCTACGGCGACGTCTGCGTGCACACCAGCAGAGACCCGCGCAGCGTCGAGCGTCGAGGCGCGCTGTGGGTGACGTCACTGCTCGACACCGCCGTGGATCTGGCACGGGTCCTGCCGCCGGCGCAGGCCCTCGCGGTCGTCGACGCCGCGATCTCGCCGAGGCAGGGCGGAGCACTGGGATCGACGGCGTTGCGCACACACGCTGCGGCGCAGGTCGCCGGCCGAGGCTCCGCCCAACTGCGATGGCTGTGGGGCCGGGTAGACCCTCGCGCGGAGTCGCCCGCCGAGAGCGTCAGCCGCGCCGTGATCTCCTGGTGCGGCTACGAGGACCCGGATCTGCAGCAAGAGTTCCACTATGAGGGCGTTCTGGACCGGGTCGACTTCCTGTTCCGCTCTGTCGGCGCCGTCGGCGAGGCCGACGGCTGGGGCAAGTACGACCTCACGGATCCGGGAAAGGCCACCGAGCACCTGCGCGATGAGAAGCGGCGCGAGGATCGGGTTCGGCGCCACCACCACCCCTTCGCACGTTGGGAGCTCGCCGATGCGTGGAAGGTGGATCCGCTGTGCCGCGCGCTGGACGCTGCCGGGGTGCCGTTGGTCCGTCCGCGTGAGTCCGCCATGCTCGCGACGTTGCAGCGTCGCCCGCGCGAACTGACGCGCCACCGCCCTCCCAGGCGCGAGAAACCACATCCAGCATGAGACCTACCTGCAGAAGGCAGGTCTCATGCTGTATCTGATTTCTCGCGAAGTCGCGAGCTACGCGATCGGCGCGGGCGTGATGCCGAACGCGGCGAGGCCGGCGGCGCCGCCGTCCGCCGCGGTCAGCACCCAGATGCCGTCGTCGTGCAGGGCGACGCTATGTTCCCAGTGCGAACCGTCGGATCCGTCGGTCGTGGAGACGGTCCAGTCGTCGTCCTCCACGTAGGTCTGGTCAGAGCCCGCGGTCACCATGGGCTCGATCGCGAGCACGAGACCGGGGCGCACCTCAGCGCCGCGGTCGGGCGTGCGGTAGTTGAACAGGCTCGGCGCCTCGTGCATCTTGCGGCCGATGCCGTGCCCGACGTACTCGCGCAGGATCCCGTAGGGCCTCCCCGAGACGGATGAGGGGCCGGCGCCGAGGATGTGGTCCTCGATGGCCGCGCTGATGTCGCCCAGGTGCTTCGCGGACGCCATCGCGGCGATCCCGGCCCACATGGATCCCTCCGTCACATCCGACAGGGCCTGTCGCGCGGCGACGAGCTCCGCCTGCGCCTCGTCGGGCACGATGACGGTGATCGCGCTGTCGCCGTTCCAGCCGCGGAACTGCGCACCGCAGTCGATCGACACGATGTCGCCGGGCTGCAGCACGCGGGATCCGGGGATTCCGTGCACGACCTGGTCGTTGACCGAGATGCAGGTGGTGTGCCGGTAGCCGCGCACGAGCTTGAAGTTCGACTCGGCGCCACGATCCAGGATCACGCGCTCGGCGATCGCGTCGAGCTCCCCCGTGGTGATGCCGGGGCGTACGGCGGCGCGCACCGCGGTGAGCGCCGCACCGGTGATCAGGCCGGGCTCGACCATCGTCCCCAGCTGGGCACGGCTCTTGTAGATGGAACGGCGGAACGCCACGTCAGACCGCAGCCGTGCGCACGAGGCCGCGGGCGGCCAGCGCCGCGAAGATGCGCTCGGAGATCTCGTCCAGGCTGCCGACGCCGTCGATGGTGTCCACGATGTCGCGGGCGCCGTAGGCGTCGAGGATCGGCGCGGTCTGGGCCTCGTAGATGTCCAGTCGATGGGCGATCGCCTCGGGAGTGTCGTCCGCACGACCCTGCTCCGTCGCGCGCAGAGCGAGGCGGGCGATGCTCTCCTCGCGGGGCACGTCGAGCACGATCACGGCGTCGAGCGCCGCGTCCGACTCGGCCAGGAACGCATCCAGGTGCTCGACCTGCGCCGCATTACGGGGATAGCCGTCCAGGAGGAAGCCGGCCTCGGCATCGGGCTGGGACAGGCGGTCGCGCACGAGCGCGCCGGTCAGCTCGTCCGACACGAGGTCGCCCGCATCGAGGATCGCGGTGACCTGCGCGCCGAGCTCGGTGCCGGCCTTGATGTTGGCGCGGAAGATGTCGCCCGTGGAGACCACCGGAATCCCGTACCCCTCAGCGATCCGCACTCCCTGCGTGCCCTTGCCGGAGCCCTGCGGGCCCACGATCAGCAGGCGTGCGGTGGAAGTTGCGGATGCCGTCATCGTAGGAGCCCTTCGTAGTGTCGCTGCTGCAGCTGTGCATCGATCTGCTTGACCGTCTCGAGGCCGACGCCGACGATGATCAGGATCGACGCGCCGCCGAACGGGAAGTTCTGGTTCGCGCCGACCGTGGCCAGCGCGATCAGCGGGATCAGCGCGATGAGACCGAGGTACAGGGATCCGGGCAGGGTGATGCGGGTGAGCACGTAGTCGAGGTACTCGGCCGTGGGACGGCCCGCGCGGATGCCCGGGATGAAGCCGCCGTACTTCTTCATGTTGTCCGCGACCTCGGTCGGGTTGAACGTGATCGCGACGTAGAAGTACGTGAAGCCGATGATCAGCAGGAAGTACGTGATCATGTAGATCGGGTGGTCGCCCTTGACGAAGTACGTCATGATCCAGGTCGCCCACGCGGGCGGCGTCTTGCCGTCCTGCGGGATGTTGAACTGCGCGACCAGCATCGGGATGTACAGCAGCGACGAGGCGAAGATGACCGGGATCACGCCCGCCATGTTGACCTTGATCGGGATGTAGGTGTTGGTGCCGCCGTACGTGCGGCGACCGACCATGCGCTTCGCGTACTGCACCGGGATGCGACGCTGCGACTGTTCGATGAAGACGACCAGCGTCATCACGAGGATGCCGACGAGCAGGACGAGCAGGAAGACCTCGAACCCCTTGGTCTGCATGATGGCCCACATGGCGCCGGGGAAGGTCGCGGCGATCGAGGTGAAGATCAGCAGCGACATGCCGTTGCCGATGCCCTTCTCCGTGACGAGCTCGGCGAACCACATGATGAGGCCGGTGCCGGCCGTCAACGTGATGATGAGGAGCAGCTGCGCCCACCACACGTCGTTGGTGAGCAGCTGGTTGCAGGCTGCGACGCCGGTCTGGCCGAACAGCTGGCCGGTGCGCGCGACCGTGACGAGGGTCGTGGACTGCAGCAGCGCGAGCGCGATGGTGACGTAGCGGGTGTACTGCGTGAGCCTGGCCTGACCGGCCTGGCCCTCCTTGTGCAGCGCCTCGAAGTGCGGGATGACCACGCGGAGCAGCTGCGTGATGATCGAGGCCGTGATGTACGGCATGACGCCGAGGGCGAAGATCGACAGCTTCAGCAGCGCGCCGCCGGAGAACAGGTTGACGAGCCCGAGGAGCCCCTCGGTGCCGCTGTTCTGTGCGAGGCACTCCGAGACGTTCGGGAAGCTCACGAACGGAGCGGGCACGGTGGATCCAAGGCGGTAGATCGCGATGATCACGATCGTGAAGCCGATCTTGCGTCGAAGATCAGGCGTGCGGAAGATCCGCGCGATGGCGCTGAACAAAAGCTTGCCTTCCTGCAAAGGGATGACGCCCGACGAGGGACAGTCAATTACCCAGGGTAACGCAAGAGGGGCCGGAGATATCTCCGGCCCCTCTCGACGGGTGTTACTTGATGGATCCGCCGGCGGCGACGATCTTCTGCTCAGCGGAGCTGGAGACCTTGTCGACCGACACGGTCAGAGCCACGGCGATGTCGCCGTTGCCCAGGACCTTGACCTTCTCGTTCTTGCGGACCGCGCCCTTGGCGACCAGGTCGGCGACGGTCACGTCGCCACCGGCCGGGTAGAGCTCGGCGAGCTTCTCCAGGTTCACGACCTGGTACTCCACGCGGAACGGGTTCTTGAACCCGCGCAGCTTCGGGGTGCGCATGTGCAGCGGCATCTGCCCACCCTCGAAACCGACGCGAACGGTGTTGCGGGCCTTGGTGCCCTTGGTGCCGCGACCGGCGGTCTTGCCCTTGGAGCCCTCACCGCGACCGACACGGGTCTTCGCGGTGTTGGCGCCGGGGACCGGACGCAGGTGGTGCACCTTCAGGACGCCGGGACGGGAGACCGTGGTCTCCTCGGCCTTCTTGGCAGCCGGCTTCTTGGCGGCGGTCTTGGTGGCCGCTTCCTTCTTCTCAGCCATTAGTCGATCTCCTCAACCTTGACGAGGTGAGCGACCGTGCGGACGTAACCGCGGGTCTGGGCATCGTCGGGACGGACGACCGAGTCGCCGATCCGCTTGAGGCCGAGCGAACGCAGCGTGTCGCGCTGGTTCTGCTTCTCACTCACCTTGGACTTGACCTGCGTGACCTTGAGGCGCGCAGCCATCAGGCACCTGCCTTCTGCGCAGCGATGGCCTCGGCCTCTGCGCGGACGAGACGCGCCGGGGCGACCTGGTCGAACTCGAGGCCGCGACGCGCGGCGACCGCACGGGGCTCCTCGAGCTGCTTCAGGGCGGCCACGGTCGCGTGCACGATGTTGATCGTGTTCGACGAACCGAGCGACTTCGACAGCACGTCGTGGATACCGGCGCACTCGAGCACGGCGCGGACCGGACCACCGGCGATAACACCGGTACCGGCAGCAGCCGGACGGAGCAGCACGACGCCGGCAGCGGCCTCGCCCTGCACCGGGTGCGGGATGGTGCTCGCGGAGCGCGGCACGCGGAAGAAGTTGCGCTTGGCCTCCTCGACACCCTTCGAGATGGCGAGCGGAACCTCGCGGGCCTTGCCGTAGCCGACACCCACGAGACCGTTGCCGTCACCCACCACGACGAGCGCGGTGAAGCTGAAGCGACGGCCGCCCTTGACGACCTTCGACACGCGGTTGATGGTCACCACGCGCTCGAGGAACTGGTTGTCCCCACGGTCGCGGGAGTTGCGGTCACGGCCGCCCTGGCCGCGGTCGCGGCCACCACGGCSGCCGCGGCGCTCATCGCGCTGCGGAGCCTCGGTACCGGCCGCGTTCTCGACGACAGGAGCCGTCTCGGTCACTTCGTTCTCCTTGTTGTCACTCACAGTGCCAGTCCCCCTTCGCGGGCGCCGTCGGCGATGGCCGCGACGCGACCGGCGTAGCGGTTGCCACCGCGGTCGAACACGGCCTCCGAGACGCCGGCAGCCTTCGCACGCTCGGCGACGAGCTCGCCGACCTTGCGGGCCTTGGCGGTCTTGTCACCGCCGAAGCCGCGCAGGTCGGTCTCGAGGGTGGAGGCGCTGGCCACGGTGCGGCCCTTGCTGTCGTCGACCAGCTGCACGAAGACGTGGCGGGCCGAACGGGTGACGACCAGGCGCGGGCGCGCCTCGGTGCCCTGGATCTTCTTGCGAAGACGGGCGTGACGACGCGAGCGGGCGTCGGACTTCGTCTTGATAGCCATGGTTACTTACCACTCTTTCCGGCCTTGCGACGCACGATCTCGCCGGCGTAGCGAACGCCCTTGCCCTTGTACGGCTCGGGCTTGCGGATCTTGCGGATGTTCGCAGCCGCCTCACCGACGGCCTGCTTGCTGATACCGCTGACGGTGAGCTTGTTGTTGCCCTCGACCGTCAGGGTGATGCCGGCGGGCGGGTCGATCAGAACCGGGTGCGAGAAGCCGAGGGCGAACTCGACCGAGCCGCCCTTCTGCTGCACGCGGTAACCGGTGCCGACGACCTCGAGGCCCTTGGAGTACCCCTGGGTCACGCCGATGATGTCGTTGTTGATGAGCGTGCGGGTCAGCCCGTGCAGCGAACGCGAAGCGCGCTCGTCATCCGGACGCGTGACGAGAACCTGGTTCTCCTCGACCGACACCTCGATGGGAGAGGCCACGGTGAGCGAGAGCTCGCCCTTCGGGCCCTTCACCGAAACCGCACGGCCGTCGACCGAAACGGTCACGCCCGCGGGGATCTCGATGGGAAGTCGTCCAATACGCGACATTTCAGATCACCACACGTAGGCGAGAACTTCTCCGCCCACGCCCTTCTGCTCAGCCTGGCGGTCCGTGAGGAGCCCCGAGGAGGTGGACAGGATCGCGACGCCGAGGCCACCGAGCACCTTGGGCAGCTCCGTCGACTTCGCGTACACGCGGAGGCCGGGCTTGGAGACGCGCTTGATGCCGGCGATCGACCGCTCGCGGTTCGGGCCGTACTTCAGCGAGATGGTGAGGTTGGTGCCGACGCGCGCGTCGGTGACCTCCCAGCCCGAGATGTAGCCCTCCTGCTGGAGGATCTCAGCGATGTGGGTCTTCAGCTTGCTCGACGGCAGGGTCACGGAGTCGTGATGCGCCGAGTTCGCGTTGCGCAGACGGGTCAGCAGATCTGCGACCGGGTCTGTCATCGTCATAGTTGTCTTCTTTCGTTCATGAGGTTCCGGCTGCCGTTACACGGCAGACGGCCTGCGATGAGCACGCAATTTTCAATTGTACGTCAAGCGTCCTTCGTCTCGTTTCGCTCGCTCGCTCAGGAACCGGATCCGAATGGCCGGTTCCTGAGCGAGGAGCGAAGCGACGAGACGAAGGACGTCTTCGATCGGTTACGCCTGCGCGTCGGCCGACYTGAACGGGAAGCCGAGGTGGCGCAGCAGGGCGCGACCCTCGTCGTCGTTCTTCGCCGTGGTCACGACAGTGATGTCGAAACCGCGGACGCGGTCGATCCGGTCCTGATCGATCTCGTGGAACACGCTCTGCTCCGTGAGACCGAAGGTGTAGTTGCCGTTGCCGTCGAACTGCTTGTCCGAGAGACCGCGGAAGTCGCGGATACGGGGCAGTGCGAGGTTCACGAGGCGGTCCACGAACTCCCAGGCGCGGTCACCGCGGAGGGTGACGTGCGCGCCGATGGGCTGCCCCTCGCGCAGCTTGAACTGCGCGATGGACTTGCGGGCCTTCGTGACGATCGGCTTCTGGCCGGTGATCTTGGTGAGGTCGTCGACCGCACCATCGATCACCTTGGAGTCGCGAGCCGCCTCACCGACACCGGTGTTGACGACGACCTTGACCAGGCCGGGGATCTGCATGACGTTCTCGTAGCCGAACTCGTCCTGCAGAGCCTTCTTGATCTCGTTGTTGTACTTCGCCTTCAGGCGGGGCTGCACCTTGACAGCGCCCGCGGCGTCAGCAGCCGCCATCAGAGGTCCTTACCGCTCTTCTTCGCGTAGCGCACGCGGACCGTGCGCTTCACGCCGTCCTTGACCTGCTCCTCGACGCGGTGACCGACCTTGGTCGGCTTCTTCGTCTCGGGGTCGACCAGGGCGACGTTCGAGATGTGGATGGGGGCCTCGATGGTCTCGATGCCGCCCGTCTTCGTGCCGCGCTGCGTCTGGCCGACGCGGGAGTGCTTGGTGGCGTAGTTCACGCCCTCCACGATCACGCGGTTCTGCTCGACGAGGATCTCGAGGACCTTGCCCTGCTTGCCGCGGTCGCCGCCCTTTTCCTGCTTGCGGCCGGAGATGACCTGAACCAGGTCACCCTTCTTGATGTTCGCCATGAGTTACAGCACCTCCGGGGCGAGCGAGACGATCTTCATGAACTTCTTGTCACGAAGCTCACGGCCGACCGGACCGAAGATACGGGTGCCGCGGGGCTCCCCGTCGTTCTTCAGGATCACGGCGGCGTTCTCGTCGAACTTGATGTAGGACCCGTCGGGACGGCGGGTCTGCTTCTTGGTACGGACGATGACGGCCTTGACGACGTCACCCTTCTTGACGTTCCCACCGGGGATCGCGTCCTTGACCGTGGCGACGATGATGTCGCCGACGCCCGCGTAGCGACGGCTGGAGCCGCCGAGCACGCGGATGGTGAGCAGCTCCTTGGCGCCGGTGTTGTCGGCGACCTTGAGTCGGGACTCGGTCTGGATCACTTTGCCTTCTCCAGGATCTCCACCAGACGCCAGCGCTTGGTGGCGCTCAGCGGGCGGGTCTCGTTGATGAGAACGAGGTCGCCGATACCGGCGGCGTTGTTCTCGTCGTGCGCCTTGACCTTCGTCGTACGGCGGATGACCTTGCCGTACAGCGGGTGCTTCACGCGGTCCTCGACCTCGACGACGATGGTCTTGTCCATCTTGTCGCTGACGACGTAGCCGCGGCGCGACTTGCGGTAGCCACGAGCATCGGCGTCACGCACGTCGTGCGAGACGACCTCTGCCTCAGCGGCAGCAGCCTTCTTCTCAGCCATTACTCGGCCTCCTCCTTCGGCGCGTCAGCCTCGTCGGCCTTCTTCGCCTTTGCCTTGGACGCCTTCTTGGCCGGAGCCTCGACCGGAGCGGGCGTCGCACGGATGCCCAGCTCGCGCTCGCGGATCACGGTGTACAGGCGCGCGATGTCGCGCTTGACGGCGCGGATGCGGCCGTGGCTCTCCAGCTGGCCGGTGGCCGACTGGAAACGGAGGTTGAACAGCTCCTCCTTGGCCTTACGCAGCTCCTCGACGAGGCGCTGGTCTTCGAACGTGTCGAGCTCGGTCACACCGAGCTCCTTGGTGCCGATCGCCATTACGCGTCGCCCTCCTCGCGCTTGATGATGCGTGCCTTGAGCGGCAGCTTGTGAATGGCACGGGTCAGTGCTTCGCGAGCGAGTTCCTCGCTCACACCCGCGACCTCGAAGAGGACGCGACCCGGCTTGACGTTGGCGACCCACCACTCGGGAGAACCCTTACCGGAACCCATGCGGGTCTCGGCAGGCTTCTTCGTGAGCGGACGGTCGGGGTAGATGTTGATCCACACCTTTCCGCCGCGCTTGATGTGACGGGTCATCGCGATACGAGCGGACTCGATCTGACGGTTGGTCACATACGCGGACGTGAGGGCCTGGATACCGTACTCGCCGAAGGAGACCTTCGTGCCGCCGGTTGCCGCACCATCACGCTTGGGGTGGTGCTGCTTGCGGAACTTGACCTTACGAGGGATAAGCATCAGGCAGACGCTCCTTCTGCGACGGGAGCCTCGCTGCGCGGGCCACGGCGGCGGTCGCCACCACGGTCGTCACGACGGGACTTCGGTGCGTTGGCCTGCTCGCGAGCAAGCTCCTTGTTGGTGAGGTCGCCCTTGTAGATCCAGACCTTCACGCCGATGCGGCCGAAGGTGGTCTTGGCCTCGTAGAAGCCGTAGTCGATGTTCGCGCGCAGCGTGTGCAGCGGCACACGACCCTCGCGGTAGAACTCCGACCGGCTCATCTCCGCGCCGCCGAGGCGGCCCGAGACCTGGATCCGGATGCCCTTCGCACCCGCGCGCTGGGCACCCTGGAGGCCCTTGCGCATGGCGCGACGGAAGGCGACACGAGCAGAGAGCTGCTCGGCGATGCCCTGGGCGACCAGCTGAGCGTCGGCCTCGGGGTTCTTCACCTCGAGGATGTTCAGCTGGATCTGCTTGCCCGAGAGCTTCTCGAGGTCTCCGCGGATGCGCTCGGCCTCGGCGCCACGGCGGCCGATGACGATGCCCGGGCGAGCGGTGTGGATGTCCACACGCACGCGGTCGCGGGTGCGCTCGATCTCGATGTTGCTCACGCCGGCGCGGTCGAGCTGCGTCTGCAGGAGCTTGCGGATCTTGATGTCCTCGGCGACGTAGTCGGCGTAGCGCTGACCCGGCTTGGTCGAGTCAGAGAACCACCGGGACACGTGGTCCGTGGTGATGCCGAGGCGGAAGCCGTACGGGTTTACCTTCTGTCCCATTACTTGCTCGCCTTCTTCGTCTCGTCGGCCGTTTCCTGCGCCTGTCGAAGGGCAGGGGTGGCCAGCACGACCGTGATGTGGCTCGTGCGCTTCTTGATCTGGAACGCGCGGCCCTGGGCGCGGGGCTGGAAACGCTTGAGCGTCGTCCCCTCGTCCACGAAGGCGTTCTTGATGTAGAGATCCTGCTCATCGAGGAACTCGCCATCGCGGTCGGCCTTCACCTGCGCGTTGGCCATCGCCGAGTGCACGAGCTTGTAGATCGGCTCGGAGGCGCTCTGCTGGGCGAACTTCAGGATGGCGAGAGCCTCCTGCGCCTGCTTGCCCTTGATGAGGGCGACGACACGACGAGCCTTCTGCGGGGTCACGCGGATGTGCTTCACGCGTGCGACGGATTCGACCATTAGCGGCGCCGCCCCTTCTTGTCGTCCTTCTCGTGGCCGCGGAAGGTGCGGGTGGGCGCGAACTCGCCCAGCTTGTGACCGACCATGGTCTCGGACACGAACACGGGGATGTGCTTGCGTCCGTCGTGCACGGCGATGGTGTGTCCCAGCATGGCGGGGATGATCATCGACCGGCGCGACCAGGTCTTGATGACGTTCTTGGTACCGGCATCGTTCTGAACGATCACCTTGCGAAGCAGGTGCTCGTCGACGAAGGGGCCCTTCTTAAGACTGCGAGGCATCTTCTCTTACTCCTACTTGCGCTTCTTGCCAGCGTTACGGCGACGCACGATGTACTTGTCGCTTTCCTTGTTGGCGTGACGGGTGCGTCCCTCAGCCTGGCCCCACGGGGAGACGGGGTGACGTCCACCGGACGTCTTGCCCTCACCACCACCGTGCGGGTGATCCACCGGGTTCATGGCGACACCGCGGACGGTCGGGCGAACGCCCAACCAGCGCTTGCGGCCGGCCTTACCCCAGTTGATGTTGGACTGCTCGGCGTTGCCGACCTCGCCGATCGTCGCACGGCAGCGCGCGTCGACGTTGCGGATCTCGCCCGAGGGCAGACGCAGCTGGGCGTAGGGACCATCCTTCGCGACCAGACGCACCGAGGTGCCGGCCGAGCGGGCCATCTTCGCGCCGCCGCCAGGACGGAGCTCGATGGCGTGGATGACGGTACCCGTCGGGATGTTCTTCAGCGGGAGGTTGTTGCCCGGCTTGATGTCCGCGCCGGCACCCGACTCGACGACGTCGCCCTGCTTCAGCTTGTTCGGCGCGATGATGTAGCGCTTCTCGCCGTCGAAGTAGTGCAGCAGCGCGATGCGTGCGGTGCGGTTGGGGTCGTACTCGATGTGAGCGACCTTGGCGTCGATGCCGTCCTTGTCATTGCGACGGAAGTCGATGACACGGTACTGGCGCTTGTGGCCACCACCGATGTGACGGGTCGTGATGCGGCCCTGGTTGTTACGACCACCGGTCTTGCTGAGCGGACGCAGCAGCGACTTCTCCGGCGTCGATCGAGTGATCTCGGCGAAGTCTGCCACCGACGAGCCGCGGCGACCCGGGGTCGTGGGCTTGTACTTGCGAATAGCCATGTTCTGTCCTTATCCCCCGGTCAGTTCACTGCCGTGAAGATGTCGATGGTGCCCGACTTCAGGGCGACAATGGCACGCTTGGTGTCCTTGCGCTTGCCCGTGCCGAAGCGGGTGCGGCGAGCCTTGCCGACGCGGTTGATCGTGTTGACGCTCGCGACCTTGACGTCGAAGATCTTCTCGATGGCGAGCTTGATCTCGGTCTTGGAGGCGCGGGGGTCCACCAGGAAGGTGTACTTGCCCTCGTCGATCAGGCCGTAGCTCTTCTCGGAGACGACCGGCTTCAGGATGATGTCGCGCGGATCCTTGTTGGCAGCCGCGGCGAGGATGTTGTCGCTCATGCGGAGACCTCCTCGGTTGCGCCGGACTTCAGCGCGATGAACGCGTCGAAGGCCGCCTTGGTGAAGACGATGTCGTCGGAGTTGACCACGTCGTAGGCGTTGAGCTGGTCGGAGTACAGCACGTGCACGGAGACCAGGTTGCGGACGCTCAGAGCGGTGAGGTCGTCCTCGCGGTCGATGACCACGAGGATGTTCTTGCCCGGGAGCGCCTTCAGGTAGGCGGCCGCCGTCTTGGTGGACGGCTTGCCCTCGATGCCGAAGGACTCGACGACGTGCAGGCGCTCACCGCGGAAGCGGTCGCTGAGCGCACCCACGAGGGCGGCGGCGATCATCTTCTTGGGGGTGCGCTGCGAGTAGTCGCGCGGCTTCGGGCCGTGGACGATGCCACCACCGGTCATGTGCGGCGCACGGATGGAGCCCTGACGGGCGTTACCCGTGCCCTTCTGCTTGAAGGGCTTGCGACYGGCACCGGAGACCTCACCGCGACGCTTGGTCGAGTGGGTGCCCTGGCGTGCCGCGGCGAGCTGCGCGACGACGACCTGGTGGATCAGCGGAACGTTGGTCTTGGCGTCGAAGATCGCGGCGGGGGCGTCGACCGTACCGGTCTTCTTGCCGCCGGCGAACACGTCGAGCGTCAGAGTGGTGTCAGCCATGGGACTCAGGCACCCTTCACTGCGTTGCGGACGTAGACGATGCGGCCGCGTGCACCGGGGACGGCGCCCTTGACGAGCAGCAGACCCTTCTCGGCGTCGACGGCGTGCACCGTGAGGTTGAGGACGGTCACGCGCTCGCCACCCATACGACCGGCCATGCGCATGCCCTTGAAGACACGGCTCGGGGTCGACGAAGCACCGATGGAACCGGGCTTGCGGTGGTTGCGGTGCGAACCGTGCGAAGCGGAGACACCCTTGAAGTTGTGGCGCTTCATGACACCGGCGAAGCCCTTGCCCTTGCTGGTGCCGACGACGTCGACCAGCTGGCCGGCCTCGAAGGTGCCGTCAACGGTGAGCTCCTGGCCGAGCGCGTAGTCGCCGGCGTCCGCGGTGCGGATCTCGGTGACGTGGCGACGCGGGGTGACCCCGGCGGCCTCGAAGTGCTTGGCGAGGGGCTGCGTGACCTTGCGCGGGTCGATCTGACCGGCCGCGATCTGCACGGCGTTGTAGCCGTCCTTCTCGGGGGTGCGGATCTGGGTGACCACGTTCGGGGCCAGCTCGATCACGGTGACCGGGATCAGCTTGCCGTTCTCGTTCCAGACCTGGGTCATGCCGAGCTTCGTGCCGAGCAGGCCCTTGGAAATCTTTGCGTTGATGTCGACCATCGTGATCCCCTTACAGCTTGATCTCGATGTTGACGTCAGCAGGAAGGTCGAGACGCATGAGCGAGTCAACGGCCTTCGGCGTCGGGTCGACGATGTCGATCAGACGCTTGTGGGTGCGCATCTCGAAGTGCTCGCGGCTGTCCTTGTACTTGTGGGGCGACCGGATGACGCACACGACGTTCTTCTCGGTCGGAAGCGGCACGGGGCCGACGACGGTCGCGCCCGCACGGGTCACGGTGTCGACGATCTTGCGGGCCGACGTGTCGATGACCTCGTGGTCATACGACTTCAGGCGAATGCGGATCTTCTGTCCCGCCATTGTCTGMTCTCTCTCATTAAGCGTCTTACCTGCCCGGATCGGGTGATCCGGGGGCATTGGACGCGCGACGGCGCGTTCTGCGCCTTCGCACTCCTCCTCCTGGCCCGGATCCTTGCGGATCGGGCCTCTCGAAGGGGCGCACCACTGTTCTGCTGTCAGCCCGGGGCCTTGCGACCCGCGGAAGCCGACCCCCGCACACGGCAGGGCCTCGGTGAAGAGGTGTCGGTTGTGTGTTCTGCTGCCCGCGGCCCAGATCCCTGCGGCCGCTTCCCGGAGGAAGGGCGCCGTCTGTGCACTGCCCTGGCAGTGATCCGGCGCGCATCGGGACGCGCACCGGAATGTGGAACCTCAACAGTCTACGTGCAGCCCGGGCGTGTCGCAAACTCGGGCGTGTCGCGACGGCGTGTCCGGCGTGTCCGTGACGGGCGGTGTCAGCCCTCGTGCTCCGCGGTCTCCGGCTGTGCTTCGCGGCGGGGCCGCCCGGTCGCCCAGACGAAGCCGACGAGCACGATCAGCGCGCCGCCGATGGTCGGCGCCCACCACGGGAATCCAGGGATGTCCGGCGTCGCACCGGCAGCGTCGAGGTCCTTCTGCGGGGTCGGCGTCACGCGCTCGCCCGTGACGAGGATCCGGTGACTGTTGATGCCGAGCGGGGTGCACGTGACGAGGGTGACCAGGTCCTCCCCCGCCTGCGCACTCAGCGTCTGCGTCTGCTCAGGGAGGACCACTTGGGTGTCGCGCACCCGGTAGGTCAGCACCTGGCCGAACACCTCGATGGTGAACGTGTCGCCGATCTTGACCTGGTCGAGGTTGTCGAACAGCGTCGCGCCGGCGAGCCCGCGGTGGGCCGTGAGCACGGAGTGCTGGTCGGCACCCCCGATCGGGAGGGACGTGCCCTCGAGATGCCCGACGCCCTTGGTCAGGGTCGCGTCGGAGGTGCCGTGGTAGATCGGCAGATCGACTCCGATCGACGGGACGCGCAGCCGCGCCATGACCCCGTCGGCGTCGGCGCGGAGCAGGCTCGGGTAGTCGAATCCCGGAGCGCCCGCCGAGCTGGTCGGGATGCGGGATCCTGCCGCGACGAGCGCGCCTCCGACGAGCGCCTTGTTGTACGCCCGCGCCTGATCGAGGGCCTTCTCGCGGGTATCGGCCGCGGAGCCGCCGACCTCGGAGTCGACCTTGACGATGAGCTGCGACTGGTTGTACTGCGACCACCAGCTCGCCACGGTCGGATACATCAGGAGGAGGAGTCCGGCGAACGCGATGGCGGCGAGGATCGCGGTGCCCCAGGGCATCCGCCAGCGTGGGCAGGGGGTCGTTCGCAGGTCGCGACGTCGCAGTGGTGCGGTCTGCGTCATGACGCCCTCCTCGAGGTGCGGATCGGAACGGGCCCCTGGTTCGGGACGGAGGCGCTTCGGCACGGACCTGTCGTCCGCCCGAAGCAGGGAGGAGGGCGGGGACTCGCGTCCCGCCCTCCTCCTGTCCGTCAGCGGTCACGCCGAGGGGCGACCGCTGACGGACCTGTCATCAGTGACGACGCGTGCGCAGGCGACGCACCACGATGGTGCCGAGCCCGGCGGCGACCAGCGCGCCACCGACGATCGCGAACAGCGTGCTGCCCGCGCCACCGGTCAGCGGCAGGTTCGGTCCCTGCTGCTGGGTGTTCGAGATCGCGAGGGCCGTCGGCGTCGCGGTGCCCGCGGCGGTGACGGTGACCTGGGTCCACGGGTCGGCAGGGAGCACGTAGCCGGCCGGAGCCTGGGTCTCCTTGAGCCAGTAGTCCTTGCTCTTCACGTCGTTGTTGCCGACCCACAGGCCGTCGACGAGGATCTCGCCCGCGTCGTTCGTGGTGAACGGGCCGGCGACCCTGGTGCCGTTCTTGGCGTCGTAGACCTCGAAGATCGCGCCCTTGAGGGTGTTCTTCGTGGTGGCGTCCTGCTTGACGACCTTCAGCGCGCCCCAGTTGGTCTGCGGCGTGTTGGTGGTGCGGTCGGAGCCGTTGGTGTTGACGACGGCGGTGTTCAGGATCTGTCCGTCGGCGCCGAGCGAGGTCACGGTCGTGGTGATGTCCGCGGTGACGGCGGTCTTACCGGCGAGCTTGCCGAGGCCGGTCCCGGTGAACGTGATCACGGCGTTGCCGGAGACGGTGTAGTCCGTGCCCTCGGTCAGCGTGGTGCCGTCGACCTTGACGACCGCGCCGACGTAGGTCAGCCGCGCGTCGAGGTTGTCGGTGATGGAGAAGCTGCGGTAGCTGTCACCGGCGGCGAGGGCCGGGATCGGCGCGTTGACCGTCCACACGATCTGCGAGCCCAGCACGGGCGCCTTCGGGTCGGCGACCGTCTTGGTCGGCTCCGTGGTGTTCAGCTTGTTCTTCGGGTAGACGTGCACGTTGTACAGCCACGCGCCCTGGTTCGGGTACGGGACCGACACGAGGAACGGCTGTACCGGCGAGACGATCGGGTTCGTGCCGGGGCTGGTCTCCGTGACGAGGTACAGGCCGTAGGGCAGGTTCGAGACGACGGCCTGACCGGTGGCGTCCGTGGTCGCCGTGGTTCCGGCGGCGACCGAGAACGGCGCCGACGACACGTTCGCCGGGGTCGCGGTCTTCGCCTGGTCCCAGCCGGCCGCGGAGGTGAGGTCGATCGGCGTGCCGTTCGCGCTCACCCGCTGCACGCTGAACTGGACGCCCTCGAGGCCCTGGCCGAGCGCGGCGAGCTTGCCGGCGTCGGTGATCTGGGTACCGTCGCCGGCCGCGCCGGGGTCACCCGCGTGCTTGTGGATGGTCAGGGTGCCCGTGGTCCCCGTGATGTTCGAGGGGCTCAGAGTGTCGGCGGCGTTTGCGGCCGGAGACACTGCGAGGGCGCCGAGCGCGGCGAGAGCCGCGACTCCGAGGCCGGCTGCGATCTTGCGCAGCCCGAGAGACCTGGTGGTCATTGCCGTTCCTGCTTTCTTTGTTGTCGATCGTCGACCGGCACCCGCCGGCCGACAGTTGTCCTGCTGTCGGTGAGGTGGGTGGTGCGTCAGGAGGCTCGGCGCGCGTTCCGGCGGAGTCGCAGGACCCCGAGGACCGCCAGCGCGGAGAAGAGGAGAGCGCCGCCGCCGAGCAGGAAGGCGTCGCTGCCGAGACCGCCGGTCAGCGGGAGCACGGCACCGGCCTGCTGCTCGTTCTGCTGAGCGCCGACGTTCAGCGTGGTGCCGGCGTTGGCCGCGTTCACGGTGAAGGTGAAGGAACCCGCCGCGATGTAGCCCGCCGGAGCCAGCGTCTCCTTGGCGGAGTAGGTGCCCCAGGCGAGCTTGTCGAGACGGAAGGCGCCGGGCGCAGGGTCGTTGTCGGGACCGGCGCAGGGGGCCGTCGTGCAGTCCTTGACGACGACGCCCTGTGCGGGCAGACCGGGGCCGGTGAGGGTCCACTCGGATCCGGCCAGCTGGCCGCCGGTGTTCTTGGACGTCTTGGTCCAGACGACGGATCCGGGCTTGCTCGCGTTCGTGATCGTGCAGACCGCGTTCGCGTTCGCCGCCACGGCGACGGAGGATCCGCTCACCGTCGCGCCGGTGCAGGTCCAGGCGCCCGCGGCGTAGCCCGCGGGKCTGCCGCTCTCCGTGAGCGCGTAGGTGCCGGGCGCGACGACCGCGGTTGTCACGCTCGCGTCACCGGTCTTGCCGGTGATGGTCTGCGCCCCGGTCGCGGTGAGCGTCCAGTCGGAGACCACAGAGCCGCCGCCGTAGGTGTTGTCGACCTGCTTCTTTAGCGTGAGCGTGCCCGCCGAGGGCTTGTTCGTGATCGTGCACGCCACCGCGTCGCCGGGGGCGACGCCCGTGACGTCGGCGCCGGTGGCACCGGGCAGGGTCACGGTGCGGGGCGAGCCGCCCAGCGGGGTGACGACGCAGCTACCGCTGACGAAGTCCCACCCGCTCTTCTGCGTCTCGGACACACGCACGGTCGCCCGCGAAGTCTGCTTGTCGAACGCGACGGTCCAGTTCACGTCTCCCGAGGCCGGCGTCGTCTGCGTGGGCGCGGACGGCGTGGAGGTGGCGGATCCGGTGGTCGCGGTCGTCGCCGCACCCAGGGTCCACCCCGATCCCGGCACGGGGTTCTTGCCGTTGATGTCGAGCACCGTCTTGTGCACCGAGACGGTGGCGAGCAGCGGCGAGTTCGTGATCGTGCACGCGACGCTGGCGCCGGAGCGGTTCGGGATCGTGAGCTGACCCGCGGCGTTCGTCGGCACCGTCGCACCGGTCTCGTCGACGCAGACCAGTGAGCTCGCGTAGTCGGCCAGGGTGCCGGGGGATCCGGCGGCGATCGCCTCGGATACCGAGTAGACGCCGCTCTGGATCACCGGGAGCGGGCCGACCTGCGCGACCTGCACGCCGTTCGACGCGCCGGACGTCGTGGCGGTGCCCGCCTCGGTCGTTCCGCTCTTCACCGAGAGGCGGAACTGGTCGCCGACGTGGCCGCGGGCGATCACGTTCTTCTTCACGGTGAGGTTCGCCGGCGAGTTGCAGCTCGCGAGGTCGGTGCTGCTCAGGTTCGACGTGACGTCGCTCCCGATCTGCACACCCGTCGACGCGTTGTACTCGCGCACCGTGGTGCCGTTGCCGAGGTACATCGAACCGGTCGTGTTGAACGCCATGCCGTTGATGGCCGAGAAGCCGGACGGCGTGAAGGAGAACGACTGCGACGCGGGGAGCTGTCCGCCCGTGCCGCCCGCGATCGAGGCCGCGGTGACCGAGTAGACGGTCGTGGTCATGGCGCTGCCGGCGACGTAGAGGTTGCCGTTCGCGTCGAACGCCATGTCGCCGTTCGTCCCGCCCGCCGAAGACGTGTCGATCGTGCCGACCAGCGAGAAGGCGCCGGTGCCCGGCACGTACCGGTAGATGTAGAAGCTGCTGCCCGAGAAGCCGCCGAAGAAGTAGTTGCCCGTCTTCAGGTCCACCGCACCGGCGACGAGCGACGCCGCGGTGTTGTAGCTGTCGCCGGTGGACTTCCACGCGGAGCCGTCGAAGTACCAGATGGTCGCGGTGCGGGAGTTGTTGGTGCGCTCGTACGCGATCGCGGTGGAGCCGTTCGCGCCGATGCCGAGGCCGTTGAAGGACGCGACGCCCGACGCGGCGGAGCCGACGTTGCTGACGCTCCCGTTCGAGACGCGCTGCAGCTGTCCGCCCCCCGAGACGGCGTAGAACGTGCCGGTCGCGCAGACCAGTCCGGCAGTGGCGCTCGGCGCGACGCGCGCGGCCAAGGGCCCGGCGACGGCGGAACGGACCGAGGACACCGACGCGCTCGCGGAGACCGGCGCAGCGGCAGGCGCGGTCACGGCCTGAGCCGCCGGCGTCGCGACGAACGCCAGCCCGATGCTCATCCCGAGCGCCACGACGGCGCGCACGAAGTTCTCCCCAGATCTCATTGTGCTCCCCAGCCACAACGAAGGCCGCCTCGCTCCCCGCGAAACGTCCTTCACGAGAGCCGATCACTCGGCACTCTTCTCCCCAGCGGACCGTCCCCCGGCCCGATGTTCGGGAACCCATTTCCCGTGAGTCCCCTGCGGCTCCCACTCCCCGTGTGAACCGCGGATCCTGTCCCGCTTCGGGCTGACACGCTGACCCCAGTGATCAGGTGCGTTTCCCGTGCAGAGACGATGAATCCACTGACGACGCTACGGCATGCCTCCGCGAATGACCAAATCGACGGCCGCATCGCGCGAGATCACGGCGCCTGGACGCGACGAAGGGCGAAGCGCCGCAGCGCTCCGCCCTTCGGAAGATGTCAGTTCGAGGTCACTCGTTGCCCACGGACTTGTCGAGGTTGTCGCGGACGCCGTCGATCTGCTCGGCAGCACCGGGCGCGACCTTCTTGGCGAGATCCGCAGCACCACCGAGGACGGTGTCGCTGATGCCCTCCGCCTGCTCGCTGTGCAGGACCTCGTCGATCTTCTCCTTGTTCTGCTCGATGAACTCCTTGCCCTTGTTCACGGCGTCGTTGATGGCGTCTTCGAGACCCATGGGGTTCCCTCCCTAGATCGAGCCGGCGTTCGGCCCGCACGTGGCCATTCTGCCCGGGCAGGTCCGCGAACGGAAGCCTTTTCCCGCGTGGTGACGCCGCGTGTCACGAAGCCGATCCGCGTGCGGGTGGAGCCCGCCGGTCCATCGACACCCCAGACGACGGCAAAGGGGCCGAGCCCGAAGGCTCGACCCCTTTGCGAGGAAGCAGATGCTTACTTGACGACCTTGGTCACCGTGCCGGCGCCGACGGTGCGGCCACCCTCACGGATCGCGAAGCCGAGGCCCTCTTCCATGGCGATCGGCTGGATCAGCTCGACCGACATGTCGGTGGTGTCACCGGGCATGACCATCTCGGTGCCCTCGGGCAGCGTGATGACGCCGGTGACGTCCGTGGTGCGGAAGTAGAACTGCGGGCGGTAGTTCGTGTAGAAGGGGTTGTGACGGCCACCCTCGTCCTTGGACAGGATGTACGCGGTGCCCTCGAAGTTGGTGTGCGGGGTGATGGAACCCGGCTTCACCACGACCTGGCCGCGCTCGACGTCCTCGCGCTTGGTACCACGGAGGAGAAGACCGCAGTTCTCGCCGGCCCAGGCCTCGTCGAGCTGCTTGTGGAACATCTCGATACCCGTGACCGTGGTCTTCTGCGTCGGGCGGATGCCGACGATCTCGACCTCGGAGTTGATCGCGAGGGTGCCGCGCTCGGCGCGACCGGTGACGACCGTGCCACGACCGGTGATCGTGAAGACGTCCTCGATCGGCATCAGGAACGGCTTGTCCTTGTCGCGGATGGGGTCCGGGATCGAGTTGTCGACGGCCTCCATCAGGTCGAGGATCGACTGCGTCCACTTCTCGTCGCCCTCGAGCGCCTTCAGGCCCGAGACGCGCACGACCGGAGCCGACTCGTCGAAGCCCTGGCTGGCGAGCAGCTCGGAGACCTCGAGCTCGACGAGCTCCAGGATCTCCTCGTCGTCGACCATGTCGGCCTTGTTCAGCGCGACCAGCAGGTACGGCACGCYGACCTGCTTGGCGAGCAGCACGTGCTCACGGGTCTKCGCCATCGGGCCGTCGGTGGCGGCGACCACGAGGATCGCGCCGTCCATCTGAGCCGCACCGGTGATCATGTTCTTGATGTAGTCGGCGTGCCCGGGCGCGTCGACGTGAGCGTAGTGACGCTTCGGGGTCTCGTACTCGACGTGCGAGATGTTGATCGTGATACCGCGCTGACGCTCCTCAGGAGCGGAGTCGATCGACGCGAAGTCGCGCTGAACGTTGGTGGCCGACGGGAACTTGTCGGCGAGCACCTTCGAGATCGCAGCGGTGAGCGTGGTCTTGCCGTGGTCGACGTGACCGATCGTTCCGATGTTCACGTGCGGCTTGGTCCGCTCGAACTTGGCCTTAGCCACTGGGTCCTCCTCAGGACGTCATGTAGGGGCACCGGGCACTGGGTTGTGACCGCTTTCCTACGGGTTTGATTCTCAGTTTAGTAGAGAGACGATGTGAAGTTGTCTGATCCCTCGTCTCCTCGCTCAGGAACCGGATCCGGAGACCGGTTCCTGAGCGAGCGAAGCGAGACGAAGGGCCTAGGGCTTACTCGCCCTTGGTCTTCTGGATGATCTCGTCGGCGACGGCGCGCGGGACCTCGGCGTAGCTGTCGAACTCCATGGAGTAGACGGCACGGCCGGACGTCTTCGAACGCAGGTCGCCGATGTAGCCGAACATCTCGGACAGCGGGACCGACGCGCGCACAACCTTGACGCCCTGGGCGTCCTCCATCGACTGGATCTGGCCACGACGCGAGTTCAGGTCGCCGATGACGTCGCCCATGTACTCCTCCGGAGTACGGACCTCGACGGCCATCAGCGGCTCGAGCAGCACGGGGTTCGCGCGGCGCGCGGCCTCCTTGAAGCCCATCGATCCGGCGATCTTGAACGCCATCTCCGAGGAGTCGACGTCGTGCGCAGCACCATCGGTCAGGATCGCCTTGACCCCGACCATCGGGTAACCGGCCAGGACACCGACGTTCATCGCGTCCTGGAAGCCGGCATCGATGGATCCGATGTACTCGCGCGGCACGCGACCACCGGTCACGGCGTTCTCGAACTCGTACGACTTCTCGGCGCCGAGATCGAGGGGCTCGATCGTGAACTGGATCTTCGCGAACTGACCAGAGCCACCGGTCTGCTTCTTGTGCGTGTAGTCGTGCTTCTCGACGGCCTTCTTGATCGTCTCGCGGTACGCCACCTGCGGCTTGCCGACGTTGGCCTCGACGTTGAACTCGCGCTTCATGCGGTCAACGAGGATGTCCAGGTGCAGCTCACCCATGCCCTTGATGGTCGTCTGACCGGTCTCGGGGTTGAGCTCCGTGCGGAACGTCGGGTCCTCTTCAGCGAGCTTCTGGATGGCGACACCCAGCTTCTCCTGGTCGGCCTTGGTCTTCGGCTCGATGGCGACCTCGATGACGGGCTCGGGGAAGGTCATCGACTCGAGGACCACCGGCGACGCCGGGTCGGTGAGGGTGTCACCCGTGGTGGTGTCCTTCAGACCGATGACCGCGTAGATGTTGCCGGCGGTGACCGCTGGGACCGGGATCTCCTTGTTGGCGTGCATCTGGAAGATCTTCCCGATGCGCTCCTTCTTGCCCTTGGTCGAGTTGATGACCTGAGCGCCGGACTCGAGCTCGCCCGAGTACACGCGCACGTAGGTGAGGCGACCGAAGAACGGGTGCACGGCGACCTTGAACGCGAGGGCCGCGAACGGGTCCTTCGCGTCGGGGTGACGCTCGATGATCGTGTCGTAGTCCTTGGGGTCGTGCGCCTCGATCGAGCCCACGTCGAGCGGGTTCGGAAGGAAGTCGATGACGGCGTCGAGCATCGGCTGGACGCCGCGGTTCTTGAACGCCGAACCGCACAGCACCGGGTAGATCTCGGAGGCGACGGTCATCTTGCGGATCGCGCCCTTGATCTCGGCGACGGTGAGCTCCTCGCCGCCGAAGAACTTCTCGAGCAGGACGTCATCGCTCTCGGCGACGGTCTCGAGCAGCGCCTGACGGTACTCCTCAGCCTTGTCCTTGAGGTCGGCCGGGATCTCCTGCACCTCGTAGGACGCGCCCATGGTCACGTCGCCCTTCGAGTCTCCGGCCCAGACGAGCGCGCGCATCTCGATGAGGTCGACCACGCCGACGAAGCTGCTCTCCGAGCCGATCGGGAGCTGCAGCACGAGCGGCTTGGCGCCGAGGCGGTTCACGATGGTGTCGACGGTGTAGTAGAAGTCCGCGCCCAGCTTGTCCATCTTGTTGACGAAGCAGATGCGGGGGACGTTGTACTTGTCGGCCTGACGCCACACGGTCTCGGACTGGGGCTCGACGCCCTCCTTGCCGTCGAACACGGCGACCGCACCGTCGAGGACGCGGAGCGAGCGCTCCACCTCGACCGTGAAGTCCACGTGACCGGGGGTGTCGATGATGTTGATCTGGTTCTTGTTCCAGTAGCAGGTCACGGCGGCGGACGTGATCGTGATGCCGCGCTCCTTCTCCTGCTCCATCCAGTCGGTCGTCGAGGCGCCGTCGTGGGTCTCGCCGATCTTGTGGTTCACACCCGTGTAGAACAGGATGCGCTCGGTCGTCGTGGTCTTACCGGCATCGATGTGCGCCATGATGCCGATGTTGCGGACCTTGCTCAGGTCGGTGAGCACTTCTTGTGCCACGGGGGTGTCCTTATCTTCTTGCTGTCGTCACGCGACGAAGGAAAGTGTGGGGTGCCGGGACCGGACCTTCGACAGGCTCAGGGACCTCAGTCGGTCGCTGAGCTCGTCGARGCGCCGATCCCGGCCCGACTGGTTCTTACCAGCGGTAGTGCGCGAACGCGCGGTTCGACTCGGCCATCTTGTGAGTGTCCTCGCGGCGCTTGACCGCGGCACCCAGGCCGTTCGAGGCGTCCAGGATCTCGTTCTGGAGACGCTCGGTCATGGTCTTCTCACGGCGGCTCTTGGCGTAGCTGACGAGCCAGCGGAGGGCGAGGGTGTTCGCGCGGTGCGGCTTCACCTCGACCGGGACCTGGTAGGTCGAGCCACCGACGCGGCGGCTGCGGACCTCGAGGGTCGGGCGCACGTTGTCGAGCGCCTTCTTCAGGGTGGCGACGGCGTCCTGACCGTTCTTCGCCTCGACACCCGAGAGGGCGCCGTAGACGATCGACTCGGCGAGGGACTTCTTGCCGTCGACCAGGATCTTGTTCACCAGCGAGGTGACGATCGGAGCACCGTAGACCGGGTCGTTGACAACGGGGCGCTTGGGGGCGGGGCCCTTACGAGGCATCTAACTCAACCCTTCTTCGCGCCGTAGCGGGAACGAGCCTGCTTACGGTTCTTGACGGCCTGGGTGTCCAGGGCGCCACGGACGATCTTGTAGCGGACACCGGGGAGGTCCTTGACACGACCACCGCGCACGAGCACCAGCGAGTGCTCCTGCAGGTTGTGGCCCTCACCGGGGATGTAGGCCGTGACCTCGGTACCGTTGCGGAGCTTCACACGAGCGACCTTGCGCATCGCCGAGTTCGGCTTCTTCGGGGTGGTGGTGTACACGCGGGTGCACACGCCGGCCTGCTGCGGGTTCGACTTCAGGGCGGGAGCCTTGGTCTTGGAGACCTTCGGCGAACGACCCTTGCGAACCAACTGCTGAATAGTTGGCACTGCTTCTCCTTGTTGTGCTGCACGGTGACAGCGTGATGGGTTTCACATCAAACCCGCCCGCACGCCGAGAACGACGTGCGTTTGAGTGGTGGGTATGCCGTGGGGGCGGAGCCGACGAGTGCCGGAGCCCGGTACGCGCGCGTCAAGACGCACGCATACCCGCTCTATGGTAATGCGCGGTAACACGCCCGGTCAAATGCGCCCGGACGGCGCGCCGGGGCGGGGCGGGCGAGGCACGTCAGCGCAGGTCGCGGAGACGAGCGGCCATCGGGGCGCGCTCGGCGCGCCGTTCGGCCGTGGTCGCGATGATGAGCAGCACCGCTCCCATCACCGCAAGCGTGATCCACCACGGCATCGATTCGATCCCCCGGCCGATCTGCACCGCGAACACGAACACGTTCTCGATCGGCAGCACGATCAGCCCGATGAGGAACGGCGCTGCGAGACGTCGGGTCGCGCCGACGAGGATCGCGATCAGCGCACACACCATGACCAGGATCGCGCGCCAGGTGAGCGGATCCGTGAACGTCGACACGACCGACGCGAGCATCGTCACGACGATGCCGGGCGCCAGCAGCGACCAGGATCCGGTCGCTCCCCTGGGCCAGTCATGGAGGGCGGCGAACGACGGCGAGGGCGTCGCCGCTCCGGGGCCCGGCGCCGCGCGCCCCGGCGCCGCGAGCGCTGTCGCCGCGTCCCGGTCGAAGCGGCCCTGCATCCCCGCCGCGAGCAGGAACAGCCCGAGCGGGAGCGAGAACCACTCCACGCGCAGATCGCGTGGACTCCAGGCGACGACCGCGGTCACGAAAGCGAGGGCGAACAGGATCCACACCGGCGCGACGGCGGACGCACCGCGCGCAGCCCTGCGCGCCGTGAGCGCCATCACGGCCAGCAGCACGAGCATGAGCGACCACATCCCCCAGATCGAGAGCCAGTCCCGTTGGATCGCGGGCCAGGCCCCCGTCGTCGTCGCCACGAGTGCCGGCACGAACAACCAGCGCGAGCCGCGCACCGCGGCCGAGGTGGTCACCGCTCGCAGCGCGGCCGCACCCGCCGCCATGCCGGCGCCTCCCGCAGCCGCGAGCCCGACGCACGCGAAGAACAGCGCACCGGCGGTCAGCGGTGCCGGGAGCAGGCCGGCGACCCCCTCCCCCCGCGCCAGCAGGATCGACTGCGCTGTCCCTGCCAGCCCCGCCACGACCGAGCCCGCCGCCAGCCACGACGCCACGGGACGCAGGCGGCGAGCGGCGACGGATGCCCGCGGCGCCGCGCCGTCCTCGCCCCCGTCGTCGGAGCGGAGGTTCCGGGCGAGCACCCCCGCGACCGCCGCGAGCAGCCACGACACCGCGAGCAGCGCCCCCGTGCGCCACGGCGAGGCCTGCGCAGGGCCGGCGCCGATGAGGATGAGCACCGGCACGATCGCGCCTGCGGATCCGACCGCCGCGAACATCGCCCCTGCCCCGCCCCGCAGAGCGCGCACGGTCCCGAACGCCACCGCGGCGAGCGCGGGCGGCAACAGGTACGCCTCGGCCAGAGTCACGCCGAGCGCGGCCCACGCCGACCACAGTGCGCCTGTGGCGGCGACCGCGGCGATCGCTCGCAGGTGCCGTCGCCCGGTGGTCGCGGCCGCGATGCCCGCTCCCGTCGCGAGCAGCGCCAGCACGGCGCACGCCGTGCCGAACCCCGCGGCCTCGCGCATGAGCGCCAGCACGACGGAGAGCGCCCCGGTCAGCAGCGCACCCGCCTCGAGCGCGGTCTGGATCTGCGCCGCGACGATGCGTCCCATTCCACGGTCCGCAAGCCTCCGCCGGATCCGCCGGGTGAGCGGCAGCACGCCAGCCACGAGTGCGGCGATCGCCGGCAGCACCACCGGGGAGGCGCTCATCGGCAGCACCTGCGCGCCCAGGCACAGCACCGAGACCGCGAGCGCCGGAACGATCACGGCGGCCGCGAGCAGTCGCACCGCGGGTGCTGCGCCTTCTCGCCGCGTGCGCAGCAGCAGCGCGGCGAGCACCGCCATCGCCGCGGTGGGCAGCGCGGTCCAGCCGCTGCGCTCGATCAGCACCTGGGCCACCCCGATCGCGAACGGCGCCGAGGCCACCACGAGCATCGCCTGCCAGGAGCGGGCCGGCACCGACCGCAGCGCCGTGACCGCCGCGACCGCGAGCAGCCCCGCCGTCGCGGTGAGGCTGAGCAGCGCGACCCCGCCGACGCCGGCCAGCGCGAGCGCCGACGAGAGCACCACGAGCGCGTACCCGAAGCCCGCCCCCACGAGCAGGAAGCGTCCGCCCACCGGGTCCGCAGCGCCCAGCGCAAGGAAGGAGAGAAGGGTCACGACTCCCGCGAGTGGCATGAGCGTCGGATCCTCGGCACCGACGAAGGCGGCGAGTGCCACCGCGACGTGGGCCGCGATGAGCAGCAGGATCCGCGCGACCTCTCCGACCCGCCGGGGCACCCGCACGACCAGCGACACCGAGACCGCGGCTACGAGCAGCAGACCGATGCGGATCGGCGCCGGAAGCAGCGGCGACGCACCGAGGGCCAGTACCGCGAGCGCAGCGGGCACGATCGCCAGGGCGGCGAACACGCCTCGGAACGCGGCCGTCCGGCGGCGCGCCAGCACCGCCACGGCACCGAGGGCGGCCGCGCCGATGACGAGGCTCGCGATCAGCGCCCACCCCAGCTCGGCGGACACCGCGGCCGCCGGCCCCTGGGCGGGCCCTGTGCGCCCGGCCAGACGCGCCAGGACGGATCCGCCGGCGAGTGCCGCGAACAGGCCCCCCGGTGCGAGAGCCGCGGCGAGGACCCCGAGGCCGCCGCCGACGACCGCCGCAGGGCGTGCGGTGCGGGGCAGCGGCAGCACGGCTCCGAGCAGGACGAGCCCGAGTCCGACACCCCCGGCGCAGGACACCAGGAACCAGGGGATGCCCATCCCGGGTGCGATGCTCAGCGCCACGAGCACGGGAGCGCCCGAACCGGCGACACCTGCGACGACGCTCCACGCGCCCGCTCCCCCGTTGTGCGTGGCGAGCAGCGCGTGCACGCAGACGAGCACCGCGGTCAGGGCGAGCACCGGCGTCGTTCCCTGGAAAGTCGTCAGTCGGGCGGCGCTCATCAGCATCACGATCGTCACGGCGGCCGCCTGCGCCACGATCAGCGAGCCGCGCTCGAGATCGAACGGYGTGTCCGCACGATCCGCCGCTTCCGCACGATCCGCCGCTTCCGCGCGATCCGCCGCTTCCGCGACGAGGAACCGCGCCCCCAGCCGTGGCAGCGCGGCGACCTCGGCGAGCGCCACGAAGGCGACGGCGAGGATCGCGAGCAGCCCCGCATCACCGATCCCCGCGACGCCGGCCAGCATCGCCGGGGCCACGGCGAGACCGATCGCGCCCGTCCAGAGCCAGATTCGCAGCCGAGCGCGGCCGGCGACCGCGAGGAGCGCGGCCGAGCCCGCCGCGGTCAGCACGGCGCTGAGCAGCCACGGGTCCGCGCCCGTCGCCGCCGCGACGACGCCCTGCGCGGCGAGCCCGGCGAAGACCAGCGCGAGCGCCGCGACGGTCTCCGCGGAAAAACGCAGTCCCCGGCGGGCGAGCAGCACACCGCCGGCGACGAACAGAGCGCCCGTCGCGCCGACGATGGCGGTGCGAGCCGCGCCCGCGAGATCCGGCGTGAAGAAGCTGAACACGATCGCCGCCGTGCCGATCAGTCCCGCGCCGGCCAAGGACAGCAGCGACTGCAGCGAGGTGCTCCGCTCTGGCGCAGGCGCGGGGCCTCCCTGCCCCGGCGGCGGGAGGATCGACGCGCCGAGGATTCCCGCGACGGACACGGCCCTGCCTGCCTCGTCCGGGCGCGCCTCGAGCGGTGCGGCGACCTCAGCCACGCGCACCCGAGGCAGCGCCGCCACCAGCTGCTCACGGCGCGCGAGCGCTGCAGCGGCCTGCATCGAGGCGGACCACAGCTCCTGCGCCTGCTGTCCGCGGAAGTCGGCGCCGCACGCACGGCAGGTGGGCCCGGTGACCGCGGTGTCGCAGACCGGGCAGTGCTCGTCGTCGCGCAGTCGTCTGAGCGCCATCGCCGCCCAGTCCGCCGAGGGCGTCATGCCGCGCCCTCCGCCGTCCAGCGCAGGATGTCTCCTGGTTGGCATTCCAGCACCCGGCAGATCGCGTCGAGCGTCGTGAACCGCACCGCCTTTGCGCGGCCGTTCTTCAGCACGGCGACGTTCGCCGGCGTGATGCCGATGGCGTCGGCGAACTCCTGCACGCTCATCTTCTTCTTCGCGAGCTGCACGTCGAGATCGATCACGATGGGCATCAGACGACCTCGGAGAGATCCTGCTCGAGTTCGAGCGCCTTGCGCAGCAGCCCGCGCATCACCGCGACCAGCAGGGCGAGGGCGATGCCGATCACCACTCCGACCACGCCCAGCAGCAGGATCGAGGGGGTCACCGCGTTCCCCAGCAGGAGCACGACCACGGCAGCCCCGATCAGCACCGCCGAGGCGGCCATCGTGACCATGATGATGTCGACGTAGAGGAACGCGCCTGAGCTGAAGATCCGGTCCTGCCGCACGAGAGTCAACAGCCGCCAGACGCACACGAGCACCAGTTCGACCAGCGCCACCAGCACGATCCCGCCGACGATGCCGGGCCCGGCCAGGTAAGCGAGCTCGGGACTCCGCTGCGCGGTGAACGCGGCGACGCCGGGGATGAGCGCCACCTGGGTCGCCAGCAGCAGAGCGAGCAGCACGACGATGAGCGCCTTGAGTGCGGTGGTGATCCAGGGTTGCATGGCGCTCCTATCGAAAAGCGATCTGTATCTATCGAAAAACGATAGCCATACGTGCGTGCGGACGCCAGTCCGCACCGCAGCTCCCAGCGAACGCTCAGCGCCTCGCGGCCCCCCTCGCACCTCGGCGAGAAACCAGATCCGGCATGAGACCTACCCGCAGCACGTGTGTCTCATGCCGGATCTGGTTTCTCGCGGACCCCGCAGGGGTCGATCAGAGGGAGTCGGGATCGAAGGGCGAATCCAGCGCTTCGGTGAGCTCGGCGAGCATCGCCTCGATCTGCGGCTCGACGTACTCGCTGATCGCGGCCTGCACCCGCAGGCGATGGCGCAGCAGCAGCCCGCAGATCTCGCGACCCACGACGTTCGCGTAGTCGTCGGCGAGTGCGACCTCGTGACGCAGCGCGGCCTTCGCGTCGTCGCTGAGCGGCGGCAGCGGGGGCAGCTCCCCCGCATCCTCGTCGGCCATGCCCGCGAGCGTGAACAGGAACGGCGCGCCGGGGACCGGATCCGGATCCAGCGGCATGCCCTCGTACTCGGGCTCGAGATCCTCGGTGGGCCGGTAGGCGCGGGCGCGGTTGCGCGCGGCCTGCTGGTCGAGCTCCCCCTGCAGCATGGGCAGGTTCCGCGCGGTGTACCCGGCGACCGCGTGATCGACGATGGTCTTGATGCGCGTGGAGAGCCCGTGCTGCACGCCGTGCGGCACGTTCCCGCCGATGCCCGCGGCCGAGAGCACGGGAGAGCCCAGGCAGCGGCGGCACGGCGCGACCCGTCCGCGGTGCGTGGAGGGCTCCCAGCGCGGCACCCAGCGCAGCCAGGCCTCGACGGCCTGGTCCACCTGCGTCTCCAGCGAGCGCTCCACGCCTCCAGCGTACGGCGCCGACACGCCAGGGCGGTCACGGCACGCGAGATCGGGTGCCGTGCCGCTGCGCAGAGATCCGCCTCAGCCCCGCTCGGGACGAACGCGCATCACGGCTGCTCGTCGTCGTCCTTCTCCCACGGCCAGCGCGGAGCCCTCGCCTCCGTGCGTCGCAGCGCGATCGCCACCCACGCGGCGAGCAGCGCCGCCACCACGATCACGGCGCTCGCCCCGCCCAGCACGAGCTGGCCCGCGGCCGCCGTGGCATGGACCGCGCCCGCGCCCTCCGCCACCGCGGTGCCCCAGACGCCGCCCAGGTGCACCAGGGCCGCGCCGAGCGCGAGGAACACGGTCGCGACGAACGACGGGTGGGGGTCCGCCAGCACCCCCCGCAGCGCCAGGGCGAAGACGGCCACCGCGAGCACCATGCCGACGACGCCGGGCAGCTCGCCGAGCCGGGGAACCGCGATGAGATCGCGCTCGGTGAAGAGGCTGAGCACGCCGAGACCCATGATGGCCAGCGCGAAGAACGAGATGACCCCGATCGCCCACGCGAGGACAGGCCGAACCCCCGCGGGCCGTGGCTCGCGGGGGTTCGGCGGGGACTCGTTCGTGATGCTCTCCTGCAGGGCAGGCCGGCGCCGCTAGGGCAGCTGGGGGCCGGCTTCGAGGACGCGCTCGTACTCGCGCTGCGCCTCCTCGTTCTGAGCGGTGCGCCGGGCGCCGGTGCGGGCCGCCCACGCGCCGAACCAGATGGTGAGCTCGCGGCCGAAGATGAAGGCGGCGATCGCGAGCGGGGCGAGCAGCTGACCGTTCACGTTGTCGGCCAGCTGGGTCGCACCGAGCTTCCAGAACTCGACGGATCCGATCGCGCCGAGCAGATGCCCGCCGTACGCGAACCCGCCGACGATGATGCCGAAGACGACCCAGTAGCCCCAGCGACCGCGGTTGATGATGCCGCCGAGCAGCCAGAACCCGATGGCGAACACGACGACCGGGATCCACAGGCCTGCGCTGCGGAGCTCGTCGAGCAGGTACGTTCCGATGCTGTCGGTGGTGACCTTGCCGTCGAACCCGGCGATGCCGAGAGCGGTGCCGAGGTAGAGGATCGCGAAGGCGACGGCCGCGAGCAGGCCGATGCCGAAGATCGCGCCGCGGTTGCCGCGCTCGCGCGGGGGCTCCGGCGCCTGCACGAAGATGGGCGGCGGCACGTCGGTCGCGCCGGGGGTGATGACGGCCGGAGCGAGCACCTGCGTGGGCGCGTCGGCGACGGTGTCGACGCGGGTGGTCGCGTGCTCGAACGTCGAGGTCTCCGTGGCGGCCGCCGCCGCGACGACGGTGGGGGTCTCGGCGGGTGACGGCGGGGTGAAGGTGCCACCGAACGTTCCGGGGTATGCGGCCTCGGCCGCGTGGAAGGCGGCGAGATCGGGGTCGACGGCGGCCTGGTCCGCGGCGGGAGCCTCGCCCCGTGCGGCCGCCCCGTCGGCGGCGCGCTCGGCCTCCGCGAGGCTGTCGTTCGCGCTCTGCGCGACGGCGGCGTGGTCGGGCTGCGCGGAACCTGCGGCGTCCTCGACGGCGCCCTGGGACGC
>NZ_JBFTMT010000024.1:0-75860 GCF_056397105.1 Microbacterium sp. 05N427
AGCTCGGCAGCTCGGCCCGGGCGACGCGCACCGCGAGGCGCGCTTCGGTCGCCGCCCGCTGCGCCGACTGCAGGTCGAGGCGTGCGGCGTCATAGCCGAGCCGGCGTCCCCCGCCTGCCGCCCCGCGGCGAGCGCCCAGCACGATCAGCGCACCCGCGCCGGCGATGACCGGCGCCGTCCACCAGAACTCCGCGGCGACCGCCCAGAAGAGATCCACGTCTCGAGCCTACCGATCCGGGATCCGCGCACGACGTCCACGGATCCGGCCGCTCCGAGCTCAAGGCTCGGGACAGCGGCGCCCACAACTCCACCGGACATTTGCACAGATCCTCCGGATCCATCCTGCAGAGTTGCGGTCTTCCTGCAAAACCCGCGGAGGCATGTCGTCCTCCACAGACGGCGACGGCCGGCTCTTCCACACCGATCCCGCGCATCGCCTCCCACGCGCCTCGGCCACGGCCCAGGCTGTGGACATGGACCTGTACACCTGGCTCTCCCTTCGCAGCGGCATCGGGCATCGCGACGACGCCGCGGCGGCCGGCTTCTCGCCCACGCGCGTGCGCGCCGCCATCCGCGACGGCGCCGTGCAGCGCATCAGGGCCAAGTGGATCGCGCTGCACTCGGCCCCTATGGAACTGGTTCGCGCCGCGAGGACCGGCGGCGCGCTGACCTGTGTGTCTCTGGCCCGGCGCCGGGAGTGGTGGGTGCCGCCGGGGGTCGACGAGGCTCTGCATCTGCACCTTCCCCGGCATGCGTCGGTGCGCGACCACGGCGTGACGGCGCACTGGGCGAAGCCGCTCGGCCCGGAACGGCCGCGGTCGCTGGAGACGTCCGTCGAAGACGCGCTCGCCCACGCCGCCCAGTGCTTCGCTCTCGATCAGGCGACCGCGATCTGGGAGTCGGCGATCCGCACAGAGGCCATCTCCCTCGAGTCGCTCCGGCGGGTGAACTGGCGCAGCAGCGCCGCCCGCAGGGTCGCCGAGCACACGCGCGGGGACACCGGATCCTCGCTCGAGACGATCTTCCATGTGCGACTGAGCGGCTGGGGCGTGCGACTGCGCTTCCAGGTGCGCCTCGCCGGTCACGACGTGGACTTCCTCATCGGCACGCATCTCATCGTCCAGGTCGACGGGTGGGCGTACCACTCGACGTCGGCCGATCGCACGCGAGACATCGCTCACGACGCCGAGTTGCACCTGCGTGGCTACACCGTGCTCCGGTTCTCCTACGCCCAGATCATCCACGACTGGCCGGGCGTCGAGCGGATCCTCATCGCGGCCATCGGCCGTGGCGCGCACCTCGCCCCGGTGCGCGCATGAGCCCGCTCTCGCACGGATTCGTCCCGTCCTCCTCACAAAGACAGGACGTTTGCACTTCCGCAGGAGGATCCATCCGGATCCGTCCTGCGGAAGGGCAGACGTCCTGCAGAGTTGCGGCGCCCGAGTCCCTACACCAGCGTCTGCTGCCAGGCGGCGTGCAGCTGGGCGAACTTGCCCGTGCCGGCGATGAGGACATCGGGGGCGTCGTCCTCGATGATGCGGCCGTGTTCCATGACGAGCACCCGGTCGGCGATCGCCACGGTCGACAGGCGGTGCGCGATGATGATCGCGGTGCGGTCGGCGAGCAGGGTCTGCAGCGCGTCCTGGATCAACCGCTCCGAGGGGATGTCCAGCGAGGCGGTCGCCTCGTCGAGGATCAGCACCGCGGGGTCGGCGAGGAAGGCGCGCGCGAACGAGATCAGCTGTCGCTGTCCCGCCGAGACGCGGCCGCCGCGCTTGTTCACGTCGGTGTCGTAACCGTCCGGGAGCGAGTCGATGAACGCGTCGGCGCCCACCGCCCGCGCCGCGGCGCGGATCTCCTCCATCGTCGCGTCGGGCTTGCCGAGCGCGATGTTGTCGGCGACCGTGCCGCTGAACAGGTACGCCTCCTGCGTGACCATGACGATCGCGCGGCGCAGGTCCTTCGGGTGCAGATCCCGCAGATCCACACCGTCGAGCGTCACCGCACCGGCAGTCGGGTCGTAGAAGCGCGACACGAGCTTCGCCAGGGTGGACTTGCCCGCGCCGGTCGTGCCGACGAGCGCGATCGTCTGCCCCGCAGGGATGTCCAGGGAGAAGTCGGGCAGGATCACCCGATCCTGGGCGTATCCGAATTCGACGTCGTCGAAGCGCACGTGTCCCTTCGACTCCCAGAGGTCGACGGCCTTGATCGGATCCGGAACGGTCGGAACCTCGTCGAGCACGCCCGACACCTTCTCCAGCGCCGCCGTGGCGGACTGGAAGGAGTTCAGGAACATCGCGATCTCCTGCATGGGCGCGAAGAAGTTACGCACGTACAGCACCGCGGCCAGCAGGATGCCGACCTGGATCTCGCCGCTCGCCATGCGGCTCCCGCCCCACACCACCACGACACCGAGGGTCAGCGCCGCGACCGCCATGAGCCCGGGCTCGAACGTGCCGAACAGCAGCATCGAGCGGCGGTTCACGTCACGGTAGTCTCCGGCGACCTCCTGGAAGGACACGTCGTTGCGGGGCTCCTTGCGGAACGCCTTCACGGCGCGGATTCCGGTCATGGTCTCGACGAACTGCACGATGACCTTCGCGCTGATCACCCGCGACTCGCGGTACACGAGCTGCGAGCGCTGGTAGAACCAGCGCATCAAGTAGATCAGCGGAATGCCGGCGAGCACCAGGACGACGCCGGACTCCCAGTCCACGAGCACGAGTGCGATGAACGTGAAGAGGCCGTAGAGGAGTCCGGACACGAGCTGGTTCAGGCCGCCGTCGAGCAGCTCACGGATGGAGTCCAGGTCGCTGGTCTGGCGCGAGATGATCCGGCCGGAGGTGTAGCTCTCGTGGAATTCGAGGCTCAGTCGCTGGGTGTGCAGGAACATGCGCTTGCGCAGATCGAGCAGTACCGCCTGCGTGATGCGGGCGGTGAGCACCGCGTACCAGCCGATCAGCGCGGATCCGACCGCGCCGACGACGAGGAACACGATCCCGACCATGATGGTCGGCATCCAGTTCGCGTGCTTCAGCACCGCCGGCAGCGCCGTGTTCAGGCCGTAGGCGACGAGCGCCGGGCCCGCGACCTGCGCGGCCGTGGAGATCACCAGCACCAGGGCGGTGAGCGTGATCTGCACCTTGAGCGGCGCGATCAAGGATCCGAACAGCCGCAGCGAGCGACGACGGATCGCCGTGCTCTCCTCGTTCGTGAGGTCGGAGCGGTCCTCGTCCTGGGTTCCGATGACGCTCATGCCTGCACCTCCTCGTTCTCGGCGTGGGTATCGTCGGCCGCGCTGTCCGGCGACGGCGGTGTTCCGTGAACCGCCCCTGGTGCCTCCGCGACCGCCTCGGCGACCGAGGTCGCGGAGGCGCCCGCGACCACGGGGATCGCTCCCGTGCGCGCGGCTTCCTCGGCCTCGAGGCTCGAGATCACGTGCCGGTAGTGCGCGCTCGTGCGCAGCAGCTCCGAGTGCCTGCCCACGGCAGTCACCTTCCCGTCCTGCAGCAGTGCCACCCGGTCGGCGAGGGCCACGGTCGACGGGCGGTGCGCGACGATGAGCGCCGTGGTCTCGGCGAGCACGTGGCGCAGCGCCTCTTCGACGAGCGCCTCGGTGTCGACGTCGAGCGCCGACAGCGGGTCGTCCAGCACGAGCACCTTGGGCTTGGCCGCCACGGCGCGCGCGAGCGCGAGCCGCTGGCGCTGTCCGCCGGACAGGCTGAGCCCCTCCTCGCCGATCATCGTCTCGACGCCCTCGGGGAGCGTGTCGACGAACCCGGCCTGGGCGACGTCGAGCGCCTCGCGGAGCACCTGCTCCGCCTCGGTGCTGTGAACGTCCAGATCGGCCCGGCCCAGCAGCACGTTCTCGCGCACGGTGGCCGAGAACAGCGTCGCGTCCTCGAACGCCATCGCGATATGGGTGCGCAGCTCGGCCAGCGTCAGGTCTCGCACATCGACGCCGTCGAGTGTCACCCGTCCCCCGGTCACGTCGTACAGACGCGTCGGAAGTGTCGTGAGCGTGGTCTTGCCGGATCCGGTGATGCCGACCAGCGCCATGGTCTCGCCGGGCCGCAGCACGAGGTCGATGCCGTCGAGCAGGTCGCGCTCGTGCGGGCGGGCGTCCTGGTAGCGGAAGCGGGCGCCCTCGAACGCGAGCTCGCCGCGGGGCGCCGCGATGCTGACCGGGCGCTCCGGATCGGTGATCGTGTTCTGCTCGTCGTAGATCTCGAACACGCGGTCGGTGGCCGTGCGCGCATCGAGCATGAACGAGAACAGGAAGCCGATCGATTCGATCGGCCAGCGCAGCACGGTCGCCATCGCGAAGTAGGCGAACAGCTCCGGCGCGTTCAGCGCTCCCTGGGCGATCAGCCAAATTCCGGCGACGAGGTTGAGCGCGAACGCGATCTCGGGCATGAGCACGAGCCAGAACCAGATCCAGCCGACGGAGCGGGCCTTGCTCAGTTCCGTCTCGCGCAGCGACTCGGCCTGGCGCGCGAACTTCACGAGCGCGTGCTTGCCGCGCCCGAACGCCTTGAGCACGCGGATGCCGTGCACGCTCTCCTCGACGCTCGTGGCGAGGTCGCCCGCCTGGTCCTGGCTGCGCCGGGTGAGCGCGCCGTAGCGCTTCTCGAAGAGGAAGCCCGAGATCCACAGCGGCACCGCGGTGATGAGGAAGATCGTGCCGAGGAGCCAGTGCCACCGGAAGAGCAGGGCCGCGCCGATCACGATCGTGAGCAGGTTGACGACCAGCAGCACGAGGCCGAACGCGAGCCAGCGGCGGATGAGACCGATGTCCTGCATCATGCGGCTGAGCAGCTGGCCCGACTGCCAGCGGTCGTGGAACGCGACCGGCAGGCGCTGCAGGCTCGAGTACAGCTGGGTGCGCATCCGGTACTCCACCTGCGTGGCGGGGTTGAGCACGAACTGCCGGCGCAGCCACACCATGAGGGCCTCGCCGAGGGCGAGCACGGTCACGGCGACGGCGCCCCAGATGATGGCGCCGATCTCACCGGTCGCGATAGGGCCCTCCAGCACGACCTGCAGCAGCAGCGGCACGCACAGGGCGATCACGGCCGCAGCGAGGGCGGAGAGCCCACCGCCGATGAGGCGTCCGGCGACCGGCTTCACGAACGGCGCCAGTCGCGCGAGCGCGCGCGGTGTGGAAAGGGGCACGGTGGACGATGACAAGGATTCTTTAGGCATGATTCTCAGCAGTGACGTATCGCATCAGGGGATGGCAGGGGACGAAACAGGGGACGAAAAGGAGCGGATGCGATGCATCCGTGCGATGAGCGGCCGATGTGGGCCGAGGGGGACCGGGAGCGGTCAGTCCTCGGCCGGAAGGAAAGGCGAACCGGCGACAGCGCTGATCGACGACGCAATGTTGATCGTGGGCATGGTGTCCTCCTCGGTTCGACGGCCGCCGGTCGGTTGACGCGACAGCCGTCCAGCCTATGTTTATGAACCGCCTGAACGCAAGCGTTTTCCCGAAACCGATCTCACGATCCTCGTGACACCGGCCAGCGCGTCCGCGCCCGGCTGATTCCCGATGCTGAAGGCAGCGTCCGGCACGCAGCATCCATTCCCGATCCGCCGGAATCGCCAGCACGTCGAAGCCCCCTCTGCGCGTCCGCGCCCCCTCCTGTCGCCGCCCGCAGGAGGGGGTCTGGATCACAGGAGGGGGCGCGGGCGAGAAGGGGGCGCCGGAGACAAGGGTGCGCGGGCGAGAAGGGGGCCGCGGACGAAAGGGGGGCCACGCGGATCCGGCTCCGCTCACGCGCCGACCGCGACCGGACCCCCGATCGTCGGATCGGATCAACCGGGGCATCGGGTTTCGGCCGAGCGGACAGCCGGACGCGGGACCAGCCTCAGCAGGATGGGAGCACGATCCGATTCCGAAGGAGCCGCTATGCCGGAACCAGTCGAGACGATGGTCGCAGAGATCCTGCGCCTCGTCCGCTGCGAGTCGCCGTCCGACGACCTCGCCGCCGTCGCCCGCAGCGCCGACGTCGTGGCCGAGCTGGGCACGACCCGCCTTGGTGCGGCGCCGGAACGGATCGTGATCGACGGCCGCACCCACCTGCGGTGGCGCTTCCCCGGCGAACCGAGGATCCTCGTGCTCGGCCACCACGACACCGTCTGGCCCGTCGGCTCGCTCGAGGAGCTACCCGCCAGGGCCGACGACGAAACGCTCGCGGGCCCGGGGTGCTTCGACATGAAGGCCGGACTCGTGATCGCGTTCCATGCACTCGCGCAGCTGACCGACCTCGCCGGGATCACGATGCTCGTGACAGGAGACGAGGAGCCAGGCTCGACGACCTCGAGAGCGCTCATCGAGGACGAGGCACGAGAGTCGACCGCCGCCCTCGTGCTCGAGGCCGCCGGCCCGGACGGCGCCCTCAAGATCGCCCGCAAGGGCGTCTCGCGCTACGAGATCGCCGTGCACGGACGCGCATCGCACGCCGGGCTCGATCCGGAGCAGGGCGTGAACGCGACCCTCGAGCTCGCGCACCAGGTGCAGGCGGTGGCGCTGCTCGGAGACGCCGGCGCAGGCACCACGGTCACCCCGACGCGGACCACGTCCGGCACGACGACGAACACGGTCCCCGCGCAGGCCTCGTTCTCGGTCGATGTGCGCGCCCTCTCCGGGGCGGAGCAGGAGCGGGTGCACGCCGGGATGCTCGCGCTCGCCCCGCGGATCGACGGCGCCCGCGTCGTGGTCGATGGCGGCATCAACCGCTTCCCGCTCGCCGCGGACTCCTCCGCCGAGCTCTTCCGGCGGGCGGAGCGGGTCGCGGACCGCCTCGCGCTGCCGCCGCTCACCGGCGTCAGCGTGGGCGGGGCCTCGGACGGCAACTTCACCGCCGGCGTCGGCACCCCGACGCTCGACGGCCTCGGCGCGGTCGGCGGCGGTGCGCACGCCGCGCACGAGCACGTGCTGATCGCCGAGCTGGAGCCGCGGACGCGTCTGCTGGCCGGCCTCATCGAGGACATCCGCTCCACGCCGCCGATCCCGCCGGTTCCGACCGTTTCCGCGTCGCCGGTTCCGACCGCATCCGCGTCACCCGTTCCGACCGCCTCCATGCCGATCACGGCTTCCGCACGATGAGCGGGACCGCCGCCGTCGTCACCGGAGAGCAGGACAATGTGACAGAGGGCGCCGACCGCGCGGCAGCGGCGGCCGAGGCGACGTCGGGCGTCGACATCCGACTGCTCGCCGACGTCCGGGAGCTCGCGGCCGTGCGCGCCCTGTACGAGGGCATCTGGGACACGGGTCCGACGAACCCGCCGGTCACCGCCGACATGCTTCGCGCTCTCGTGCAGGCGGGCAACTACGTCTCCGGCGCGTTCGACGACGCCGCGGAAGGGGGCCACCTCGTCGGCGCCTGCTTCGGCTTCTTCGGCCCGCCCGCCGCGCGCACCCTGCACAGCCACATCGCCGGAACGATCCCGCGCGCGCGAGGCCGGCACCTCGGTTTCGCCCTGAAGCTGCATCAGCGCGCCTGGGCTCTGCACCGCGACATCGACACGATCACGTGGACCTACGATCCCCTCATCCGCCGCAACGCACACTTCAACCTCGGCAAGCTGGCCGCCTCGGTCGGCACGTACCTGCCGCGCCTCTACGGCTCCCTGGACGACAGCATCAACCGCGGCGACGAGACCGACCGGATCCTGGTGCGCTGGGAGCTGCGCTCCCCGCAGGTCGTCGCTGCCGCAGAGCACCGCCCGCTCATGGTCGAGGCGGCCGCGGCCCTGGCCGACGGCGCCGTCGTCGCGCTGCAGCCCGACGACGGCGATGCCCCGCGACTCGGCGCGCTCGATGGCGGAACGGTGCTGGTCGGCGTCCCGGCCGACATCGAGGGCATGCGCGAGACGGATCCGCAGCGCGCCGCCGACTGGCGCCTCGCCCTGCGCGACGTCATGGGCGCGCTGCTCGCAGACGGCGCGACCGTGCGCGGCTTCGATCGCGCGGGCTGGTACATCATCGACAGGAAGAAGAAGTCATGAAGCTCGAGGGCGTGGAGATCCGCACGATCCGGATGCCGCTGGTATCGCCGTTTCGCACCTCGTTCGGCACCGAGACGGTGCGCGAGGCGATGCTCGTGCGAGCGGTCGGGGCCGACGGCGAGGGCTGGGGCGAGTGCGGCGCGAGCGCGCTGCCGCTCTACAGCTCGGAGTACACGCCGGCGGCGGCCGCAGTGCTTTCCGACGTACTCGTGCCGGCGCTCAGCGGCAGCGCCGATCTGGATCCGCACCGGGTCGCCGGGGTCCTGTCGCCCTTCAAGGGCCATCGCCAGGCCAAGTCCGCGCTCGAGACCGCGATCCTGGACGCAGACCTCCGCGCACGCGATGTGCCGCTCTCCTACCACCTCGGCGCGGTGAAGGACCGGGTCGCCTGTGGCGTCTCCGTCGGCATCACCCCGACGATCCCCGCGCTGCTCGACGCCGTCGACGGGTACCTCGCCGACGGATACGTGCGGATCAAGCTGAAGATCGAGCACGGCTGGGATCTGGAGCCCGTCCGCGCCGTCCGCGAGCGCTTCGGCGACATCCTGCTCCAGGTCGATGCGAACGCGGCCTACGGCCGGGCCGACGTCGAGCACCTGGCCGGGCTGGATGCGTTCGACCTGTCGCTGCTGGAGCAGCCCCTCTCCGCCGATGACCTCGCCGGCCACGCGATGCTGGCGCGGCGGATCAGCACGCCGATCTGCCTGGACGAGTCGATCCTGTCCGCAGAGCACGCCGCGCAGGCGATCGAACTCGGGGCCTGCAGCATCGTGAACATCAAGCCGGGTCGCGTCGGAGGCTATCTGGAGTCCCGCCGGATCCACGACCTCTGCGTCGCGCACGGCGTTCCGGTGTGGTGCGGCGGAATGCTGGAGACGGGGGTCGGCCGCGCCGCCAACCTCGCGCTCGCCGCCCTCCCGGGCTTCACCCTGCCCGGCGACACGTCGGCCTCCGAGCGCTACTACGAGACCGATCTGACGCCGCCGTTCCGGCTCGAGGACGGGCATATGACCGTGCCCACGGGGCCGGGCATCGGCGTGACGCCCGATGCCGCGGTGCTCGACGAGGTGACCATCTCGCGCGCCTGGATCCCGCTCGCATCATGAGCGGCGGAACGGGCGGCGGAGCGGGCGGCGGCGGCGCAGCCTTCCGGGCTCACCCTGGCACGCGCGAGACCGTGCCGGAGGGCCCCGGAAGCCGCTCTCGACGCGTGCTAGCGTCGCGAAGGTGCCCCCGATGAACCATCGCCCGCAGGTCACCCTGGTGCGCGTGCTCGAGGCGCTGGACACCACTCTGCTCACCATCGTCTGCGGCAGAGTCTCCCGCGAGCGCACGATCGAGGCGATCGTGATCCACGATCCCCGTGACGAGCCCGACGCCCCTCGCAATTCGCTCGTGATGGGAGTCGGAGTGGAGGATCCCGCGCTCGTGCGGAACCTGCTCCCCCTGCTCGCGCAGGCCGGCGTCACCGCCCTCGTGGTGCGCGCGCCGTTCACCGCCGACGACGCACTGCGCACGGAGGCCGAGGCCACGGGCGTCGTGGTGCTCGCCCTGAACCCGAGCACGACCTGGGCGCACCTGGCCGGCATGCTCCGCTCGCTCATGACGCCGGGCGATCCGGACGAGGCGCGGCCGGTCACCTTCGGCGGAATCCTCGCGGGCGATCTGTTCGCCGTGGCGGATGCGATCGCGGCACTGCTGGAATCGCCCGTCACGATCGAGGACCGCAACGCGCAGCTGCTGGCCTTCTCGAACGGCCCGGAGCAGCAGCGCGCTCCGGGCATCCGCGCGCGCCCGCTGCCGTCTCAGGACGTGCGGGCGCTCGAGGAGAGCGGGACGCTCGCCCAGATCGCCCGGAGCGAGTGGCCCGTCGAGGTCGCCACCGGATCCGCCGGCGACGAGGTGCGCACCGCGATCGCCGTGCGCGCCGGGGACGAGGTGCTCGGCACGATCTGGACCGCGGGCGCGCTCACCGCCGAGCGGAGCGCCTCTCTGCACGACGCCGCGAAGCTCGTCGCGATGCACATGGTCTGGCAGCGCACGGACGCCGACGTCGAGCGCCGGCTGCGTGCGGAACTGCTGCGCACCGCGCTCGGCGGCGGCCCCTCCGCCGGGGAGGCTGTGCATCGGCTCGGCCTGCGCGAGGAAGCGTGTGTCGTGCTGGCGCTGACCCTGCACGATCCCGCCCGCGAGCAGCTCTCGCACGCGCACCTCGCCGCGGAACGCAAGCGCGTGGCCGATGCGTTCGCCGTGCATCTGTCGTTCGCGCACCCTCGCTCGGTCTCGGGCCTCGTGGGCGACGTGGCCTATGGGGTGCTGCCGCTCGCATCCGCGGCGGACGCCGATGATGAGGGCGACAGCGCCGTACGCGTGGCGACGGAGTTCCTGGCCAGGATCCGCTCCGCCCTGCGGCCGCTCATCGGAGTCGGGATCGTGGTCGCGGAGACCGCGCTCCTCCCCCGCTCCCGGGCGAGCGCGGACCGCGCGCTGCGGGTGCTGCGGGCCGGCATTGTGGACCGGCAGGTCGCCCGCCTCGACGAGGTGCACGCCGAGGCCCTCCTGCTCGAACTCGTGGGGCCTGCGCGGGACATCCCGTCCGGGCCGCTCGCACGACTGCTCGCCTACGACGAGACGCACGGCAGCAGCCTCACCGAGACGCTCGAGGCCTGGCTCGACGCCTTCGGAGACGTCGGCGTCGCCGCGGCCGCGAAGTTCGTGCACCCCAACACGTTCCGCTATCGCCTGCGCCGCGTCGCGGAGGTCGGCCGGATCGACCTCGACGACCCGAACGCCCGTTTCGGCGCGATGATGCAACTGCGCCTGCGGGCCATCAACCCCGAGCGCTGAGCGGCACCGCGGGTCCGTATCCGTCTCGGCCGGATCCGCCTCAGGGACGCGGATCAGGAACCGCCACGACAGGGTCCGGCAGACCCAGCGCGCCCAGGAGGCACGCCAGCCACGCCGCGTCCTGGGCAACGATCACGTCGTGCCCCGTTCCGGATCCGTGCCCCGCGTGCTCGTAGACATGCAGCAGGATCGGAGCCGGCCCGCGCTGGGCCGCCTGCATCCGCGCGACGAACTTGCGCGCCTGCCACGGAGGGCAGCGCGGGTCGTTCGCCCCCGCCTCGACGTATAGCAGCGGATACTCGGCCGGGCGCACGCGTTCGTACGGAGAGAGCGAGATCATGCGGGCCACATCGACCGGATCATCGGGATCGCCCCAGGCCTTGCGGATCACGAACTTCAGATACGGATTGCGGAACCCGCCGACGAGGTCGAGCAGCGGGGCGCGCGGCAGCACCGCGCACCACAGATCCGGGCGCGCGGTGATCGCGTTGCCGCACATGAGGCCGCCGTCCGAACCGCCGGTGAGCGCGAGCCGGCCGGGGGCGGCGATGCCCTCTCCGACCACGTGCTCGGCCACCGCGATCAGATCTCCGTCGCGGGTTCCGCGCCGTTCCCGATCCGCGGCGCGGAACCAGGCGCTGCCGAACTCTCCGCCTCCGCGCAGGTACGCCTGCACGACTGTGCCGCCCGAGGCGAGGAACGCCGCGAGATCCGGCTGGTACTGCGGAAGGGTGGGGATGCCCGCCGCGCCGTACGCCGAGATCAGCACGGGAGCCGGGCCCGCGGAGCCGCGCGGGTGCACGACGTGGTACGGGATCGCGGTGCCGTCGAGCGCGGTCGCCTCGCGCATCTCCACGGTCGCATCGATCACGATCTCCGGCTCCTGAAGCACCTCGAGCGCGCCGCCCGGACGATGCCGGTAGACGCCCCAGGACGAGGTGAGCGTCGAGAACGCGAAGAGGAAGGATCCGTCTCTGCTCTCGGCCGCGAGACCGGTGAGCGGGAAGAACGACGCGGCGAGCGCGCCCTGGCCTGGCAGGGGTACGATGCCCCGTTCCGCGCCGTCCGCGTCCAGGATCCGCACCCGCGCGGCGGTGCGGTGGAACTCGCTGAGGTACAGCGCATCGCCCACGGGGAGAACCGCGCGCAGCACTGCGTCGCCCTCGGGTACGAGTTCGGTCCAGCCGGACGGATCCGCCGGATCGGCGGCGTCCAGCGGGATCGAGACGAGCCGGCGCCGCGGCGCGTCCAGGTCGGTCACGGCGACGTACCGGTCCCCGACGATGTGCCCCACGACGGTCTCGGGCCCCGGAGCGAGGAACGGCTTCCACTCGGCATCGGGATCGGCGAGATCGCGCACGGCGACGGGGAACGGCGTGCCGACCCGGTGGGCGGCGACCGCCCAGCGTCCGTTCATCGAGAACTGGATCCTGGTGTATTCACGGGAGCCCTCCGGCACCGGCACGTCCTCGATCGAGGAAGGGCCATGAGCGCCGAGCATCCGGCGGTACACGACCTGGCGGAAGTCGTGAGCGGTGCTGCTGAGGCCGAGGAACGCGAAGCCCGTGCTGCCGGGGAACCACGAGATCYCGCCGCCCCACGAGCTGTGCAGCAGCTCCGGCGGAGCGTCGTCGCGCAGCACGCCCGTCTGCACATCGACGAGCTCGACCCTGTTGTGCTCGCTGCCGTCGGTGCAGACGCCGAGCGCGAGGACCGCGCCATCCGGCGAAGGGGCGAACCAGCTGAGCACCGCCGTGCGCCCCGGGCCGTCGAAGCGGGTGAGGTCCACGAGGGTGCGACCAGGGCCGTAAGGTTCGTCCGCGACCAGGAGGACGCGCCCCTCGGGGCGGAACCAGTGCCCGCCCGCGCTGCGGGGCAACTCCGGCCAGGCGCCCGTGTGGCTGCGCTCGACCACGGCGCGGATCGCATCGCGGTCGTGGCCCGACCAGATGATCTCCTCGGCGTGGGCCGCCTGCGCCCGCTGCCAGTCGGCCACCTCGCCCGGCGCCGAGGCGTCGGCCTCGAGCCAGCGATACGGATCCGGCACCGCGATGCCTGCGACGATCTCCACCGTGTCCTCCGCGCGGGCGATCGGTGCGGCGCTCATTCGGCGTCCTCTCGCGCCGCGGCTACCATCGTCGCGGAGACCTGGGGCACGGCATCGGCCAGGGGGGCGCCGGGTTCGAACTCGGCCCGCAGCCGCTCGAAATGTCCCGGAACGAGCGAAGCCCTGCGCCGGTGCGCGATCGCGTCGAACGCGGTCGCCACGTCGACGAGAGGATCGATCTCGCCGCCCGCGTACGTGCCCTCGATCCCATCCCACAGCGCCGAGGGCGCCGTGCGCAGGTCGACGAGCACGTCGCCGAGCGGATCCAGCGCGTGTTCGAGCGAGCCCGGTGCAGGATCCCGCTCCGAAAGCGTCGCCTCCCAGTCGAACGGGCGCGGCGAGCGCTCCGCGAACGACACGACCGGTCCGTGCCCGTAGGTCATGCCGATCACCCGCAGCGCGTCGCCGAACCTCTCGTGCAGGATCGTGCCGAGCGCGGGTCTGGCGTGCAACGGCTCGCGGCGCACGTGCGCGTTGTGCGCCAGCACCAGGATCCGCTCCTCGCGCTCCGCGATCCAGGACACGGTGTCAGCCATGAGCTGTTCGCGCGGGTACGCGCCGGACTCGCCGTCCCAGGAGAGCTCCGCGAGGAACGCGCCGAGCGTCGCCGCGCTGCGCCGTGCGATGTCGTCGCCGTCGTGGTCCACTCGCGCGCACAGGCCGGTGATGCCGTCGCGGATCCGATCCCGCGCCTCGTCGTCCAGGCCGTCCCAGGCGATCGCGGCCGCGGTGCGCCCGCCGAGATCGGTCGTGCGCCGCAGCTCCTCATCGCCCTCGCGAGCGGGGATCCGTTCGAGGCATGCCCGCACGGCCGCGCCCGGCGAGGTGGAAGAGCCGGGCAGATCCATCCCCCAGAAGTGCAAGGGCGGCCTTTCCGATCCCCGACGACGTGCGTTCTCCGCGCGCATCCACGTCAGCTGGGTCCTGACGGCGTCGGACTCGCCGAAACCGTAGGTGATCCCGGTGCGGGCGGTCTCCTCGACCTCGCCCGCACCGCCCTGGATCCAGGCGTCCACCGTCAGCCCCTCCGCGAAGCCCGACTCCCGGACGAAGGCGGTGAACCCGAGCGCGGTCGCGAGCGTGCGGAACAACCCGTCACCGAGCCTGGCGAAGTCGTCGATCCCGTGCGCACCCTCGCCGAGCAGCACGATCCGCGCGTCACCGATCAGATCGCGCACGATCGAAGCGTCCCAGGGTTCGCCGGGGGTCGGCAGCGGGCGGGCGTACGTCCGAGCGCTCTCGTTCATCGGGGATGATCCTCTCACCGCGAGGGGACCGGCCTCCTTCGACCGGCCCCGTCTACGGAACGGTTACTTCTGCTTCTCGGTGAAGTACCACTGCTCAGGGGAGTAGATGAACTTCAGCAGGCCCTCGAACGTGTCAGGCGGACCGGCGAGCGTGCTCTTCCAGACGATGAGGTTGTCGGGGGTGGGCAGGAACAGCGCAGGCAGGTCCTTCGACAGCAGGGTCGTCTCCGCGCTCAGCGCCTTCGGGTCGGACCCGAACACGCTCGCCTCGATCGCCTTGTCCGCCGCGGGATCGCTGTAGCTGCCGAGGTTGAAGCTGCCGTCGGTGTTGAAGACGCTGTTCGCGGTCGGGTACGAGCCCGTGACCAGTGGGCCGCTGTCCTGCATGGCCCACTCGTTCGTGTTCGCCGGCGCTCCGGGGTTCGTGTAGTTCTCGTACATGTAGTTCAGCGACTTCGAGAGGACCTTTACGTCGATCCCGACCTTCTTCGCCTCCGAGGAGAACGCGAGGTCACGCGCGCCGACGTAGCTCGGCGAGCTCGCGGAGGCGAGAGTGAACGAGATCTTCTGCCCCTGTGCGATGCCCTCGCCGCACTGGTCGGATCCCGTCCCCGGCTTCTCGCATGTGGTGCCGGACTTGTCGACCTTCCAGCCGTGTGCGGTCAGCAGCTTCTCCGCCGCCTTCGGATCGAACGGGTACGGCGCCTTGTCGCCGAAGTCGGGTGGGAAGGCCGACCCCAGGCCGACCGTGGCGTAGTTCTCGCTCGCGGCGCCGTTGTAGATGCCGYGGCTCTTGATGTAGCCGGGTTGATCGACGAGGTGCTGCAGCGCCTGGCGCATGTAGGGCTGGGCGATGATCTTGTCGAAGCCGCCTGCGGTGTTCGCGAAGTTGATCACGAGCGGATCCGAACGGGCGGGGGCCGGGGCCGCGTACACGTTGTAGCCCTTCTTGCGCAGGTCCTCGATCTTGGAGGAATAGCTGGAGTCCAAGCGCCCGACCGTGATCGTGCCGGCCTGATACTGGTTGTAGATCGCCGCGGCCGAGGTGAACGCCTTGAAGTCCACCTGCGTGAGCGTGTGCTTCCCCGGGCCCGTGTAGGCCTTGTTGGGCGCCAACGAGAACGAACCGGTCGTCGGCTCGAAGCTCTTCAGCGAATACGGACCGTTCACGACCTGCCACAGCGGGTTGGTGGCGAACGTGGCCTGGTCGGAGGACTGTGCGGTGAGGAACGTGTAGATCGCGCTCGCGTTCCCGGGATCCGTGTAGTCCAGCACCGGTCCCCCGGTCGCTGCGATGCTCCAGTCCGCCGAAGGGATGACGACGAGCTGCTGCAGGAGCGACTCCAGGTAGGCGGGGTTGTACGCCCTCTCGAGAGTGAGCACGACGGTGTCGGATCCCTGGGCGGACGCGGTCACTCCATCCGGAAACTGCCCCGGCGTGTAGAACACCCAGTTGGCTGCGCTCTGCGCGACGGCGGCCTTGAGGATGTCGAGCGAGAAGACGACGTCGCCGGCGGTGACGGGCTTGCCGTTGGACCAGCTGTTCTTCTTCATCGTGATCGTCACGGTGCGGCCGTCGCCGGCGTAGCTCGGCGCCGCGGCGAGACTGGTGTCGGCATTGCTCTTGCCGTCGACGTCGGCCCGGTAGAGCGTCCGCCACAGCAGGTCGTTCCCGATCACCGCGCCGTTCGCCGCGGCCGGCGGGTACGGGAAGATGTAGTTCGGCGCGAGGCCCGGCGTCATCGCGATCGTGACGACCCCGCCGTCGACGGCCTTGCCGCTCGCCGCGGGGATGGTGCGGTACTGCGACGGGTCGACTTTGGTGGCGCCGGCGGTGCAACCGGTCGTGATCAGCGCGGCCGCGACCGTGAGCGCGATCAGGAGGCTTCGTCGCCTCCGGGGAACCTGCGCGTTCATGCTGTGCTCCTTCTTCGGGTTCTTCGGGTTCTTCGGGGGGCCGGTCGGGTGGTGCGGATCAGGGCGGGCCCACGACGACTCGGATCCTCGTGCTTCGAGAGTGCAGGACCCCGGTAGCCGCCGGTTCAGACATCCGGACAGTTTCAGCGAGGCGCGCCTGTCTGGACACACACACCCCGGCGCCGGGTCATCGTCGCCGATCCATCACGTCGCGCAACGCGTCGCCGAGCAGGTTCAGCCCGAGCACCACGAGCACGATGCACAGCCCCGCGGGGTAGATGAGCCACCAGTTGCCGGCAGCGATGTAGGCCACGCCGCTCGAGAGCTGACTGCCCCAGTCCGTGACCGGATAGCTCAGCCCGAAGCCGAGGAATCCGAGCGCGGCGATCACGAGGATCGCGTCGGCGACCTGGAAGGTGAGGTTCACGATGATCACGCCGAACGTGTTCGGGATGAGGTGCGTGAAGATGATCCGGCGATCCCCCGCGCCCATGAGCCGCGCGGCCTGCACGAACTCGCGCACCCGCAGCGACAGCACTTCGCCGCGGATGAGCCGCGCCGACACGAGCCAGGAGAAGCCGCCGATGACGAGGCTCAGCGTGAGCGGGGTCGCGGTGAATCGCGCCGCGATGATGAGCACGAAGAACAGGAACGGGATCGCGAGCAGCACGTCCACGAACCGCATCATGATCCCGTCCACGACGCCGCCGGCGAGCCCCGCGACGGCGCCGTAGATCGTGCCGAGCGTGGTCGCGAAGACCGCGGCGAGCAGACCGATCTCGAGCGACACCTGCCCGCCCAGCATGAGCCGGCCCAGTACGTCGAAGCCGTTCGGATCGGTGCCGAGCGGGTAGCCCTCGCCCGGCGGCAGGAGCGCGTCGAGCGGGTTCACGTCGGTCTGGTTCGTCGGATACAGCAGCGGTCCCACGAAGCTGAACAGCACGAGCAGCGCGAGCAGCGACGCCCCCGCCACCGCCATCGGGCTGCGCCGCAGCGCACGCAGCACGGCGCGGGCCGGGAGAGGTCGCGCCGTGGTCGCGGCCTGGACGATGGCCTCGGTCTTCTCGGACAGCTCTGGGTGTGCGGTGGTCATCTGCTCAGCTCGATCCGTCGGTCCGCGCGTGCGACCACGAGGTCGGCGAGGAGATTGCCCAGCACGGTGAGGGCGCCACCGATGAGGGTGTAGGCCAGCAGCACCGGATAGTCCTCCCGGTGCAGGCTGTTCAGGAACAGGAGGCCGAGACCGGGGTAGTTGAACACCGACTCGACGATGAGGTTGCCCGCCAGCAGCGTCGGGATCATGACGCCGACGAGGGTGATCAGCGGGATGCAGGCGTTGCGCAACAGGTGCCGCATCAGCACGATCCGCTCCGGGGCTCCCTTGGCGCGGGCGACCTTGATGTAGTCCATGCCGAGCTGCTCGAGCGCTGCGGAGCGCTGATACTGCGAGAAGACGACGACGTTCGTGAGGGCGAGGGTGATCAGCGGGAGCGCCATCGCGCGCGGATCGGTGAACACGACCCAGGGCGAGGTGGACTGCGAGGCCTCCGCCGGAAACAGCGGCACGAGCTGGCTGAGCAGCGCGATCAGCAGGAGCGCGACGAGGAACGACGGCGTCGCATAGAGCAGATAGGCGATGCCGGTGGCGGCGCGGTCGACGATGGTGTTGCGTCGGACGGCCTGGACGATCCCGAGCGGGATCGCGATGAGCAGTGCGATCACGAGGCCGGACAAGGAGAGCACCGCGCTGCGTCCGGCGTTCTGCGCGAACAGCACCGAGACCTCCTCGTTCAGCTTGTACGAGCGCCCGAGGTCGCCGTGCAGCAGTTGCACGACGTAGTCGACGTACTGTGCGAACAGCGGGCGGTCGAAGCCGTTCTCGCGGTTGAACGCCTCGACCGCGGCGGCCGAGGCCTGCGGTCCGAGCACGACGCGACCCGGGCTGTCGGAGATGAAATGCAGCATCACGAAGATCACGATCGAGATGCCGATCAGCACCAGCAGCGAGATCAGGATCCGCCGCAGCAGGTACGAGATCATGCCGCCGCCTCCGTCTCGGTCGGGTCCGCTTCAAGGGTCTGCGCGTCGCCCTTCTCACCGGTCTTGGGCTGCAGCGGGAAGTGACAGGCGACATCATGGCCGGCGCCGACCGCCTCCAGCGTCGGCTCCACGGTCGCGCACAGCTCGGTCGCGAGCGGGCATCGCGTGCGGAACCGGCAGCCGCTGGGGGGATCCAGGGGGCTCGGCAGCTCGCCGCGCACGCGCCCCGCGCCGTCCTGCGCCGGAGCATCCGGATCCGCGATCGGCACGGCCGCGAGCAGGCCGGCGGTGTACGGGTGCGCCGGCCGCTCGTAGACCTCGTCCGTCGCCCCGACCTCGACGATCTTGCCGAGGTACATCACCCCGACCCGATCGGAGAGGTAGCGGATGACGGCGAGGTCGTGCGAGATCACGACACTGCTGAGCCCGCGCTCACGCTGCTGCGTGCGCATGAGGTTGAGCACCTGCGAACGGATCGAGACGTCCAGGGCGCTCACCGGCTCATCGGCGACGAGGACGTCAGGGTCGAGCGCGAGAGCCCTGGCGAGCCCGATGCGCTGGCGCTGCCCGCCGGAGAGCTCGTGCGGATACCGTTCCAGGATCGACGGGCCGAGGCCGACGCTGTCGAGCAGCGCGGTCACCCGTTCGGTGCGCTCGGCCGCGGTGCCGACGCCCTGGATCGTGAGCGGCTCGCGCAGGATCGTGCCGATCGTCATCTTCGGGTCGAGGGCGGCGCCGGAGTCCTGGAACATCATCTGCAACTTCGCTCGGCGGGCGCTGAGCTCGCGCCGGCTCACGCCGGAGATCTTCGCCCCTTCGAGTCGCRCCTCTCCCGCCGTGGGCCGGTCCATCGCGACGAGCATGCGTCCGAGCGACGACTTGCCGCACCCCGACTCTCCGACGAGGCCGAGGGTCTCCCCCGCCCGCACGGCGAAGCTCACCCCGGAGACCGCCTTGACCGTGCGCCGGCGACCCCTCGGAGCCCAGCCGGAGACGGGATGCTCCTGCACGAGATCGATCACCTCGAGCCGGGATTCCGCGGACCCCGCCTCCGCGGGTGCGGGCGGAAGCGATCGGCCCGGTGCCACCGCCGACGCGCCCGAGACAGGGTTCCAGCAGGCGAAGACATGCCCTCCCTCGCCCTCGAGCGGCGGGCGCTCGGTCCGGCAGCGATCCGTGGCGGCCGCACAGCGCGGCGCGAAACGGCACCCGGGAACCGTCTCAGCGGGATCCGGCGGCGAGCCGGGGATCGAGAACAGCTCGACGCCGCGATCCTGCTCGAGCGACGGGATCGAGTCGAGCAGCGCGCGGGTGTAGCGGTGCCGCGTGCTCCGGAAGAGGGACCGGGTCGGACCGGTCTCCACGAGGCGTCCGGCGTACATGACGCCCACCCGGTCGGCGTGACGGGCGACCACGCCCATGTCGTGCGTGACGAGGATCATCGCCATGCCGAGCTGCTCTTTGAGCCGGCCCAGCAGGTCCAGGATCTCGGCCTGGATCGTGACGTCGAGGGCGGTCGTCGGCTCATCGGCGATGAGCAGATCGGGTTCGGTGATGAGGGCCATCGCGATCATCACTCGCTGGCGCATGCCGCCGGAGAGCTGGTGCGGATAGTCGCGCATGCGCTCGGACGGTCGCGGGATGCCGACCAGGGCCAGCATCTCCTCGGCCCGGCGCAGCGCCTCGGACCTGCGCGCCAGGCCGTGCAGCTGCAAGGGCTCCGCGACCTGGTCACCCACACGCTTCGTGGGGTTCAGCGCCGTCAGCGAATCCTGGAACACCATCGAGATCCGGCGCCCGCGCAGCGCCCGGTACGCATGCGGATCCGCGCCGACGAGCTCCTCGCCGTCGAACCGGATGGAGCCGCTCGTGATCACGGATCCGCCAGGCAGCATCCCCATGATCGACAGGCCGGTCATCGACTTTCCCGATCCGGTCTCGCCGACGATGCCGAGCGTCTCGCCGCGCGCGAGGTCGAGATCGACGCCGGTGATCGGACGCACGGTCCGTTCTCCCGCGCGGATCTCGACCGAAAGGTCTCGAATCGTCAGCATTGCGCGCTCCCTTGCGCCTGCCGCTCCACGCGGCCGGCCCTGTTCTTCCATGATCCTGCGACACTGCGGTCGCGCCGGGTTCGTCCACTCGATCGAACCGAGCATTCCCCGTTCGTTCTTCGGGACGATTCGCACCCTCCGGAGGTCTCAGCGGACCGAGGGTCGTCCGAGCTGCTCTCGGAACAGCCGCTGCAGGTTTCCGCCGAGCACGCCGAGGATATCGGCCTCGGCCCACCCGCGGCGCAGCAGCGCCWCCGTGACCAGAGGCAGGCCCTCGGGCCCCTCGAGCCCCGGCAGATACACATCGGCGGGGACGCCCTGCACCTCGGTGACCGCACAGCACGGCGGCGTGGTCTCGGCGATGACCTCCTGGACGAAGTCGGGCCCGAGGCCCACGTGCTCGCTCCCCGCGATCGCCGCGATGTGCTCCAGGTGATCCACGAGCCGGTCGATCGTGGCGGGTTCGTCGTCCAGGAACGGCGCGAAGAAGTTCGCGCAGATCACGCCGCCGCCCGCGGCGATCGCGGCCAGGTGCTCATCCGAGAGATTGCGATGGTGGTCGCGTAGCGCCCGCGCCGAGGAGTGCGTCGCGATGACAGGGCGGGTCGCGATCTCCAGCACGTGCGAGACGCCCGCGGCGCCGAGATGGCTGAGGTCGACGAGCATCCCGGTCCGCTCCATCTCGCTCACCGCCGCGACCCCCGCGCCGGTGAGCCGGCTGCGGGCAGCGTCCTCCGCGGATCCGTCCGCGAAGGCGCCGCGGCCGAAGTGGGTCAGCGAGCCGACGCGCACTCCGAGGCGGTGCATCGTCGTGATCAGCTCGACGTCGGCGTCGAGCCCCGGCATGCCCTCGAGCGCMAGCACCAGGGCGATCCGCCCGTCCGCGATCGTCCGGTCGACGTCTTCGCCGGAACGGCACAGGGCGACGCGTCCGGCGTTCTCCTCGGTGAGGCGATGAGCGGCCTCGATCATGCGCAGGGTGCGGCGCAGGGCCCCCTCAGGGCGGTACGGATCCTCGATGAAGACCGGGAGCACCTGCAGGTCCACGCCGCCCGCCTCGAGCTGCGGCAGCCAGCGCTCCCGGAAGAAGCTCCCCCAGCGCTCGGACGGGCGTGCCACGACGGCGCAGAGCAGATCGTTGTGGGCGTCCGCGACCACGGCGCGCCGATGCAGGGCTCTCGCGAAGGGCAGCACGGTCACGAGGACACCCGCCGATCCGCCCTGCCCGCGTGCAGGAACTGCGCGCGACCAGACCCGTCGTCGCCGAGGAAGGCCACCGGCCGGCGTACGCCGCCCTCCGCCTCGACGGGCAGGAAGACGTCGCCGCGCCAGCGCGCGAGTGCCGTGCGATAGGACGGATCCCCCACCTCCGCGGCCACGCCGATGGGCACCCGATGCATCATCAGCGAGCCGTCCTGCCTACGCACGACCTCGGTCTCGCTCGTCGCCGAGGCGTAGCGCCCCTCGCATCGCCGGGTGTCGCCGAGCGGCTCACCGGAGGGGACGGGGAGTCCAGGACGAGCAGCCCCGGCGAACTCCTGCAGCACATCGCCGAGGATCTCTGCGGCGAGACCCCGTGCTCCCCCGCCGTTGGCGAGGACGGCAACGACGATTCCGTGCCCGGGCTCGATCCGCAGCAGTGCCGACTGACCGATCGTGCTGCCGTCGTGGCCGAACAGGGCGACGCCCGTGTGGTCGAAGAGCTCCCAGCCGAGACCCCAGCCGATGCCCTGGGCGATATCCGGCAGGCGCACCTGGCTCGTCCGCATCGCCGCGACGCCCGCGGCCGAGAGCAGTCGGGTTCCGGAGGCCGCCCGACCGCCGTTCAGGTGCATCCGCGCGAAGGCGACCAGATCGGCCGCGCGCATGGCGAGCATCGAGCCGGCGGGGCCGTTCGATCGTCCCATCGACCAGATCGGCGTGGGAGTGGGCATCGTCCCGGCCGTCGGCGTCAGATGGCCCACGGCGGTGCGCTGCAGGATGGCCTCCGCGGCATCCACGGCCGCATGACGGAGCCGCAGCGGCTCCAGGATCCGCTCACGAAGCACGCTCTCGTAGCTCTGACCGCGGAAGACCTCGACGATCCTGCCGAGCACGCAGTAGCCGGCGTTGTTGTACGACCACAACGCCCCGGGCGGGAACAGCCGAGGCGTGCGGTCGCCGAGCAGTCCGATGTACTCGCGGAGGGCGCCGTCACCGGCTCCGGTGTCATCGAAGACGTCACCCTCGAATCCGCCGCTGTGGCTGAGCAGCCGGCGAGCGGTGATGCCCGGATCCGCGGGGGCGCCCGAGAGTCGCAGCCCCGGCAGCACCTCGCCGATCGGACGATCGAGATCGAGCAGTCCGTCATCCACGAGCTGCATCGCCAGCGTCGCGGTGAAGGTCTTGGTGATCGAGCCGATCTGGAACACGGCGTCCGTCGTCGCGGGCACTCCGGTGCCGAGATTCAGGATCCCGTCCGCGGCCGTCGCCGTGTGCTCCCCGACGGCGAGTGCGACCGAGACCGCCGGCACACCATGCGCACCCCGCAGGGCACCCAGCCGACCGCGCAGCGCGGCCGTGAACTCCTCGATGTCAGGCATCGTCCTCCTCCGAACGGGCCGAGCCTACGGCGAGCGCGGAGGGGGAGGTTCATCCGGTCGGACGACGGCGACGAGCGTCATTGGTGCCGGCGGCCAGACGCTCACGTCGTCGCGGTCGGGCGATGCAGCCTCGTCCGCGACGGCGCTCCGCTGAGATCACCCGATCCGGCGCATTGCCCTGATCAGGTCGTCGGCCGTCGTGATCGCCGCGAACCCGTCTGCGAGGGCTGCGAGGAAGGTCGCGTGCACCTGCGCCCCTGGCAGCGCGAGGTCGCCGAACGCGAGGTCGGGGGCGGCGCAGGCGTCCGCGACGACCCGCACCGCATGCCCCCGCTCCGCGGCGGCGCGCACCGTCGAGTCGATGCACATGCTCGTCATCATGCCGAGGACGACGACCTCGTCGGGAGCGAGCGCGTCCAACCTCTCCTCGAGGTCGGTGCCCAGGAACGCGTTCGGCTCTGTCTTGTCGAGCACCGGTTCGCCGGGCGCCGGTGCGACGGATTCATGGATCTCGATGCCCTCCGTGCCGGGACGCATGAAAGTCGCATCCGGCGCATCCCACACGTGGCGCACGTGGACGATCGGCTCGCCGGCCGCGCGGAACGCCTCCAGCACGCGCGCGGCCGCCGTCGCCGCAGCCTCCGGCGCGACGAGCGGGAAAGCGCCACCGGGGAAGTAGTCCCGCTGGATGTCGATGATGACAAGGGCGCGGCTCATGGATCCTCCGGCTCGAGCGATCCGGGCGGGATCGCTCCCCCAGCGTAGCTTCGTCCGCGGGCCGGAACACCGCCAGCACGTCGAAGCCCCCTCTGCGCGTCCGCACCCCCTCCTGTCGCCGCCCCCAGAAGGGGGCGCGGATCACAGGAGGGGGCGCGGGCGACACAGGGCCGACGGATCCGGCTCCGCTCACGCCGCGATCGCGTGCGCGGCCTCCCGGTCCAGCAGGCGACGCTTGACGTCCTCGCCCCAGGCGAAGCCGCCGAGGGTGCCGTCCGTGCGCAGCACGCGGTGGCAGGGCACGAACAGGGCGGGTGCGTTGCGTGCGCAGATCGAGGCGGCGGGGCGCACCGCGCCCGGCTTGCCGAGGGCGACGGCGAACTCGGTGTAGGTGAGCGGCTCGCCCGGGGTGATCCGTCGCAGCACCTCCCATCCGGCACTCTGCATGCCGGTGCCGAACTGGCGCACCTGGACGGTGTCGATCGCCGCGAGATCGCCCGCGTAGTACGCGGTGACGGCGGCGGCCGCGGTGGTGGCGCCCTCGGCGATCTCCGTGGGCCGGTTCTTCTCGGCGATGCGGTGCAGGATCGCCTCGTGGTCGGCGGTCCATCCGGACGCGAGCACGCGGTCCTGCTCATCGGCGAGGATCGTGAACGGCCCGTCGGGGGTGTCGATGGTCTGGATGATGGCGGTCATTTCGAACCTTCCGTGATCGGGGTGGTCTTGGCGGTCGGGGTGGTCTTGGCGGTCGGGGTGGTCTTGGTGGTCGGGGTGCGGACGCCCAGGGGGTCGGCATCCACCGCGCTCGGCGTGCGCGCGGCTTTCGCAACGAGCACGCCGTTCTTCGCAGCCTTCGGCGGCACCGCGCGCCACAGGTGCGCGGTGAGGTAACTGCGCCAGGGCGCCGTGCGGGCAGCCCAGACATCCAGGGGCCGGGCCTCGGAGGGGAGCCCCGCGCCGCCGGCACCCGCGCGGGCGGCGATGTCGCCGGGCAGGAACACGTCGGGATCGCCGAGCACGCGCATCCGCACATAGTCGGCCGTCCACGGCCCGATCCCCGGCATCGCGAGCAGCGCGGCGCGCTGGGCCTCGCCGTCGTCGCCGAGCGTCAGCTGCAGCGAGCCATCGGCGAGGGCGGCGGCGGCGCCGGTCACGGCTCTGATCCGGGCCGCGGGGCCTCGCAGGACCTCATGCCCGTGTTCGGCGATCGCGGCCATGGTCGGGAAGAGGATCCTCTCCCCCTGTGCGTCGTCGACGGATCCGACCCGCTCCCCGAGCTCCTGGGCGAGCGCGGTCAGCGCGGTGCGCGCCGCGGCGACCGTGATCTGCTGCCCGATCATCGCGCGGATGAGCATCTCGTGCGGATCCGCCGCGCCGGGCACTCTGATGCCGGGAACGCGGGCGACGAGGGGCGCGAGCGGCTCATGCGCGGACAGCGCGGCGTCGACCGCCAGCGGATCAGCGTCGAGGTCGAACAGGCGCCGAGCGCGGGCGACGAGGGGCGCGAGGTCGCCGAGCTGCGCCAGGCGGGCGCGCAGGTGCAGGCGGTCGGCGGCGTCGAGGCTCAGCTCGAACCAGCCAGGCCCGCCGTCGAGGCGCAGCTGCCGCGAGAAGCGGCGCTCGCCGGCCTCCTCGACGCCGGGAAGTGCCCGTGCGCGCATCCACGCGAACAGGCCGTCCGCGTCGAACGGCTTGCGGTACGGCAACAGCAGGTCGATCTCACCGGGCACCGCGGTCGCGGCGGCGGACGCATCGCGCCCATGGCGCCGGGCGCGCAGCTCCCCCGGCGCGAGGCCGAACACCTCGCGCACGGTGTCGTTGAACTGGCGCACGCTCGCGAACCCCGCCGAGAACGCCACGTCGGCGATCGGCAGATCGGTGCCGACCAGCAGCATCCGGGCGGTGTGCGCGCGGTGGGCGCGGGCGAGCGCGAGCGGCCCCGCCCCGAGCTCCCCTGCGAGCAGCCGCGTGAGGTGGCGCGAGGAGTAGCCGAGCCGCGCGGCGAGCCCCGGCACCCCCTCGCGCTCGACGACGCCGTCGGCGATGAGACGCATCGCGCGGGCGGCGACGTCGCCGCGCAGGTTCCACTCCGGCGAACCGGGGGCCGCCTCCGGCAGGCAGCGCTTGCATGCGCGGTAGCCGGCCTCGTGCGCGGCGGCGCTGGTCGGGAAGAACGTGACGTTCTCGGGCTTGGGAGTGCGGGCAGGACAGCTCGGACGGCAGTAGATCCCGGTCGAGCGCACGGCCGTGACGAACTGTCCGTCGAAGCGGGTGTCTCGCGCGTCGATCGCGCGATACCGCTCGTCGAAGGTCATTCCGGGGAAGCTCATGCCTCCACTCTGACACGTCCGAATCCCGCAGGCTCGCGGAAATCGGACACGACAGTGCGCGCTCGTCCGGGATCCTCGGCACAAGAACAAAGGACGATTGCACGTCGGCAGGACAGGATCCGTGGATCCGTCCTGCCGACGTGCAATCGTCCTGCAGAGTTCAGACGGGGCGGCCCGCCGCGCTCAGTGGAAGAAGTGGCGCTCGCCCGTGAAGAACATCGTCACGCCGGCCTTACGGGCGGCGTCCACGACCTCCTCGTCCCGCACGGATCCGCCCGGCTGCACGATCGCGGTGACCCCCGCGTCGATGAGCACCTGGGCGCCGTCCGCGAACGGGAAGAACGCATCGGAGGCGGCGACGGATCCGGCCGCGCGGTCGCCGGCGCGCTCGACCGCGAGGCGGCACGAGTCGACGCGGTTGACCTGACCCATGCCGACGCCGACCGTGGCGTTCCCCTTGGACAGCACGATCGCGTTTGACTTCACGGCGCGGCATGCCTTCCACGCGAAGATGAGATTCTCCATCTCGAGGTCGTCCGGGCGCTCGCCCGAGACGAGCTCCCAGTTCTTGGCGACCGAAGCGATGTCGTCGGGGAACCGGTCAGCGTCCTGCAGCAGCAGGCCGCCGGAGACGAGACGCACGTCCATCTGCTCCTGCTGCCAGTCGTCGGGCAGCTGCAGCAGGCGCAGGTTCTTCTTCGCCTTGAACACCTCGAGCGCCGCCGGCTCGAAGGCCGGGGCGACGATGACCTCGGTGAAGATGTCCTTGAGGTTCTCCGCCATCTTCAGCGTCACGGTGCCGTTCGCGGCGATCACGCCGCCGTAGGCCGAGACCGGGTCGCACTCGTGGGCGCGCAGGTGCGCGCTCGCGATCGGATCCAGGGCGTTGGGCGCCGTCGTCGCGATGCCGCATGGGTTGGCGTGCTTGATGATCGCGACAGCAGGGTGCACCATGTCGTACGCCGCGCGCAGGGCCGCATCGGCGTCGACGTAGTTGTTGTACGACATCTCCTTGCCCTGCAGCTGCGTCGCCTGAGCGATGCCGTGTCCGCCCGCGCGCGTGTAGATCGCGGCGCGCTGGTGCGAGTTCTCGCCGTAGCGCAGGGTGGCGAGGCGCTCCGCGTTGATCGTGAGGTGCTCTGGCAGCTCGCTCTCGCTCGACAGCGTGCCGTCGGAGAACCACTGCGCGACGGCCGTGTCGTAGGCGGCCGTGTGCGCGAAGGCGCGGGCCGCGAGCTCACGGCGCTGGGCGAGCGTGGTGCCGCCCTCGTCGAGCGAGCGCACGAGCGACGGATACGACTCCGGCGACACCACGATCGCCACGTTGGCGTGGTTCTTCGCGGCGGCGCGCACCATGGCAGGACCGCCGATGTCGATCTGCTCGACCACGTCGTCACCGACAGCGCCGGAGGCGACGGTCTGCACGAACGGGTAGAGGTTCACCACGACGAGCTCGAACGGGCTGATCCCCCGCTCCGCGAGCTGACGCTCGTGGTCCTCGAGGCGCAGATCGGCCAGCAGGCCGCCGTGGATCGCCGGGTGCAGCGTCTTCACGCGCCCGTCCAGCATCTCGGGGACGCCCGTGACAGCGGCGACGTCGGTGACCGCGAGGCCCGCGTCCCGGATGGCCTGTGCCGTGGAGCCGGTCGACACGATCTCGATGCCGTTGTCGGCGAGCGACTGCGCGAGCGGCACGAGGCCGGTCTTGTCGCTGACGGACACCAGTGCACGACGGATGCGCACGGCATCGCGGGGGCGGTAGAGGGACGGGTCGTGGGCGGGACCGGCCATCGGGTTTCCTTCCGGGTAGGCGTCAGTTCTCGTCGGCGGCCAGCGGCCGCGGGGATCCGAGATCGTGGGGGCGGGCGCCGAGTTCGAGGGAACCTTCGGCGATACGGCGGACGACGTCGATCAGCAGACGTCGCTCGACGGGCTTGATGCGCTCGTGCAGGGAGGACTCGGTGTCGCCCTGCTGCACCGGCACGCGCTCCTGCGCGAGGATCGGTCCGCTGTCGACGCCGTCGTCGACCACGATCACGCTGGCGCCGGTCTCGCTCGCGCCGGCCGCGAGCGCGTCGCGCACGCCGTGCGCTCCGGGGAACTCGGGCAGGAACGCCGGGTGCGTGTTGATGATGTTCGGAGTCCAAGCCGCCACGACGTCGCGCGGCAGCAGGCGCATGAGCCCGCTGAGCACGATGAGGTCGGGTCGCCAGACCTTCAACTGCGCGTCGAGCTCCGCGCCCCATGCCCCACGGCTGTCGAACGCTTCCCACGGGACCACGAAGGAGGGGATCCCGAAGGCCTCGGCGTGCGCGAGCCCGTCGGCTTCGCGATCGGCCCCGATCACGATGATGCGCGCCGGGAATCCGGGGTCGGCGGCCGCGTCGAGGAGGGCACGAAGATTCGAGCCGGTGCCCGAGATGAGTACGGCGACCGTCAGCACCCAGACAGTCTAGCCGGGAGGCCCCGGCCGCCGATCACGCGAGACGGTCCGCCGATCGGTGCTGCTCGTCGTCGATCCAGGCCGCGTCGACGTGGCCGTGGCGGCGCGGTGCGAGCAGCAGGATCGCGGCGCCGACGAGGACCTCGAGGCCGAGGGCGAGCGCCACAGGACCCGGATCAGGTCCGGCGACGGCGAGCCGTCCCGGGCCGAGGGATCCATGCGACAGCGCCGCGAGCAGCGCTCCGAATCCGCCGGCGAGCGCAGCGATCCCGACGGCGGTCGCCGCGCGGGATCCGATCCCGGCCTCCGCTCCCGCCGACACCTGACGCGAGCGGATCACCCATCCCGCGAACGCCCCTGCGGCGATCGGCACCAGCACGACGATGAGCGCCCACGGCGAGGGGCTGTCCGGCACGAGACCCAGCAGCGGCACCCCTGGCACGACGCCGAGCACGGTACCCGCGGGCGAGACGGCGGTGCCCGCGCCGATCGCGAAGCCGGGGCCCGCGATCCACGCCACCGCCCAGGCCACGAGCGTCGGCAGGTACGCGAGCTGAGCCAGGCCGATCACGATCACGCCGAGGCCGTCGGCACGGAGCGACTCGAACAGCGCCACGCTCTGCCCGCCGCGGACGATTCCGGCGATGGCCACCGCGAGACCCGCGGCTCCGAGGACGCCGGCCACGGCGGCCGCAGCTCCGCGCACGATCTCGCCCGGCACGTGGGCCCAGTCGGGCCAGCGGTCCAGCGCGTCCTGGACGCGGTCGATGACGCCGCCGTCGCCCTCACTCCATGCCGTCGCGACGGCCCCGGCGAGTGCGCCGCAGAGGAACACCAGCGGCGGGAACAGGATCGCGAGCCAGAGCGGCGCCTTCAGCACTCCGAGTCCGCCGGTCAGCGCCGCGAGCGCGGAGATCACCATGAACGTCGCCGTTCCGCTCAGGACGCCGGCGATCCAGGATCCGGCGAGCGCTGCCCTGCGCCCGGAGCGCGCCGCGAAGATCGCGGTGAAGCCGAGGAACAGCAGCGGTGGCACGGAGAGGGCGAAGGACGCCGCGGACCGATCCAGACCGACCGCGCTCACCAGCGCGTCGGGAAGGGCGACGGAGAGCGGGACGCCGTGGCCGAACTGCCACAGCGTCGCGGCGCTCGGCCAGAGCGCGCCCCAGTCGGCGTTCGTGCCGAAGGCGACCGCCCAGATCACCGCGAGGGGCGCGAGTAGCACGGCGAGGCCGATGGCCGCCGCGACGATCGCATCGACCGCCGCCAGGAGCACGATGAGGAGGCGTTGCATGACGGCTTCGAGCCTACGTGCTCAACACCCGAGGGCCCGGCGGGGCACGCGGATCGGCGCGGTGAGGACAGGAGGGTCTTCCGGGCGATACGGTTTTCCGCGGAGGTCCCCCATGACAACAGTCCCCCCGCCCGTGTCCGACCAGACCACTCCCGAGCCGAAGAACGCGGTCGATCGCTTCTTCGAGATCACGAAGCGCGGATCCACCGTCGGCGCCGAGGTCCGCGGCGGCGTCGTCACCTTCGTGACGATGGCCTACATCGTGATCCTCAACCCGATCATCCTGTCCACGTCGAAGGACATCGCCGGCACGCAGCTCGGCTTCGCGCAGCTGAGCGCCGTCACCGGCCTCACCGCCGCCGTCATGACGATCCTGTTCGGCCTCATCGCCCGCCTCCCGTTCGGCTTCGCCGCCGGGCTGGGCATCAACGCGTTCCTCGCGTTCTCGGTCGTCGGCGAGGTCACCTGGCCCGAGGCGATGGGCCTGGTCGTCATCAACGGCCTCGTCATCGTGCTGCTGAGCGCGACGGGCCTGCGCCGGATGATCTTCACGGCCGTGCCGATGCAGCTGAAGATCGCGATCACGGTCGGCATCGGCCTGTTCATCGCGTTCATCGGTTTCGTGAACGCCGGCTTCGTGACCTCCACCAAGAGCGACTCCCCGCCGGTAGGGCTGGGCATCGGCGGTTCGGTCGCGACCGTGCCGACCCTGATCTTCGTGATCACGCTGCTGCTGACCGCGATCCTGGTCGCGATGCGGGTCAAGGGCGGGATCCTGATCGGCCTCGTGACCGGCACCGTCATCTCGGTGATCGTCGAGGCGATCTGGCACCTCGGACCGAAGGTGAACGGGGACACCATCAACCCCGGCGGCTGGGGGCTGACCGAGCCGACGCTGCCGAAGAACCTCATCGCGATCCCCGATCTGTCCTTGATCGGGCACGTCGACCTGTTCGGCGCCTTCGGCAGGATCGGGGCCGTCGCCGCGCTCATGCTGGTGTTCACGCTGGTGTTCACGAACTTCTTCGACGCCATGGGGACGATGACCGGGCTCTCCAAGGAGGCAGGGCTCGCCGATGAGAAGGGCGAGTTCCCACGGCTGCGCTCTGCGCTCATCGTCGAGGGCGTCGGCGCGGTCGCGGGCGGTCTCACATCCGGCTCGTCCAACACCGTGTTCATCGAGTCGGGCGCGGGCATCGGCGAGGGGGCGCGCACGGGGCTCGCGAACATGGTGACCGGTCTGCTGTTCCTCGTCGCGATGTTCTTCACACCGCTGGTCTCGATCGTGCCGACCGAGGTCGCCGCCGCCGCCCTGGTGATCGTCGGGGCGCTCATGATGAGCCAGATCCGGCACATCGACCTCACTGACTTCTCGGCGCTGTTCCCCGTCTTCGTCACGGTTGCGGTGATGCCGATGACCTACTCGATCGCGAACGGCATCGGCGCCGGCTTCATCAGCTGGGTGCTCGTGCGCGCGTTCTCCGGGAAGCTCCGCGAGATCAGCCCGCTGCTCTGGATCGTGACGCTGGGCTTCGTGATCTACTTCGTGCGCGGCCCGATCGAGGCACTGCTGCGCTGAGCCGCGCCCACAACACGTCGAGGCCCCCTCGCACCGTCGAAGCCCCCTCAGGGAGGCGCGACGGCGAGGGGGCCTCGACGCGCAGAGGGGGCCTCGACGTGCACCGACGGCCTCGACCGGCACGGACGGCCCGCGCCGTCAGAGCGCGAGGAGCACTCCGGCCTCCGGCACGCGCAGCCGATCCGCGAGGCCCGCATAGCCGAACTCGCGCACGAGGCGCTCGCGGGTCTCGGAGAAGTGGTGCCAGCCTTCGGCGTGCACGGGCACGATCACGGCATCGCCCAGTTCCCGCGCCGCAGCGACCGCGGTGCGCGCGTTGAGCGTGAGATCCGCGTCGCCGAAGCGTCCGACGTTGGCCGCTCCGGCGAACAGCACGGCGAGGTCGATCCGCCCGATCCGCTCCGCGATGGCCGCGACGACCTCGACCGAGGCGTTGTCGCCAGAGACGTAGAGCACGGGAGCCCCCGGCGCGCTCAGCACGAAGCCGGTCACGGTGCCGGAGAGCTCCTCCGCGCCCTCCGGCCCGTGCAGCGCCGGCACCGCGGTCACCTCGACGGCGCCGAGCCGAAGCGCCTGCCACGGCGCGAGGCCGGTCACCCCGTCGACGCGTCCGGCCGCCTCCGGCGTGGACAGCACCGCGCCGGCCCGGGGCAGGAAGGCGCGCCCCGCCTCGTCGAGGTTGTCGGGGTGCTGGTCGTGCGAGAGCAGCACGGCATCGATCGCGCCCACCTGGTCCGCGCCGAGCGCGGGCCCGCTCAGCTTGTGCAGCGCGATGCCGCCCTCGTAACTGCGCGGCGCGTCGAACGTCGGATCCGTCAGCAAGCGCAGGCCCGCGTATTCGATGATCGCGGTCGGGCCGCCGATGAGGGTGAGGGTCACGGAGTTCTCGGTCATGCATCCATCGTGTCCGCATCTCTCTCCTGGTAAGAGTGGCCCTGATGACACCTTTCGATAAGATCGGGCCATGCGCACCGCCGCCGTCCTCGCCTTCCCCGGGATCAGCCCCTTTCATCTGTCCGTGCCGCTCATGGTCTTCGGCGGCGTCGGCGTGCGCTCGGTCGAGGCCGCCTACCGGACGGTGACCGTGGCGGAGGTCCCTGGACCGGTGCGTACGGCGGCCGGCCTGGACCTCGTCGTGGTCGACGGGCTCGACGCTGTCGCGACCGCGGACCTCGTCGTGATCCCGAGCTGGGACCCCGAGGTCGCGCCCAGCCCCGCCCTCCTCGACGCGGTGCGCGCGGCGCATGCCCGCGGCGCGCGGATCCTGGGCCTGTGCCTCGGCGCGTTCGTCGTGGCCGCGAGCGGCATCGCCGACGGCAGGGAGGTCTCCACGCACTGGTCCGCGGGGCCACGGCTCGCCGCGCGGCATCCCGAGGTCACCGTGCGCTGCGAGGCGCTGTGGACGGATCTCGGCGACGTCGTCACGTCGGCCGGAGTCGCCGCGGCCCTGGACTGCTGCCTGCACATGGTCCGCACCGAGCTGGGCAGTGCGGTCGCCGCCGACCTCGCGCGCTTCCTCGTGATGGCCCCGCACCGGGAGGGTTCGCAGGCGCAGTTCCTCTCCCGTCCGCTCGCTGCCGACCGGAACGGCGACGAGATCGACCAGGCCATCGCCTGGGCACTGGGGAGGCTCTCCGAGCCCACCCCGATCGACACCTGGGCCGGGGCCGTGCACCTCTCGCGCCGGACGTTCACCCGACGCTTCCGCGATCGCACGGGCACGAGCCCCGGGGATTGGCTGCTGCAGCGGCGCCTCGACGAGGCGCGCAGGCTGCTCGAGACGTCCGCCCTGCCCGTCGACGCCGTCGCGCATCGCACGGGGTTCGGCAGCGCCGTGACGCTGCGACACCACTTCCGGGCGCGCTACGGCACGACCCCCGGCACCCACCGCCGAGCTTTCGCGGATCCGTCCTGAACGGAGTCGTCCCTGTCAGCGCACGCTCCAGGGTGCGCTGACAGGGACCGGAGCCGGAGACGATGGCACCGGCGTGGCCCATGGTCTTGCCCTCGGGAGCGGTGAAGCCCGCGACGTAGCCGACGACCGGCTTGGTGACGTTGGCCTTGATGAACTCCGCCGCACGCTCCTCGGCGTCGCCGCCGATCTCGCCGATCATGACGATCGCCTTGGTCTCGGGGTCGGCCTCGAACGCGGCGAGCGCATCGATGTGCGTGGTGCCGATGACCGGGTCGCCACCGATGCCGATCGCGGTGGAGAAGCCCAGGTCGCGCAGTTCGAACATCATCTGGTAGGTCAGGGTGCCCGACTTCGAGACGAGGCCGATCGGGCCCTTGCCGGTGATGTTCGCCGGGGTGATGCCCGCGAGAGCCTCGCCCGGGGTGATGATGCCGGGGCAGTTCGGACCGATGATGCGGGTCTTGTTGCCCTTGGCGGTCGCGTACGCCCACGCCTCGGCGGAGTCGCCGACCGGAACGCCCTCGGTGATGACCACGAGCAGCGGGATCTCGCTGTCGATGGCCTCGATCATGGCGTCCTTCGTGAACGCCGGCGGCACGAAGGCGACCGAGACGTTCGCGCCGGTCTTCTCGATGGCCTCGGCGACGGATCCGAACACCGGCAGCTCGACGGTGTTGCCGTCCTTGTCGGTGTGCGAGACCGTGGTGCCGGCCTTGCGCGCGTTGACGCCGCCGACGACGTCCGTGCCCGCCTTCAGCATGAGCGCGGTGTGYTTGGTGCCCTCGCCGCCGGTGATGCCCTGGACGATGACCTTGGAGTCCTTGTTGAGGTAGATCGACATGTTCCTTGTTCCTTTTCCGGTCCTTGAGCCTGTCGAAAGGTCAGGCGTTCGCCAGCTCGGCGGCCTTGTCGGCGCCCTCGTCCATGGTGGCGGCGAGCGTGACGAGCGGGTGGGCGGCGGCCGTGAGGATCGCGCGACCCTCCTCGACCTGGTTGCCGTCGAGGCGAACGACCAGCGGCTTGGTGGCCGCGTCGCCGAGGATCTCGAGGGCCTTGACGATGCCCTCCGCCACGGCCACGCAGCTGGTGATGCCGCCGAAGACGTTGACGAAGACGCTCTTGACCTGCTCGTCGCCGAGGATCACGTCGAGGCCCGAAGCCATGACCTGCGCGTTCGCGCCGCCGCCGATGTCGAGGAAGTTCGCCGGCTTCACGCCGCCGTGGTTCTCGCCCGCGTAGGCGACGACGTCGAGGGTCGACATGACCAGACCCGCGCCGTTGCCGATGATGCCGACCTGGCCGTCGAGCTTGACGTAGTTCAGGCCCGACTCCTTGGCCTTGGCCTCGAGCGGGTTCTCGGTCGCCTTGTCGGCGAGCTCCTCGTGCTCGGGGTGACGCACCTCGGAGGCGTTGTCGTCGAGCGTGACCTTGCCGTCCAGGGCGATGATGTCGCCCTCCTCGGTCTGCACGAGCGGGTTGACCTCGACCAGAGTCGCGTCCTCGCCCTTGTAGACCTCGTACAGCTTCACGAAGACGTCGGCGACCTTCTCGGCAAGGCCCGGCTCGAAGCCTCCGGCCTTGGCGATCTCGAGCGCCTTCTCGGGGGTGATCCCCTCGAGCGGGTTGACCTCGACGCGGGCGAGCGCCTCGGGCTTCTCGACGGCGAGCTGCTCGATCTCCATGCCGCCCTCGACCGAGGCGAGGCTCAGGTAGGAGCGGTTGGAGCGGTCCAGCAGCACGGAGAAGTAGAACTCGCGGGCGATGCGGGCGCCGGCGGCGACCATGACGCGCTTGACGACGTGGCCCTTGATGTCGAGACCCAGGATCGCCTTGGCGGCCTCGTACGCCTCGTCGGGGTTCTTGGCGACCTTCACGCCACCGGCCTTGCCGCGGCCGCCGGTCTTGACCTGCGCCTTGACGACGACCACACCACCGAGCTTCTCCGCCGCTGCCTTCACCTCCTCGGGGGTGTCGGCGACGATGCCGGCGAGGACCGGCACTCCGTACTTCTCGAAAAGGTCTCGTGCCTGGTACTCGTAGAGATCCACGTGCAGTCCTTCGCTGGTTGCGACGAATGGGACGCGACAGGAAATGCTGTCGGGTGTCGATGTGAGTCGACCCGATAGGCCAGCCTACTACCGCGGAATCACGCTTCCTGACCGTGTGTACCGCCGCCTGTCTGGCCACCGAGACGTCGGATGACTCGACGCCCCCGCGCAGGATCCGGACAACTAGGCTCCTCCTATGACCGAGCACGCCGACGTGTCCCCCGCTCGCACCGCCGTGGTGCGCGCTGCGCTCGAGCTGTTCTCCGCCCAGGGCTTCGACTCGACCTCGGTCGAGCAGATCGCCAAGGCCGCAGGCATCTCCCGCTCCACGTTCTTCCGTCAGTTCGGCGGCAAGGACGATGTCGTCTTCGCCGACCATGAGGAGCTCCTCGGCGGGCTGCGCCGCTACCTGGAGCGTCCGCACGCGAACCCGTGGACGGCCGTGTGCGACGCGTCGCTGATGGTGTTCCGCGCCTTCGCCGCCGACCCGGACATGGCGCGTCTGCGCTACCAGGTGGTGCGCGAGGTGCCCACACTGCGCGACCGCGAGATCGTGACCGTGTTCCGCTACGAGCGCCTGTTCGACGAGTACCTGCGCCGCTCGATGCCGGACCTGGATCCCCTCGACGCGGTCGGGTTCGCCGCGCTCGTGACGGCCGTGCACAACCACGTGCTGCGCCGGCTGCTCCGCGGATCCCGCACGTCGGCCGCCGCCCTGCGCCGCGCCCTCGACGACGTGCTGCGCCGCTATGGGGTCCATCCCGACACCGCGGCGGATCCGGGCGAGGACGCGGTCGTCGTGGCGGTGTTCCCCCGCTCGATGCCGATGGCCGAGATCACCCGCCGCCTCCGCGACCAACTGGACTGATCCCGCGCCCCGACCGACCGCCCGCAGCCGCGGCGGGTCCCGTCGGCGTGCGCTCATGCGTGCGCTCCCGCGTGCGCTCCCGCGTGCGCGGGATTCAGACGATTGGCGGTACGCTGTCTCATGAATCTTGAGACTGAGTCTCACTCCCCGGATGGAGACCCCATGAGCAACGACGCCGTCTTCCCCGGCGAAGCCGTCACCTCCTACGACGTGACAGGACGCTGCGGCACCGATTACTACGAGGTCTTCTCCGACATCCCCGCCGCCGACCGGGCGCACTGGGAGCGCGCGCAGGCCTACATCGACGAGGTCGGCCCGCAGATGCTGGACGCGTGGGACCGTGCGGAGTACCCGCTCGCGGTCGCGCACCGGATGGGCGAGATGGACCTCGTCGTGGACGGCATCGTCCACCCCGCGCTCACCCTGATGAGCCCCCTCGCGGCGGGCCTCGTGAACATGGAGATCTCCCGCGGCGACGGCTCCCTCGGCACCGTCCTCGCCGTGCAGGGCGGACTCGCCCTGCGCACGCTCGCCCTGTTCGGCAGCCCGGAGCAGCAGGAGCGCTGGCTCGTCCCGCTCGCCGACGGCTCCGTGCTCGGATCCTTCGCGCTCACCGAACCCGATCACGGATCCGACTCCGTCTCGCTCGAGACCGTCGCGCGCCGCGACGGGGAGGAGTGGGTGCTGCGCGGCGCGAAGAAGTGGATCGGCAACGGCGCCTCCGGCGRCATCACCTTCGTCTGGGCACGCGTGGACGACGAAGGCGCCGCCGAGCACGGCACCGTGCGCTGCTTCCTCGTCGAGCAGGAGCGCCCCGGATATCAGGGCACCGTCATCACCGGGAAGGTGTCGCTGCGCGGGATCCACCAGGCGCTGATCCGCCTCGACGATGTGCGCGTGCCCCTCGACGCCGTGCTGCCGGGCACGCGCAGCTTCAAGGACGCCTCGACCGTGCTGTACGCGACGCGTTCCGGCGTCGCCTGGTCCGCGCTCGGGCACGCGACCGCGTGCTACGAGGCTGCCCTCGCCTACGCGAAGACGCGCGTGCAGTTCGGCAAGCCGCTCGCGAAGTTCCAGATGGTCCAGGAGCGCCTCACGCACATGCTCGAGGAGCTCACCGCGATGCAGCTGTACTGCCGCCGGATGGCCGACATGGACGAGGCGGGCACGCTCCGCCCGACACAGGCGTCACTCGCGAAGTTCCACAACACCCGTGCCGCGCGGCGGGTCGCCCAGATCGCCCGCGATCTCCTCGGCGGCAACGGGATCCTGCTCGAGAACGGCGTCATGCAGCACATGGCCGACATCGAGGCGATCCACACGTACGAGGGCACCGAGAGCATGCAGGCCCTGCTGATCGGCCGCGACATCACCGGGATGAGCGCTTTCGCCTGACGGTCGCCCTTCATCGGTCCCTGAGCGAGGAGCGCAACGAGGGCCCCGGTCGCCCCTCGTCGGTCCCTGAGCGAGGAGCGCAGCGACGAGACGAAGGGCGGGCCCGTGATGAGGCTCAGTCGCAGCCGCAGCCTCCGGACGGCGTCTTCACCATGAAGCACACGTTGCAGATGCCGTAGTCGCGCTCTTCGCGCGGGGTCGCCTTGGGAGCGCGCGGCTCCGGCTTCGGCTTCGCCGGGGCACGGGTACCGGCAGCGCGCACCGAACGCGGCGCGCCGGCCGGCGCATCGATCAGCTCGCTGGGGTGCGTGACGTAGAAGTACGGCGCCCGCCCCTCGCTCGGAGACAGGGGCAGCACGCGCCCGGCCACGATGACCTGCTCCTCCTCGGTGAAGCCGTTGGTGTAGGTGCGCCCGATGTGCAGGGCCGCGCCCTCGCCGCGCCGGACCGCCTCGATGTAGCGGCCGCGGTCGATGAGCGTGCTGATGTCGACGGCCTCGACGATCGCACGGATGAAGTCGTGGTTCACCGGGTCGATGCGCTGACCGCGCAGTGCCTCGGCGAGCGACTTGTAGGGACGGGAACTGCCAGTGGGGGTGGGACCCTGAACTTCGTTCATATTGCTTCAAGGATCCCACGTTCTGCTCGGCGCAGCCTGCGTGCGTGAAAGACTGGCCGCATGCCCCGCGCCACCGTCATCGGAAGCGGGCCGAACGGGCTCGCCGCGGCCGTCTCGCTCGCCCGAGCCGGCTACGCCGTCGAGGTGCTCGAAGCCGGCGCGACGATCGGTGGCGGCGTGCGCAGCGCCGAAGTCACACGGCCCGGATTCATGCACGATGTGTGCTCGGCCGTGCACCCCGCCGCCTACTCCTCGCCGTTCCTCCGCGCATTCGGCCGCGACCGGATCGACTGGATCATTCCCGAAGCGGCATATGCGCATCCGCTCGACGACGGACGCGCCGGGATCGCGTGGCACGACCTGGAGCGCACGGCCGATGCGCTCGGCCCCGACGCCCGCGCCTGGCGCGCGATGCTGCGGCCGCTGAGCTCGCACATCGACGGCGTCCTGGACTTCACGGGCGGATCCCTGCTGCGGATCCCCCGCGATCCTGTCATCGCGGTGCGCTACGGGCTGCGCGCGCTCGAGCAGGGTTCGGCGATGGCGAAGCGCACCTTCCGCACCCCGGAGGCGGCCGCACTCGTGGCGGGGGTGGTCGCGCACGCGAACTCCGCTCTGCCCGCATTGAGCGGCGCCGCGGCGGGCCTGCTGCTCATGGCCCAGGCGCACGCGGGAGGCTGGGCGTACCCCCGCGGCGGCGCCCAGCGGATCGCCGACGTGCTCGCCGAGGATCTGCGGGCGCACGGCGGCACGATCCGCACCGGCACGCGTGTGGTCGACCTGTCCGCGCTGGACTGGGGGGATCCGCAGCGCGGCGACCTGCTGCTGCTCAACACCTCCCCGCGGCTGGCGCTGACGCTCCGCGACGTGCCTCCGCACTATGCGAAGGCGGTCCGCGCGTACCGCTACGGCGCGGCGGCGGCGAAGGTGGACTTCGCGCTGGACGGGCCGGTGCCCTGGACGAACCCCGGCGTCGCCCTCGCCCCGACCGTGCACATCGGCGGCACGCGTGCCGAGGTGTGGGCGAGCGAGAACGCCGTCGCCCAGGGCCGGGTGTCGGAGCGTCCGTACGTGCTCGTGTCGCAGCCCTCCGTGCTCGACGACAGCAGGGCACCCGCCGGGAAGCAGGTGCTGTGGGCCTACATCCACGCACCTGCGAACTCCGACGTCGACGCGACAGAGCTCGTCATCCGGCAGATCGAGCGATACGCCGCCGGATTCCGCGACCGCATCCTCGCGAGCCATGCCGTCACGCCGCGCGAGCGCGCGCATCTCAATCCGGCCGAGATCGGCGGCGACATCTTCGGCGGCGCGTTCACGATGCGCCAGGCCGTGGTGCGGCCGGTCCTCTCCCCCACGCCGTGGCGCACCCCGATGCCCGGGGTCTACCTCGCGTCGGCCGCGACGCCGCCCGGCCCCGGGGTGAACTTCATGGCGGGCTGGCACGCCGCGCGCACCGCGCTGGCCGATACCGGAGAGCGTGTCGACCTCGGGGACCTGTTCGGATCCTGATCCGGGCGGCAGGATGGGATCCATGCGCTACGAGATCCCTGCACCGATGCTCGCGAAGGCCGCCACCACCGTGCCGGATCCGGCGAAGTTCCCCGACGGCCTGCTCTACGAGCCGAAGTGGGACGGCTTCCGCGGACTCGTGTCGTGGGACGGCGAGAACGTCGAGATCGGATCCCGCGGGGCGAAGCCGTTGACCCGATACTTCCCCGAGCTCGTCGAAGCGATCCCGCGACTGCTGTCCGGTCCGTGCCTTCTCGATGGCGAGATCGTGGTCGCCACCGGACCGGAGGGCTCGCAGCGGCTGGACTGGGAGGCGCTGAGCCAGCGCATCCACCCCGCCGCCTCACGGGTGCAGAAGCTCTCCGCGGAGACGCCCGCGATGTTCATCGCGTTCGATCTGCTCGCGGCCGGCGACGACGATCTGCAGGCGCTGCCCTTCGGCGAGCGCCGCGCTCGGCTCGAGCGCCTGCTCGCCGACGTGCCGCACCCCCTGCATCTCACGCGCACGACGACGGATCCGGACACCGCCCGCCGCTGGCTCGCCGAGTTCGAGGGCGCGGGGCTCGACGGCATCGTCGCCAAGCCACTGGACCAGCCGTACGCGCCCAACAAGCGCACCCTGTTCAAGGTCAAGCACGCCCGCACGGCCGACGTCGTCGCGCTCGGCTACCGCGTCCACAAGAGCGGATCCGGAGTGGGATCCCTTCTCGTCGGCCTGTACGGCGAGGACGGCGTGCTGCGCCAGGTGGGCGGCGTCGCCGCGTGGAGCGACGCGATGCGCCGGCAGCTGGTCGAGGACCTCGCGCCCCTCGTGGAGCGGGACGAGTCGGGCGCCGCAGTGACGGGCGACGGCGAGCGCTCACGCTTCAGCGCGTCGAAGGACACCTCGTTCGTACGTCTGCGCCCCGAGCGCGCGCTCGAGGTGCGCTACGACCAGCTCGAGGGCTGGCGCTTCCGGCACACCGTGCAGTTCGAACGCTGGCGCGACGACCGGGATCCCCGCTCCTGCACGTACGAGCAGCTGGAGACGGTCGACGGCTACGACCTCGCCGACGTCATCGACTGACCCCGACGACGCGCCCTTCGTCTCGCTCCGCTCGCTCAGGGACCGATACCACCGGTTCCTGAGCGCCCTTCGTCTCGCTCCGCTCGCTCAGGGACCGACGCACCGGTTCCTGAGCGAGGAGCGCAGCGACGAGACGAAGGACGCCCCGCGACCGCCATCCGTCACTCCTCGACGCGATCGCCGTTCTCGTCCCAGTTCGCGGCGACCTTCTTCGAGGGCTGCACGCGCGGCGGCTCGCCGGGCATCTTGGGGAACTCCGGCGGGAACGGCATCTCGCCGAGTCCGTTCTCGACGTCGCGGTCCCACCAGCCCAGCAGCGTGTCGATGCGTCCGGGATCCTCCTGCATCCGCGCCCACGGATCGCCGAGGTCGGCGAGGCGCTGCGGCACGGTGCGCACCGTGAAGCGCTTCGGATCCACCTCGTCCAGCTCATCCCACGAGATCGGGGTCGAAACGGTCGCCGAGGGCAGCGCCCGCGGGCTGTAGGCGCCCGCCATCGTGCGGTCGCGGTTGGCCTGGTTGAAGTCGACGAAGATGCGCTCACCTCGTTCTTCCTTCCACCACGCCGTGGTGACGCGATCGGGCATCCGCCGTTCCAGCTCGCGCCCCGCCGCGATCACGGCATGCCGCACGGTGAGGAACTCCCACTCCGGCACGATCGGGCAGAAGACGTGCAGTCCTCGGTTGCCGCTGGTCTTGATGAACGCCGCGAGCCCCGCCTCGCGCAGCACGGCGCGCAGCTCGTGCGCCGCGGGGACGGCCTCCGCGATACCCGTGCCCGGCTGCGGATCGAGGTCGATGCGCAGTTCCACCGGGTTGTCCGTATTCGATGCGAGCGAGGCCCAGGGGTGGAACACGACCGTGTTCATCTGCACGGCCCAGACGATCGCCGCCGCCTCGGTGAGCACGATCTGCGGGTGCTTGCGCCCGCTGTTGTAGGTGCACATCACGCTCTGCACGAAGTCGGGGGTGCCCTTGGGCGGGTTCTTCGAGAAGAAGCTCTCGCCGTCGATGCCGTCGCGGTAGCGCTCGAGCGAGACGGGCCTGTCGCCGGTCGAGGCGAGGAACGGCGTCGACACCGTCTGCACGTATTCGGCGAGCTCAGCCTTGGTGATGGGGCCGCCCTCCGCGTCCGGCCAGACCGCACGGTTCGGACTGGAGATGTCCAGCGAACGGTCGCCGTCGGGGCCGGGGACGGTCAGCGTGATGCGCTCGGATGCCATGACTCGACCCTAGGACGCGGCGCCGACGGCGCGCCAGCGCTCCCCCGGGCGCGGCGGCATGGCGCGACGCCTGCACGCCAAGGTGACGGATGCACGACGGGATCCCGGATTCTGTCGTGCATCCGTCGTTCGGTCGTGCAGGTGTCGCAGAGGACCATAACCCGAACACCCTCAGCGCAGCACGCGATCGGCCTCGGCGCGGATCTCCGCCGCGATCGCGTCCAGTAGCTCGGAGCGCAGGTTCCACTGCTGCCAGAACAGCGGCGAGGCGACCTCCTCGTCGTCGAGCCGCACCAGGCGTCCGTCGGCGAGGCCGGCCTCCGCATGAGGGACGGGAAGCAGCGCCCACCCCAGCCCCAGCTCCACAGCGACAGAGAAGTCGGCCGAGGCTGGCACGTGATGCCGCGGAACCGGCCACGGATCGATGCCGCGTTCACGCAGCCAGTCCTGCTGCAGCACGTCGCGCCGGTCGAAGTCCACGAACGGTGCCCGCGCCAGCGCCTCCGCCGACGCGCCATCGGGGAACCAGCGCCGTGCGAAGCCCGGAGATGCCGCAGCGACATAACGCAGCGCGCCGAGCGGCTCGACCCGGCACCCTCCGACCGGCTCCGACTCGCTCGTCACGGCTGCCATCACCGTGCCCGATTCCAGCAGTCGTGCGGTGAAGTTCTGGTCGTCGCGGTGCAGATCGAACTCGACGTCGTACTGCTCGGAGAGCCGGGCGAGCGGTGCCAGGAACCAGGTCGCCATCGAGTCTGCGTTGACGGCGAGAGGGATCCTGATCCGCGTTCCCCCACCCTCCGCGGACAGACCGAAGCCGGCGATCGCATCGCGCTCCAGGAGGGCGATCTGCCGACCGAACCGCGCGACGGCCTCTCCCGCCTCGGTCGCCCTCGCCGGTTTGCTGCGCACCAGTAGGATCCGGCCGAGCTGCTGCTCCAGGGTCTTGATCCGCTGGCTCACGGCCGACGGGGTCAGGAGCAGCCTTCGGGCGGCCGCGTCGAAGCTGCCCTCGTCGAGCACCGCGGCGACGGTACGCGCGGATTCCGGATCCACCTGCACATGAGTGATTCTAATCTGTCTTAAGGAATCTTCGCTGGTGCTGAATCCGCCCCRGACTCTATTCTCGATCCGTGCTCATCCTGCTCTCCGGCCTCGGCCTCATGTTCTCGCTCATCATCGCCGTCGGCGCGCAGAACGTGTACGTGCTGCGCCAGGGGCTGCGCCGCGAGCACGTGCTGCCGGTCGTCCTGATCTGCGCCGCCTCCGATGCCGCGCTGGTGCTCGCGGGAACCGCGGGGCTCGGCTACCTCGTGAAATCCCTGCCCTGGCTCATCGTGGTGGCGCGCTGGGCGGGCGCGATCTCGCTCGTCGCCTACGGCGCGCTGGCGGCCCGCCGCGCATGGAAGGCCGGCGGCGAGGCGCTGCTCGCCGACCCGAGCGCGGCGGACCGCGCGGATGACACCCATCCGTCGAGCGGCCCGGACGCCCCCGCCGGCACCGGGACGCTGACCCGCACGGCTCCGCTCGCGCCCGTGATCCTGGCGACGCTCGCCTTCACCTGGCTGAACCCGAACGTCTATCTCGACACGGTGCTGCTCATCGGCGGGGTCGCAGCCACGCACGGCGACGGCCGCTGGCTGTTCGCGGCCGGTGCCGTCATCGCCAGCATCACCTGGTTCTTCGCCCTGGGGTTCGGGGCGCGCCACCTCGGACGCTGGCTGCGCACCCCGCGCGCGTGGCGGATCCTCGACACCGCGATCGCCGCACTGCTGGTCGTGATGGGGATCAGTCTGGTGCTGCCGGTCTTCTTCGGCTGAGACCCGCCCTACGCCGACCGCCGCGCCGCCGCGGTCTCGACGGCGATCGCCGCCCGAACGCGAGCAGCGCGCTATCCCGCGACGGTCCTCTCGGGGCCGCCCGTGCCGTCCTCCTCGGTTGCGGCCAGCTCGTGCAGGAACCCTGTGACGATACGGCGTTCGTCTGCGGACATCCGGGCGGCGACGTCGAAGCGCAGCGCGTGCAGACGCCCCACGCCCTCGCGCGCGGCCTGACGCGTCGACGGAGTGACGGTCAGCGCGATCGCACGCCGATCCACCGGATGCGGGCGGCGGATGACATGCCCTCCGCGCTCGAGCCGATCGAGCATCTTCGTCGTCGCCGCGGTGCTGATACCGAGGTGATCCGCGAGAGCCCGGGCCGTCGCGACCTCTCCCGCGTTCTCCGCCGCGATCATGAAGCGCACGGCACGCATGTCGTTCTGATTCAGATTCATGTACCGCCGGGATGCCGCACTCATCCGGGCGGCCGCCGCGTGCCAGGCGTGCAGGGCCGCCATCAGCTCGACGATCTCGTCGATCTCGCTATCCGAGAGGTGCGCGCGCCGAACGAGTTCGACGGCGGGGTCGATGAGACGGGGGTCGATCATCGCCCGATCGATGCGGCGTTCGGATTCGGGAACTTCCACGGGAGGACTCTATGCCATATGGTTATCGCTAACCAGGTAAGTAAGTTTCTTAGTTAGCTAAAGGATGATCGTGACCCTTGACGCCGATATGGTCGTGCTTCTGGACGCCGACGGTGCCGAGATCGGCGCTGCGCCCAAACACAGCGTCCATGGCGCCGACACCAGACTCCATCTCGCCTTCTCCTGCCACGTGTTCGATCCCCGGGGTCGCCTGCTGGTGACCCGGCGCGCGCTGACCAAGACCGCGTGGCCGGGCGTCTGGACCAACTCGTTCTGCGGACACCCGACCCCCGGCGAACACCTCCTGGCCGCCGTCCGGCGCCGGGCCGAGCACGAGCTCGGACTCACGCTCGCCACGGTCGAGCCGGTGCTCCCGTTCTTCCGCTACCGCGCGACCGACGCCGCAGGAATCGTCGAGAACGAGATCTGCCCCGTGTACATCGCCACGACCGCGCACCAGCCTCGCCCGCACCCGGACGAGGTGATCGAGTATCGCTGGGTGGATGCGGAGGACCTCGAGCAGGCGGTGCGCCGTGCCCCGTGGGCGTTCAGCCCCTGGCTCGTGCTGCAGGCGCAGCTGCTGCCGTTCCTGGGCGGAGGCACCGGGCTCGAGGAGCTGGCCTCATGATCGACCGCGTGCTCTCGGCCGATGTGCTCGCCGACGTCGAGGCCGTCATCGATGAGTGCTTCCGCGAGGTGTCGGACCGGATCGGAGACGTCGAGGGCTTCGACGCGGTCTGGGATCACGCCCGTCGCGGCGCCGAAGGCGGCAAGCTGCTGCGCCCGCGGCTGCTGCTCGCCGCGTGTCGCGCGTTCGCGGACGAACCCTCCGAGAGCGCGGTGCGCGCCGCGGCCGCACTCGAGCTGCTGCATCTGGCGTTCCTGCTGCACGACGACGTCATCGACCGAGACCTCGTCCGGCGCGGCGGGCCCAACCTGGTCGCCCTGCGCCGAGATGCGGCCCGCGCCGCCGGCGCCGACGAGGCCACCGCGCTCCGCTACGGCGAGAGCTGTGCGATCCTGGCGGGCGATCTGCTCCTCTCCGCCGCGCACCGGCTCATCGCCGATCTCGAACCGCCGCGGGAGCACCGGGCCGCGCTGAGGAGGATCCTGGGCGATGCGATCGACGCGGCCGTGGTCGGCGAGCATGCGGACATCCTGACGGGCGTCCGCGGCGAGGCGGGCGAGGAGGCGATCCTGCGCACCATGGAGTTCAAGACGGCCCGCTACTCGTTCAGCGCTCCCCTGCGGATCGGTGCGCTGCTCGGCGGCGCCTCTCCGAGCGCGGTCGAATCGCTGGGCTTCATCGGCACGACGATCGGCATCGCGTACCAGGCGCGAGATGACGTGCTCGGCGTCTTCGGCGATCCGCAGCAGACCGGAAAATCCGTCCTCTCCGATCTGCGCGAGGGCAAAGTCACGCTGCTCATCGCGCACGCGAGGAACCATCCCGCCTGGAAAGCCGCGGCGGCGCACTTCGGCGATCCCGATCTCGGCGAGGCAGAGGCGGACATGCTCCGCACCGCGATCGAGCGCTCGGGCGGGCTCGCCCGCACGGAGGCCGTGATCTCGGGCCTCGTCGCCGAGGCTCGTGCTTCGATGCGGCTCACCGCCCTCCCCTCAGGACTGATCGAAGACCTGGAGCACGTCATCGCCGGCGCGACGGAGCGCCACCGATGACCGCCGACGCCGGCCTCGCGCTCTACGATCGCACCGCAGCCCGCGGGTCCGTTCAGGTCCTGGACAGTTACTCGACGTCGTTCCGGCTCTCGAGCCGGCTGTGCTCGCCGGCCGTGCGCGCCGACCTCGCCGCCATCTACGCGCTCGTCCGGGTGGCCGACGAGATCGTCGACGGGTGCGCCGCGCGGGCGGGGCTCTCCTCCGCGCAGTGCCGCGAGGTGCTGGACGGGCTCGAGAGAGAGGTCGAGACGGCGCTGCAGTCGGGCTACAGCGCCAACCTCGTCGTGCATGCGTTCGCCGCCACCGCCCGCGCGACGGGCATCGGGACAGCCCTGACCCGACCGTTCTTCGCCTCGATGCGCCGCGATCTCTCTCCTCTCGTGTTCACGGAGGAGAGCGAGCTCGACGAGTACGTGCACGGATCCGCCGAGGTCGTCGGGCTCATGTGCCTCGCCTCCTTCCGCCGAGGGCTGACACCGGAGCCCGTGCGAGACGCCCGCTGGGATCGCGGCGCGATCGCGCTCGGCTCGGCGTTCCAGCGGGTGAACTTCCTCCGCGACCTCGGCGAGGACGCCGACGGACTCGGGCGGCGCTACTTCCCCGGCATCGATCCGCACGGCTTCACCGATGCCCAACGCGATCGCATCCTGGACCGCGTCGAGGCGGAGCTCTCGATCGCCGACGCCGTGATCGGCGAGCTGCCGACGTCGTCCCGCCGCGCCGTGGCCGCCGCACATCTGCTGTACGCAGAGCTCGCCGCGCGACTGCGGCGCACGCCGGCGCCCGTGCTCGTCGCGCGGCGCATCCGTGTGCCGGCGTCGCGCAAGGCCGCGCTGCTCGTGCGGGCGATGCTCCGCGGCGAAGGCCCGCAGTGAGCCGGGTCGCCGTGCTCGGGGGCGGCATCTCCGGGATCGCTTCGGCCGCGCTGCTCGCCGCGGACGGTCACGACGTGTCCCTCTTCGAGCAGTCCGATCGGCTCGGTGGCCGTGCGGGACTCTGGGAGCAGGAGGGATTCCGCTTCGACACGGGCCCATCGTGGTACCTGATGCCCGAGGTGTTCGACCACTGCTTCCGCCTCCTGGGCACGAGTGCCGCGGCCGAACTCGACCTCGTACGTCTCGAACCCGCCTATCGGGTCTTCTCCGAGGATGACGCTCCCCTCGACGTGCATTCCGCGCGCGAGCGCTCGCTCGCACTGTTCGAGGCGGTCGAGGCCGGCGCCGGGGCTGCACTGGCCCGGCATCTCGATTCGGCGGCGCGCACCGCACGGATCGCGAACGACCGGTTCCTGTACACGGACTTCTCGCATCCGCGGGCCTTCCTGCCGGGGCGCGACCTGGGAGAGCTCCCGCGACTGGCGACGCTGCTGGGGACCTCGCTGCAGAACATGGTCGAGGCATCGTTCTCGGATCGCCGGCTACGACAGATCCTGCAGTACCCCGCCGTCTTCCTCGGCGGGGCGCCCGCGCTCGCCCCTGCACTGTTCCATCTCATGAGCACGTTCGACCTCGAGGACGGAGTCCAGTACCCCCGGGGCGGCTTCACCACGGTCATCGATGCCTTCGCCCGGAGGGCTCGTGCCGCGGGTGCACAACTGCACACGAGTGCACGCGTACACAGGATCCTCGTCGAACATGGCGCGGTGCACGGCATCGCAGTCTCCAGGAACGGCGTCCTGCACGAGGAGGCTTTCGACCGCGTCGTGAGCACGGTGGACATGCACCACAGCGACACCGCCCTGCTGCCGTCGACTGCCCGAGAGCGGTCCGCGGCGCGCTGGAAGCGGATGAACCCCGGCACGGGAGCCGTGCTCGCGATGCTCGGCATCCGCGGACGGCTGCCAGGGCTCACACACCACAACCTGGTCTTCACCGACGATTGGGACGCCAATTTCGACGCGATCTTCGGATCCGCACCGCGGGTGCCGGAGCCGGCGTCGTTCTACGCGTGTATGCCCAGCGCGACCGACCCGACGGTCACTCCGGACGGCCATGAGAACCTGTTCCTGCTCATCCCGGTGCCGGCGGATCCCACGATCGGCGCAGGGGGCCTCGACGGACGGGGGGCCTCGGCGGTCGAGCGCGTCGCCGACCGGGCGATCACCGCGCTCGCGGCGCACGCCGGCGCCCCGGACCTCCCCGAACGCATCGTCGTGCGGCGCACGGTGGGGCCTGCCGACTTCGCGCGCGACCTGCACTCGTTCCGGGGGTCGGCCCTCGGCCCGGCGCACACGCTGCGGCAGAGCGCGTTCCTGCGCGGACGGACCCGCTCCCGCACGACGCGCGGGCTCTTCTACGCCGGCGCGACCACGCTTCCGGGCATCGGCCTTCCGATGTGCCTGATCAGCGCCGAGCTCGTCCTGAAGGCCTTCCGCGGCGACCGCACGAGCGGCCCGCTGCCCGTCCCGGCGGAGCCGCGATGAACTTCCTCTACCTCGGCCTGCTGCTCGTCTCGATGATCTGCGTGGGTCTCGTCGATGCGCGCTGGCGACTGTTCCTCTGGGCCGCACCGAAACGGGCGCTGCTCGTCCTCCTCGCGGGCTTCACGATGCTCCTGCTCTGGGATGTCGTGGGGATCGCGACGGGCATCTTCTCGCGTGACACCAACCCCCTCTCGACGGGCGCACTCCTCGCTCCCCATCTGCCGATCGAGGAGCCGGTCTTCCTGCTGTTCCTCGTGCAGGTGACGATGGTGCTCTACACCGGAGCGCGGCGGATCCTGCAGCCCCGCGAGGAGCGGCGTCGGTGAACGCCACGTACCTGATCGTCGACGCGGCCTTCCTCGCGCCGTGCGCGCTCGTGCAGACGCTCACGTGGCGTCGGCGCCCTCCGCGGCACGGTCCGGCGCTGGTGGTCGCGATCCTCGGTCTCGTGGCGCTGACGGCCGTCTTCGACTCCCTGATGATCGCGGGCGGACTCTTCACTTACGCCTCCGATCGGATCAGCGGCATCAGGATCGGCCTGGCCCCCGTCGAGGACCTCGCCTACCCGATCGCCGCTGCCCTGCTCGGCTCGGCCGTATGGAACCACCGTCGCAGCTCGCCCGAGAGCCGGCGGGGTCGGGGCGAGTCGGATCCCACCGCCCCAACGTCCGAGGAGCCCCGTCGATGAGCACGAGCGCCGCTCGATCTCTGCCCCGCGACCTCCTGCTCGCCTCCCGCCCGCTGAGCTGGATCAACACCGCCTTCGGTTTCGCGGCCGCCTATCTCCTGACGACCGGCCGCGTGGACGCTGCCCTCGTGATCGGCACACTGTTCTTCCTCGTTCCGTACAACCTCACGATGTACGGGATCAACGACGTCTTCGACTACGCCTCGGATCTCGCGAATCCACGTAAGGGCGGGGCCGAGGGGGCGGTGCTCTCCCCCGCCAGGCACCGCCTCGTGATGGCGTGGTCTCTGCTGCTGCCCGTGCCTTTCCTCGTCATACTCGTCGCGCTGGGGGACCCGCTGTCCTGGCTCGTACTGGCGGTCAGCTTGTTCGCGGTCGTCGCCTACTCGGTCCCCACGCTGCGGTTCAAGGAGATTCCGTTCCTCGACTCGATCACCTCGAGCGTCCACTTCGTCTCACCGGCCGTGTACGGGCTCGTCCTCGCGGGCGCGACGCCGACCCCCGCGCTCGTGATGTTACTGCTCGCCTTCTTCGCGTGGGGCGTCGCGAGCCACGCGTTCGGCGCGGTGCAGGACGTGCTGCCCGATCGGGAGGCGGGGATCGCCTCGATCGCGACCGTCCTGGGCGCCAGGAGGACCGTGCGTTTCGCGCTGTCGATGTGGATGCTCTCCGGCACGCTCATGCTGTTCACGACCTGGCCCGGCCCACTGGCCGCGATGCTCGCGCTGCCTTACATCGCCGCGGCGTGGCCGTTCCGCTCCGTGACGGACGCCGGGTCCGCGACGACGAATCGCGGGTGGCATCGCTTCCTCGCCCTGAACTACGTGTGCGGCTTCCTGGCCACGATGCTTCTGGCCTGGTGGGCGGTCCTCGGGGGCGCGGCGTCCTGAGCCTCTTGCGTGCCGGCACCGGTCACCGGCCGCACTGCGCATGCGGCACCCGATGCGCCGCGACCACGCCGACGCCTTCAGCGTCGGAACAGCGCGAGGATGGTCTCGAGGCGCGCCTGTTCCAGCGCGAGGTCGAGCCGCTCCGACGCCGCCAGCCGCGCGACCCCATGCAGCATGCTCCACAGCAGCTCCGCCCGCACGACCGCGGTCCGCTCATCGATCCCGTCCGCCGAAACCGCGCGCAGGAACGGATCGAATGCAGCACGCAGCGGCGCGGGCGTCTGCTCGGAAGCGAAGGCGATGCGAGTGCGCGCTTCGAACATCGCCTCGTACAGGGCAGGGTGGGCGCGAGCGAACGCGAGGTAGGCGGAGACGAGGTATGCGAGCGGATCCGCGTCGCTCGGATCCGCGAGCTGATCCGCCATCGCGATGAACCCTTCGATCATCACCTGCTCGACGATCTCATCCCTCCCGCCAGGGAAGGAGCGGTACAGGATCGGCTGGCTGAAGCCGATCTCGGTTGCCAGACGCCGGACGGTCACCGCCGGCCACCCCTCGGTCTCAGCGACACGACGCGCGGCGGCGACGATCGCGCGGGAACGGTCGCCGGAGTCGGCGCGTGGAGGCGTTGACGGGCTCATACGGTGATGTTAGCATCGCTAACTGTTAGCGCCGCTAACCGTGAGGAGAAGCCATGTCCATCGCCATCATCGTCGCCGCCATCGGCGCGATCGCCGCCATCGCCGTCATCTTCGGCACCGATGTGCTCGCCGCTGTGGTGCTGCGCCCCGTCTATGCCGAAGTCGACGAGCAGACGCTCGTGCAGGTGGTCGGCCGCGGGCACCATTACGGCGACCGCCGCCTGCCGATCGTCGGCATCGCAAGCGTCGTGCTCACCGCGGCGGCAGCCGCGCTCTCGCTGTTCTGGGGAAGCGTGCTCGCCGCAGTTCTCGCCGCCGCCGCACTCGCCGTGCTGCTCCTCTGGCTGCTGCTGTTCGCCCGCGTCGCGAAGCCGATCAACGCCACCCTCACCGCCGCCGCGCTCGACGGTACCGTGCCCGCCGACGCCCGGGCGCTGCAGGATCGGTGGGAGTCGATCATCCCCCTGCGCGCCACGCTGCAGGGACTCGCGCTGGTGCTGCTGTGCGTCGCCCTGGTGGTGCGCTGAGCGGCGATCACCACGGCCGCACCCGCCCGGGAATGCGGAAGACCCCCACCCCGAGGGGTGAGGGTCTTCCGAAGAGCGTCTCCTGAGCCTGTCGAAGGGCTCAGATGGCGTTGACGTCCAGCGGGATGCCGGGGCCGAACGTGGTCGACACCGCACCCTTCTGGATGTAGCGGCCCTTGGAGCTGGACGGCTTGAGGCGAACGATCTCCTCGAGAGCGGTCTTGATGTTCTCGTCGAGCTGCTCGGCCGAGAACGAGGCCTTGCCGACGACGAAGTGCACGTTGGCGTGCTTGTCGACGCGGAACTCGATCTTTCCGCCCTTGATCTCCTCGACGGCCTTGGCCGGGTTCGGGGTCACGGTGCCGGTCTTCGGGTTCGGCATCAGACCACGGGGGCCCAGCACCTTGCCGAGACGGCCGACCTGGCCCATGAGCTCCGGCGTGGAGACAGCCGCGTCGAAGTTGGTCCAGCCGCCGGCGACCTTCTCGATGAGCTCGGCGCCGCCGACCTCGTCCGCACCCGCGGCGATCGCGGCCTCAGCGGCCGGACCCGTCGCGAACACGATGACGCGGGCGGTCTTGCCGGTGCCGTGCGGGAGGATGACGGTGCCGCGCACCATCTGGTCCGCCTTGCGCGGGTCGACGGAGAGCTTCAGCGCGACCTCGACGGTGGAGTCGAACTTCGCAGAGCCGGTCTCCTTCGCCAGGGTGACAGCCTCGGTCGGGGTGTAGAAACGGTCCGCGTCGATCTTCGCGACGGCGGCGTTGTAAGCCTTGGACTTGGTAGCCATTTTTATCTCCCTCAGCCCTCGACCGTGATGCCCATGGAACGGGCGGTTCCGGCGATGATCTTGGACGCGGCGTCGATGTCGTTCGCGTTCAGGTCGGCCTGCTTCTGCTCGGCGATCTGACGGACCTGCTCGGCGCTGATCTTCGCGACCTTGACGGTGTGCGGAGTGGCGGAGCCCTTCTGCACGCCCGCAGCCTTCTTGATCAGCTCGGCCGCCGGCGGGGTCTTCAGGACGAAGGTGAAGCTGCGGTCCTCGTAGACGGTGATCTCCACGGGGATGACGTTGCCGCGCTGCGACTCGGTCGCGGCGTTGTACGCCTTGCAGAACTCCATGATGTTGACGCCATGCTGACCGAGCGCGGGGCCGATCGGCGGCGCCGGGTTGGCTGCACCGGCGTTGATCTGAAGCTTGATCAGGCCGGTCACCTTCTTCTTAGGTGCCATAGTTGTTCCTTTCTCGAGCGGATGCCCTGGGGACATCCCTCTCCCGCGGATCCGGCATCTCCGGATCGCGGTGATGTTCGCGCGTCCTTCGACAAGCTCAGGAACCGACCGAGGCGACGCACAAACCATAGAAGTCTACCGGATCCCGGGCCTTCTCGCATCGCAGCCCCGAGCCTGGCGGCTGCACGATCCGGATACGGATGCACGACCGTTCCGGCGGATCCGTCGTGCATCCGTTGCGGGGTCGTGCAAGCGTGCCACGGAGGCCGCGGTCACCGAGCCCGCGGGACACACGAGAACGGCCGCCCCGAGGGACGGCCGTTCCGCAATGCGCTTCCGGAGAAGCGTCAGATCATCTTGGTGACCTGGTCGAACGACAGCTCGACCGGGGTCTCGCGCTCGAACAGCGAGACGAGCACGGTGAGCTTGCCGCTCTCCGGCTTGATCTCGGAGATCGAACCGGGAAGACCCGCGAACGAGCCCTCCTTGATCGTGATGGTCTCGCCGATCTCGAAGTCGACCTCGGCCGCGAGCGGGCGGGCCACGGCGACGCCGCCCTTGGCCGTGACGGCCTTGGCGGTCGGGACGTCCTTGACCTCGACGAGGGACTTCAGCATGTTGAAGGCCTCTTCGAAGCGGAGCGGAGTCGGGTTGTGCGCGTTGCCGACGAAGCCGGTGACGCCGGGCGTGTGCCGCACGACGGACCAGGTGTCCTCGTTGAGTTCCATGCGCACGAGCACGTAGCCGGGGATCCGGACGCGCGTGACCATCTTGCGCTGACCGTTCTTGATCTCGACGACGTCCTCCATCGGGACCTCGATCTGGTAGATGTCGTCCTCGACCTCGAGCGTCGACTTGCGCTGCTCGATGTTGGCCTTCACCTTGCGCTCGAAGCCGGCGTAGGAGTGCAGGACGTACCACTTGCCGGGGAGCATGCGCAGGTCCATGCGGAAGGACTCGTACGGGTCCTCCTCCACGGCCTCGTCGTCCGCCTGATCCTCGTCGGCGTTCAGGTCGGGACCGTCGTAGGGGGCGACCTCGTCTGCGGCCGCGGCCTCACGATCGGCGGCTTCCTCGGCCACGGAGTCGTTGAGAACCTCTGCGGCAGCCTCTGATTCGGCTGCTTCGTCCAGGTTGAGAGCGTCGTTCACGATCGCGTCTGCCTCCGGGTCTTCGTCGATGTCGATGTCTTCTTCGTCCACGTCGTCGTCCTCGTCGCCCTCGATGTGCAGGGCCACGTGCTCCGCAGGCGTGACGGCTCGTTCTTCGGAGGCGAGGATGTCGCCCTCCTGGGCCTCGTCGTCCTCGCTGGACTGCTCAGCGGCGGTCGCCCAGTCGACGTCGTCTCCGAGGTATCGTTCGCGTTCGGACACTGGTTCTTCTCTCCTTCAGGTTCGGCCAGGGGTCAGATGCCGCCGGGCCGCGGGATCACGCGGTTTTCCCGGGAACCCCGAAGACTTGCGTCGTCAGCCACGAGAAGGCCATGTCGAGCCCGTACACGAGGGCCATCATCACGATGACGAACCCCAGCACGACCAGGGTGTACTTGACGAGCTCCTTGCGCGTGGGGGTGACCACTTTGCGGAGCTCGGCGATCACCTGACGGAAGAACAGCGCGATGCGACCGAAGAAGCCGAGCTTCTTGTCACGGCTCGCGCCGCCGTTCGCCGTGGGAACCACAGCGCCCGATGCGTCCTGAACCATCCTCGAGTACCTTTCGTGTGCCGGCTGCACGCCGACGCGCAGGGCGGACAGGAATCGAACCTGCAACCTGCGGTTTTGGAGACCGCTGCTCTGCCAATTGAGCTACCGCCCTAGAGATCCGGAGATCTCTGTCCGCATCCTGTCCACGCTCCGGGAGACCCGGGGCACGGCGAAAGAATGCAGACAACAACTGCTGGTCCAGTGTACGGCATCCGCACCGACCCTCCGAACCGGGGCCGCATCCCGGGCGCGGCACGCCCGTCCCCGAGGCCTCCGCGCCCGCACCGCACGGCGAGGTCCGACGCATGGTTGTTAGGCTCGCCTCAAGGCCGCTCATCCCTCCTGGACACTGCGGCCGCGGAGGGAGAATCGATGGCGGCGGACGATCCGGCACGCGYGGAATCACAGCAGTTCCAGGTGGATCTGCGCGGCGTCGTCGACCTGCTCAGCCGGCACATCTATTCCGGGCCCCGCGTCTACCTGCGAGAGCTGTTGCAGAACGCCCGCGACGCGATCGCCGCACGGCGCGAGGTCGACGGACTCGGCGGCACGATACGGATCAGGCCGCTCCCGGCCGAGGGCGGCGAGTTCGTCCTGACCGATGACGGCGTCGGACTCACGGCGAGCGAGGTCGCCGAGTTGCTCGCGACCGTCGGGCGCAGCTCCAAGCGCGACATCTTCGACCTGCCCCGCAGCGACTATCTCGGTCAGTTCGGCATCGGCCTGCTCAGCTGCTTCATGGTGGCGGACGAGATCGTGATCCGCTCCCGCAGCGCCCGCGGCGGCCGCGGAGTCGAGTGGGTCGGATCCGCCGACGGCACCTTCCGGGTGCGCGAGCTCGACGAAGACCTGCCCCTCGGCACGAGCGTGCACCTCGTGCCGCGGTTCGACGCCGGCGATCTGCTCCGGGCGGACGCCGTGCGCGAGCTCGCCACGACCTTCGCCGAGTTCCTGCCCACGACCGTGCTGCTGGAGCTGCCCGGCGGCGACGTGCAGATCACGCACGACGCGCCGTTCCTGGACCCGCGGCGGGATCCGGCCGGGACGGCCGCGTACGGCCGGGAGTTGATCGGATCCGCTCCCCTCGACGTCATCGAGCTCGCCGAGCCCGCCACCGGCACGCGCGGCGTCGCGTACGTGCTGCCCTTCGCTCCCCCGCCCGGCGCACGCCAGGCGACGCGGATGTACCTCGGCCGCATGCTGCTCTCCGAACGCGCCGACGACGTGCTGCCGGAGTGGGCGTTCTTCGTGCGGGCCGTGATCGACTCGACGGGCCTGAACCCCACCGCGAGTCGGGAGTCGCTGGTCGACGACGAGGCGCTCGCCCTCGTGCGGCAGCAGCTCGGAGGGACGCTCAGGCGCTGGGTGCTCGAGCTGGGACTGAGCGCGCCGCACCGGCTCGCCCAGTTCGTCGCGGTGCACGAGGTGGGGCTGAAGTCGCTCATCCGGCACGACGACGAGCTCGCCCGGTTCATCACGCGCTGGCTGACCGTCGAGACCACGCACGGCACGATGAGCGTCGGGGACCTCGTCGAGCGCTATGAGCGGATCCGCTACGCGGAGACCGTCGACGAGTTCCGCCAGGTCGCCGGGATCAGCCGTACCGAGCAGATCCTGGTGAACGGCGGCTACCTGTACGACGCGGATCTGATCCGTCGCCTCCCTGAGCTGTACCCGGCCGTGACGATCGAGCGGGTCGACGTCGTGAACGAGCTGGACCGGCTGGATCCGCCGCCGCTCGACGACAGGGCCGCGGCGATCGCGCTGGAGGACCGTGCGGCCGCGGTGCTGGCAGAGGTCGGTTGCGCCGTCGTGGTGCGGACCATCGACCAGCCGGAGCTTCCGTCGCTGTACGTCGCGGATCCCACCGTGCTGCGCCGCATCGACCGCACCAGGACCAAGGGCATCGCGGGGGCGCTCTGGGGCGGGGTGCTGGACCGCATCGACGGCGCCGTCGGCGAGGTCCGGGACGACGACCTCGCCGCCAGGCTGTGCCTGAACTGGGGCAACCGCGTGGTGCGATCGCTCAGGGCTGTCGCCGACGACGCGGTGTTCGCACGGACCGTGCAGCTGCTTTACATCCAGGCGCTGCTCGCCGGACACCGCCCACTCGGCGACGCCGACCGGACGCTGATGACCGGCGCACTGTCCGACCTCCTCGCCCTCTCGGCCGGAGTGACCGGCCTCGAGCTGCCCCCACTGGCCGACGAGCCCGATCCCCTCACCCCGTCCTGACGGCGGGGCGCACCTCCCGCCGACGGCGGGACAGCACCTCACCCGCTCCCGGCGGGTCCGCACATCCGGAGGAAGACATGGCAGGACAGAACGCGGAGCTGGACCGGCTCCTCGAAGAGATCGACCGCACGCCCTGGGGGCCCCAGGAGCAGGCTCTCGTCGCCGAGGCCGTCGCGCTCGCGCAGGAGATCGGAGATGAGCAGCTCGAGTACCAGGCCCGGATGCGGCAGACCGCGTCGGCGAACATGGGCGGGCTCACCGACCTGATGCTGAGCTCGTTCGCCTGGTGCCTCACGCACCACGACGCGGATCCGGCCCGCTTCCCCGCCGACATCGACAACGGCGCGGCCGACCTGATGTGGCAGTTCAAGTGGATGGCGTCGTCGCTGCGCAGCTCGCCCGCGTTCTCCCCGGAGCAGATCACGGCTGTCCTGGACGACATGGAGGCGCACTACCGCACCGCGGGGCTCGGGATGAGCGGCGTGCTGATGGCGCGCTTCGAGGATGCGCACGCGGCAGGGCGGATGGATGATGCGGAACGACTGCGCGTGCAGCTGGAGGCGACGCCGCGCGATTCGCACAGCCACTGCGACGCGTGCGGCCGGAGCCAGGTCGCCGGGTTCTTCGCCGACACGGACCGCGACGAGGACGCGATCCGGCTCGTCGAGGAGATGCTCGAGGGTGGCTTCTCCTGCGGCGAGGAGCCAGAGCACGCCCTCTCGATGTCGCTGCTGCCGTACCTGCGTCTCGGCCGCGGCGAGCAGGCGCGTGCGGCGCATCTGCGCAGCTACCGGCTCGCGAAGGACAACCCCGATCTGCTCACCGCGATCGCGAACAGCATCCGGTTCTGCGCGCTGAGCGGCAACGAGGCCCGTGCGCTCACCCTCATCGAGCGGCACCTCCCCTGGCTCGCCCACGACCCGCTGAATGCGCAGGGCCACTTCGGGATGCTCACCGCGATCGGCACCGCTCTCGACGCGGTCACGGCGGCAGGCCACGGCGCGACACCCGTGCGCGGAGCCGGCTCCCCCGACCTGGAGCGCTTCTTCGGCGCGCACGACGACGCGGACGGCGTGGCATGGTCCGCCGCCGAGCTCGCGGCGGCCGCCTGGGCCGCGGCGGAGCGGATCGGCGTGCGGTTCGACGAGCGCGACGGCACCGACAATCACGCGCAGCGCCTGCAGTTCGCACGGAAGACGGCCGGCGAGCGTTACGACGTGCCGATCCGCAGCGACGTGTTCGTGGCGCCAGCGGTGGATGCGACCCCGACCGACGACGAGGGCTGGTACCGTCGCGTGCTCGACCTCGCCGGCTATGGCGCGGCGGCGGACACGCTGGACGCGCTGGCGCACGTGATCGACCGGGTCGATGCCGAGCGCCACGCGGTGCTCACCGGCCAGCGACTCGCCGCGCTGGTGAACCTGGAGCGGGTCGAGGAAGCCGCCGCGCTGCTGCCGGACCGCCTGCGCTCTCTGCGTGCCGCCGGGCTCGAGGCCCAGGCCGACGTCGAGGAGCGGTTCGGACTGGCTCTGTTCGGCACCGCGACGGAGACCGACAACGCCGCGCTCGCCGAGCTGTTCGCGGCCTCCGCGGATCCGTCCGGCCCCGCAGCCCTGCCGCCGGCGACCCGCGGCGACATCGCCCTGACTCTGGCGTTCGATCTCGGCGAGGATGATCCGGCCGCCGCGCTCGCGCTCTCAGAGCAGGCTGCCGCCCTGTTCGCCGAGGCGGGCGACGCACGCCTCGGGCACGGCGCCGAGATCGCCGCGGCCATGGCGCTGCTGCGCTCCGAGCGGGTCGACGAGGCGCTCGCGCGGACCGACGCGCTGCTGGCCGATTCCTCGATCACGCTCGGCGTGCGCGCGCGGATGCTCGAGATGCGGGCACGCGTCCATGGCGGGCGCGGCGCATTCGCCGAGGGGGCGGCCGACGCCGACGAGGCCGGCCGCATCCTGGCGGAGCTCGGCAGCAGGCCGGGTCTCGCAGGGGCACAGATGCTCGCCGGCGCCCTCTGGGAGGACGCGGAGGAGCCGGAGCAGGCGCTCGCGCGCTATCGCGTCGGCGCCCGCCTGCTGGAGCAGCACGGCGGCGACGTCGCAGGGGCGAAGTATCGGGTGGCGCGCAGCATGCTGAACTCCGGCGCGGTGGACGAGGCCGCGGAGCTGTTCGGCGAGGTGCTGCAGCTCGAGGAGGCGGACGAGGTCCCCGCGGGCAGCCGGGCGATGACCGCGCTGATGCTGGCACGGGCGCTCCGTGCGGCCGGCGAGGGCGGGCAGGCGTACGGCGCCTTCGGCTACGCGGCCGAACTGTTCGGCGAGGCGGAGAACCCCGCCGATCAGGCGCTCGCGCTGATGAATCGTGCCCAGATCCTCGCTCAGTACGACGAACGGGACCAGGCCGTCGAGACCCTCGAGGAGGCCGCGACGATCGTCCGCACGGCCGAGGACGCCCCGGCCGCCATGGTCGAGGTGCTGCACACCCTCGGCCAGTCGTACGGCGCGCAGCAGGATCCTCGCGCCTTCGTGCTGTTCGACGAGGTCGAGGCCGTCGCGCGGGCGAACGATGCGGACTGGGTCGTCGCCGACGTCACGGACTCGCGCGCGCGGGCGCTGCTGGCCGCCGAGCGCGTGGACGAGGGCGTCGCCGCGGCGCTCACGGCCTCGGATGCGTTCGCCGCCGTAGGCGACGCGCAGTCCGCCGGCGGATCGGCGCTGCTCGCCGCCCGCGCGCTCAACGGCGGAGGGCGCGCGGCCGATGCGGTCGCCGCCTATCGCGCGGTGCTCGACCAGGCGGCGGGCATCCCGCCGCTCCGCCAGATCGCCGCGCTCGAGCTCGGCGATGTTCTGCAGGGCCTCGGCCGCGACGCCGAGGCGGCCGAGGTGCGTCGGCTCGCAGAAGACTGACACGGATCCGGATCCGGTCCCGGGGCACTGCCACGGGATCGGATCCGTCCCCGCTCAGAACAGCTGGCGCCAGTTGGCCTTCGCCAGGTCGAGCAGCTCGTCGCCGCGCCCGGAGAGCACGGTGCGGATCGCGTACAGCGCGAAGCCCTTGACCTGTTCGGCGTTCACCGCTGGCGGCATGGAGAGCTCCTGCCGCTCGGTCACGACGTCCAGGAGCGCCGGGCCGTCGTGCGCGAGCACCTCGGCGAGCGCGGCGGGCAGGTCCTCGCTGCGTTCCACACGCCGCCCGAAGATGCCCATGGCCTCCGCGACGGCTGCGAAGTCGGGATTGTGCAGGTCGGTGCCGTAGTTCACGAAGCCTGCGGCCTTCATCTCCAACTCCACGAAGTTGAGCGAGGAGTTGTTCACCACGATCGTCTTCACCGGCAGCCGGTTCTGCGTGAGCGAGATGAGCTCGCCGAGCATCATCGTGAGCCCGCCATCGCCCGCGAGCGCCACGACCTGGCGATCCGGCTCCGTCGCCTGCGCGCCGATTCCGTGCAGCAACGCGTTCGCCATGGAACCGTGGTTGAAGGATCCGATGAGCCGGCGCTTGCCGTTCATGTGCAGGTAGCGGGCGGCCCAGACCGTGGGCGAGCCCACGTCGGCGGTGAAGACGGCGTCGTCCGCTGCGGCCTCGTCGAGCAGCCGCGCCAGGTACTGCGGGTGGATCGGGGCCTTGCCGCGTGAGGGCACCGCCAGCTCGTCGAGCTTGGCCCTGGTCTTGCGGTAGTGCGCCGTGGCGTCATCGAGGTGCACCCGTCGACGGTCGGCCTTGAGTCGCGGCAGCAGCGCCGCCGCGGTCGCGCCGACATCGCCGACGAGGCCCAGATCCAGCGGATGGCGCCGTCCCAGGTTCTCTCCGCGGATGTCGACCTGGATCGTCGTCGCATTCGCCGGGTAGAACTGCGGATAGGGGAAGTCGGATCCGAGGATCAGCAGGGCGTCGGCGCCGTCCATCGCCCGGTAGCCGGAGGCGAAGCCGAGCAGGCCGGTCATCCCCACGTCGAAGGGGTTGTCGTACTCCACGAACTCCTTGCCGCGGAGGGCGTGCACGACGGGGGCGGCAAGGCGGTCGGCGAGAGCGACGATCTCGTCGTGCGCCCCTTCGGCACCCGCGCCGGCGAGGATCGTGACCTTGGACGCGGCGTTCAGCAGGGTCGCCGCGCGCTCCAGCTCCGGGCCGCTCGGCACCACCACGGGCCTGCTGCGCTCGATCACCGTGACACGATCGTCGTCCGCCTGCGCGAGCGCGATGTCCCCCGGGATGACGAGCACGGCGACGCCGCGCTTCTCGATCGCCTGACGCATCGCGATCTGCAGCAGCCGCGGCATCTGAGCCGGATCCGACACATACTCGACGTACACGCTGCATTCGCGGAACAGCTCCTGCGGATGGGTCTCCTGGAAGTACTGGGTGCCGATCTCGCTGGTCGGGATGTGCGCGGCGATCGCGAGTACCGGCACCCGCGAGCGGTTGGCGTCGTAGAGGCCGTTGATGAGGTGCAGGTTGCCCGGACCGCAGGATCCGGCCACCACCGCCAGCTCCCCCGTCAGCGCGGCTTCGGCAGCCGCGGCGAAGGCGGCGGTCTCCTCATGGCGCACGTGCACCCAGCGGAGGGCGCCGTCCTTGCGCAGGGCGTCGGTGAAGCCGTTCAGGGAGTCCCCGGGGATCCCGTACACGCGCTTCACCCCGTTCGCGCGAAGGGTGCTGACGATGTTCTCGGCGACGGTGGTCATGGCGGCCTCTCGTGAAAGCAAACAGGACACTCCGAGGCTACGCCCGTCCCCGCCCCCTCGGCCGGTCCGCGCGCCCCGCATTGACCGCGAGACCGAAGCTGATCCACCCGCTCCCGTCGCGAAGGTTGCCGCTCTGGTTCACCGATAGCGACATCCTCTGCGACGGGAGCGGGAGGAAGGTGACGCCCGCCGCAGACCGGGGACGACGACGGGGCGGGCGCCGCAGGAGGTGCGACGTCCGCGCCCGTGGCCGCTTGTTCGCCGTCATTGCCGGTGAAACCGAAACTCCGTCCCGAGACCGGCGATACGATCGTCGGTCTCGGGACGGAGGTTCGGTCTCGCGGTCACCCCGCGGTACGCGTGGTCACCCCGCGCCCGCCGGGATCAGGCGACGCGGATGAGCTTCTTGTTCACGAACTCGTCGGCGGCGAGCAGGCCCAGCTCGCGCGAGGTGCCGCTGCGCTTCACTCCGCCGAAGGGCAGCTCCGGGCTGTCGGCGAGCACGACGTTCACGTAGACCATGCCCGCGTCGATGCCGTTCGCCACGCGCTCGGCCTGCGCCTCGTCGGTGGTGAACACGTAGGATCCGAGCCCGAACGAGGTGTCGTTCGCGAGCGCGACCGCCGCGTCCTCGTCGGCGACGCGGTAGACGACCGCGGCCGGGCCGAACAGCTCCTCGCGGTACACGTCCATCGCGGGCGTGACGTCGGCGAGCAGCGTCGGGGCGTAGAAGGCACCCTCCCTGGTTCCACCGGTGAGCAGGGTCGCGCCCTGCGCCACGGCGCCGTCGACCTGCTTCTGCAGGTTGATCGCGGCCGCCTCCGACACGAGCGGGCCGAGCACGGTGTCCTCCTGCGTCGGGTCGGCCGGGCTGACGGCCGACATCGCCGCGACGGCCTTCTCCACGAACGCGTCGTAGAGGCCGTCCACGACGATGAAGCGCTTGGCGCCGTTGCAGGCCTGCCCGTTGTTGTCCAGGCGCGCGTCGACGGCCGCCTGCACCGTCGCGTCCAGGTCGTCGGTGGACAGCAGGATGAACGGGTCGGATCCGCCGAGCTCGAGCGCGACCTTCTTCAGGTTGCGTCCTGCCACCTCGGCCACAGCCGCACCGGCGCGCTCGGATCCGGTCACCGAGACGCCCTGCACGCGCGGGTCGGCGACGATCGTCGCGGACTGCTCGTTCGTGGCGTACACGTTGACATAGCCCCCGTCGGGCAGGCCGGCGTCGCGGTAGATCTCCTCGAGGAGCGCCGCGGACTCGGGGCACTGCGGTGCGTGCTTGAGGATGATCGTGTTGCCGATCGCCAGGTTCGGACCGGTGAACCGGGCGACCTGGTAGGCCGGGAAGTTCCACGGCATGATGCCGAACAGCGCACCGAGGGGCGCCTTGCGGATCACCGCGGTGCCCTCGCCGAGGATGTCCAGCGGCTGGTCGGCGTTGATCTTCTCCGCGTTGTCGGCGTAGAACTCGATGATGTCGGCGGCGAAGTCGACCTCGCCGACCGCGGCGGCGAGCGGCTTGCCCATCTCGCGGACGATGATCGCGGCGAACTCGTCACGACGGGCACGGTGCCCCTCGGCGATCTTCCGCACGACCGCGGCGCGCTCGGCGACGGGCGTGGCCCCCCACACCGCGGCCGCGGCGTGGGCGCGCGACACGGCGTCCTCGATCTGCGCGTCGGTGAAGGTCTCGTAGGTGGCCAGGGTCTCGCCCGTGGCCGGGTTGACGACGGCGTAGTCGCTCATTCCGGTTCCTTTCGGTTGGTCAGATCGTGGTTGCAGGAGGGGACGGAACGCGGCTCCCGGAGGATCGCCGCGTTCCGTCCGGATGTCTCAGTCGACCGGGATCAGCGTGTACTTGGTGGACAGGTACTCGTGGATGCCCTCGAAACCGCCCTCGCGGCCGACACCCGACTGCTTGACGCCGCCGAAGGGGGCGGCCGCGTTGGAGACGACGCCCACGTTCAGACCCATCATGCCCGTCTCGAGCGCGTCGATCATCCGGTGACCGCGAGCGAGGTCCTGCGTGAACACGTAGGACACCAGGCCGTACTCGGTGTCGTTCGCGAGGCGCACGGCCTCCGCCTCGTCGGCGAAGGTCGCGATCGCGAGCACCGGGCCGAAGATCTCCTCACGGAGGATCTCGCTTCCGGCCTGCACGTTCGCGAGCACGGTCGGCTCGTAGAAGGATCCGACGCCCTCGAGCGCCTTGCCGCCGGACAGCAGCGTCGCGCCGCGCCCGACGGCGTCGCCGACGAGCTCCTGCGCCTTGGCGACCGCGTCGTGGTCGATCAGCGGGCCGATCGAGACGCCGTCCTCGGTGCCACGACCGATCTTCATCGCGTCCACGCGCTCGGTGATGCGCCGGGCGAACTCGTCCGCGACGTCCTGGTGCACGATGAACCGGTTCGCGGCGGTGCACGCCTGGCCGATGTTGCGGAACTTCGCCGCGAGGGCGCCCTCCACGGCCTTGTCCAGATCCGCGTCTTCGAAGACCACGAACGGGGCGTTGCCGCCGAGCTCCATCGACACCCGCAGCACGCCCTCCGCCGCCTGGGCGATGAGCTTGCGGCCGACCTCGGTGGAGCCGGTGAAGGACAGCTTGCGCAGCCGCGGGTCGGCGATGATCGGAGCCGACAGCGCGGAGGAGCGCGAGGTCTGCACGACGTTCACGACGCCGGCGGGCAGGCCGGCCTCCTCGAGCAGCTTGACGAAGTACATCGTGGTGAGCGGGGTCAGTGCCGGGGGCTTGATGACCACGGTGCAGCCGGCCGCGAGCGCGGGCGCGATCTTGCGGGTCGCCATCGCGAACGGGAAGTTCCACGGGGTCACGAAGAACGAGGGGCCCACGGGGCGCTGCGAGACGACCATGCGGCCGGTGCCCTCGGGGTTCAGGCCGTAGCGGCCGGAGATGCGCACCGCCTCCTCGCTGAACCAGCGCAGGAACTCCCCGCCGTAGCCGACCTCGCCACGGGCCTCCGCCAGAGGCTTGCCCATCTCGATGGTCATCAGCAGCGCCAGGTCCTCCTTGTGCGCCTGCACGAGGTCGAACGCGCGGCGGAGGATGTCGCTGCGCGTGCGCGGCGGGGTCGCGGCCCAGGAGTCCTGTGCGGCGACGGCCGCGTCGAGCGCCCGCATGCCGTCCGCCGGCGAGGCGTCGGCGATCGTGCGCACGACGTCGTTGGTGGCGGGATCACGCACGTCGAAGGTCTTATCGCCTTCAGCGGCGACCCACTCGCCCGCGATGTAGAGCCCGGTGGGGACGCTGTCCAGCAGCGTCTTCTCCTGATCGGTCATGAGTGCTCCTTCTTTCTCGATATCTGTTGCGGATCCGCGTCACGCCTCAGCGGCGGCGCAGGCTCTCCGGTGCGGCCATGGTGAGCGTCTCCCCGCGGAAGAAGCCCGGGGATCGGACGTACTGGACGATCATCACCACGACGCCCAGCAGGATGACCGAGACGCCCAGGATGAACACCAGCCCGACACCTCCGATCTGCGATCCGCTGCCGGTCGCCCCCGGCGTCCAGCTCTCCACGAGGGACAGCCCGAAGATGCCGAAGAGGATGATCCCCCCGATGAGGGGGAACAGGAACGTGAAGAACACGTTCCGCGCCGAGTCAAACCACTGCTTGCGGAAGTACCACACGCAGGCGAACGCCGTGATCCCGTAGTAGAAGCAGATCATGATCCCCAGCGCCGCGATTGTGTCCCAGAGCACGGTGTCGCTCACCAGGCGCATGATCGCGTAGAACGCGCTGGCCACGATCGCGGCGACCACCGTCGCGTACCCCGGGGTGAAGAACCGCGGGCTCACCGTGGCGAACTTCGGCGGCAGCGCCCCGTAGTGGCCCATCGCGAGCAGGGTGCGGGCCGGGCTCACGAACGTGGACTGCAGCGACGATGCGGAAGAGGTGAGCACGGCGAGCGACACGAGGAACGCGAGCGGCCCCATGATCGGGCCCGACAGCGCGAAGAACACGTTCTCCTGGATGCCTTCGTTGCCGAGACCCAAGGCTCCGGTTCCGACGCCCGCGAACATGATCATGCCGATCGTCAGCAGCAGGTAGACCGAGATGATGGTGATCACCGTCGTGGTCGCCGCACGCCCGGGGGTGCGCTCGGGATCCTTCGTCTCCTCGTTCATGGTGAGGGTGACGTCCCAGCCCCAGAACATGAAGATCGACAGCGACAGGCCGGTCACCAGCGCGCCGACCGAGGAGATCGCGAACGGGTCGAACCACTGGATGTCGAAGCGCGTGGGGTCGAAGGCGTCGCCGCTCGCGCCGCGCACGATCGCGACCACCGCGAACACCAGCAGCACGACGAGCTGGAAGCCGACCAGCACGTACTGCAGCTTCTGCGAGGTCTGCATGTCGCGATACGAGATCCAGGTCGCCCCGAGCATGAACAACAGGCACACGCCCACGTTGATGAACGGGTTGGAGGCGAGATCCGAGATCCCGGGGTTCTGCGCGATCTGGGAGATCAGCAGGAACAGGAAGTCGACCGCGATACCGGCGAGGTTCGACAGCACCAGGATGGTCGCGGCGATGAGACCCCAGCCGGCCATCCAGCCGATCCAGGGCCCGAAGGCGCGGGTCGCCCACGTGAAGGAGGTGCCGGAGTCGGGCATCTCGCGGTTCAGCTCGCGGTAGCCGAAGGCCACGAGCAGCATCGGGATGAAGCCGACCAGCAGCACCGCGGGCACCTGGGTGCCCACGGCGGAGGCGGTGGGGCCGACGCCGGCGGTGAAGGTGTAGGCCGGGGCGATGCAGGAGATGCCCATCACGATCGCGCCGAGGAGGCCGACCGTGCCGACGCTCAGCCCCTTGCGGGAGATGCCGCCGGTCACCGAATCGGAGGGCGTTTCAGCCTGCACGGCGGTCCGCTCGTCGGTGGCGGTCATGCGTCGGCTCCCTTCGGGGTCTCGGTGTCGGTGGTGGTGTCCGGCGCGGCCTTCTCCAGTGCGTCCGCAAGCGGGTCGTTGCTCGTGCGCGGCACGACGATCATGGGGACCGGCAGCACATGCAGCATCTTGGCCGCCGTGGAGCCCAGGAAGAGCCGGCGCGGCTGCGCGAGCCGGCTGGATCCCACGACGAGCATCTCGCCCGGCTTCCACGCCAGTCGCGCCACGGCCTCTTCGATCGTCCCGCCCGGCGCGTGCTCGAGCTCGGCGTCGACGCCCTCGGGGAGCGCGTCGGACGCACGGGCGAGCACGTCCTCGCCGAGCGCGTCGTCGACCAGGCGCATCGAACCCGTGCTGAGACCCGCCGGCATGTCGAACGGCACGAGCGAGATGAGCCTCAGTCCGCTGTCGGTCATCGCGGCGAGCCGCACGGCCGCATCCAGCAGCACGTCGGCGCCGGGCCGGGTGCCGATCGCGGCCGTCACCCTGGACACGTCGGTGTCGGCGTCGATGCCACGGGCGAGACCCGCGGGCGCCAGCGCCACGGGCACCGGAGAGAAGTGCAGCAGCTCGCTGGCGACGCTCCCGATCCGGTGATAGCCGAACAGGCCGCCGTTGGCGGCGCCAACGACGATCAGCCCCGCCCCGAACTCCTCCGCGGCCTCGACGAGGCCCTCGGCGAACGACTCCGCCAGGCGCACGTGGCCGGAGTGCGAGACGCCGGCCGGAATGCGACCGGCGGCGTCGCGCAGCCACGTGCGCGCCTGCTTCTGGATGTGCGTCTCGTAGGAGCGCTCCGGCGGCACCGCGGCCGACAGCGCACCCTCACGGGGCAGTACCGTCACGACGTGCAGGTGCGCTCCGGCGCTGCGCGCGAGCCGCACGCCCAGCGCGAGGGCGTCGGATCCGGAGTTCGTCGGGCGGAAGCCGACGACGATGGCTCGGGTCATGCGCCATCCAGGGCGGGCTCGCGCAACTCGTCGGCGACCGCGGAGCGGTCCGCTTCGAGGATCTGCGACGCGGCGAGGCGACCCATGCGGATCGCGCCGTCGACGTGCTGGTAGCCGGCGCCGGCCAGGTCGGAGCAGGCGAAGTGGATCGGGCCCACGGAGGCGCGGAGGTCCTTGCCGTAACGGTGCAGGCCGCCCATGTCGAAGCTCGCGGCGTAGGCGCCGCGGGTCCACTCCTCGGTGCCCCAGTCGCTCTCGTAGTAGACGACCGGGTTCTTGGCCGCGGGGCCGTAGTAGTGCGCGAGGGACTCGAGGATCCGCTCCTTGCGCTCCTCGGCGCTCAGCTCGAACACGTCGTCGGCGTTCTGGTCGCTCACGAAGCCGACCAGCGTGCCGCGCTCGTCGGCGTGGTTGGTGTTGTCGTACGCCTCGTGCACGAGCTCGTAGGGGCTGAACGCCGTGCCGGACTGGCCCTGCTCGCGCCAGAACGGGCGGTCGTAGACGGCGTGCACCTTGATCACGAAGCCCATCGACAGGTGCTGGTGCATCTGGTGCTGGCGGCGCGGCAGCGAAGGCACGAAGGAGATCCGGTCGTAGAGCACCGGCGCGTGCGCGAGGATCGCGTAGCGGGCGCGGACCGTGAGCGCGTCGGTCGTCGCTGTCACGCCGTTCTCACCCCACTCCAGCGAGCGCACGGGCTGGTTCAGCAGCACGTCGTCGCCGAGGCGGTCTGCGAGCAGTAGCGGAACCTGCTGCAGTCCGCCCACGACGCGCTTGTCGAGGATGAAGTCGGCGTCGACGAGGTTCGAGTAAGAGCCCGCGGATGCCGCCATCAGCAGCGACTGGAGCAGCGAGAACGTGTGCGTCGGCTTGGTGAGCATCGCGGATCCGGTCGCGAACGCGAGGTTGCGCACGGCCTCGTCGTCGTCGCTCTGCTCGCGCAGCCAGGCGTCCCAGGTGACCGCGTCCCACTCGGCGGCCTTCGGGTGCGCGTACGGGCGGTCGGGGTCGATCTCGGCGACCATGGCGTCGAGGCGCTCGGTGATCTCGGCGATGACCTTCTCGGTCTCCGCGGAGACCGGGAACATCTCACCCGTGAAGCGGTGCAGGGTGCCGTCGGGGCCGACGTAGACGCTGTCGCCCTCGCGGTAGCGGCTGTAGGTCTCCAGCCCCAGCTCGTCGATGGTCTCGATCAGCGCATCCTGGTCGGGCGAGACCCACTGGCCGCCGATCTCGAGCATGGCGCCGTCGATGACGTCGGTCCACAGCCGCCCGCCGACACGGTCGCGGGCCTCGAGCACCACGACCGACAAGCCCGCCTTGCGCAGTTCGTTCGCGGCGGTGGTGCCTGCGGCGCCCGCTCCCACGATGAGCACGTCACGGGTGATATCGGCCAATTTCGACTCCTTCATCGGATGCGCGTTGGTGCGCGGTGCAGCGGTGCTGCGTCTGTCTTGTCTTGCTTTGGTGCAGAAAAGTTGCCGGGCGCGATCCAGCATCCCCCGATCCCGATCGCGCCCGGACGTCTCAGTGGGCCGCGAGGGCTTCGGCGATGACGTCAAGACCCTCGTGGAGAAGGTCGTCGCCGATCGTCAGCGGCGGGAGGAAACGGATCACGTTGCCGAACGTGCCGCAGGTGAGGACGATGACGCCCTGGGCGATCGCGGCCTTCGCGACCGCGCCGGTGAGCGCCGCATCCGGGGCGCCGGTGGCGGGATCCACGAACTCGGCGGCGATCATCGCGCCGTGGCCGCGGATGTCGCCCACGCGCGGGTCTGCGGCCTGGATCGCGACGAGGCGGTCCTTGAGCAGCGCGCCGATCTCGACCGCGCGCTCCAGGAGGCCCTCGGTCTCGTAGGCGTCGATCGCGGCGAGCGCGGCGGCGCAGGCCACCGGGTTGCCGCCGTAGGTGCCGCCCAGGCCACCGGAGTGCGAGGCGTCCATGATCTCGGCGCGGCCGGTCACAGCGGCCAGCGGCATGCCGCCGGCGATGCCCTTGGCGGTCGTGATGAGGTCGGGCTCGATGCCGAAGATCTCGCTCGCGAACATCGCGCCGGTGCGGCCGAAGCCGGTCTGCACCTCGTCGGCGATGAAGACGACGCCGTTCGCGCGGCACCACTCCACGATCGCCGGCAGGTAGCCGTCGGCGGGGACGATGAATCCGCCCTCGCCCTGGATGGGCTCGATGATCACGGCGGCCAGGTTCTCGGCGCCGATCTGCTTCTCCAGCTGGAGGATCGTGCGGGCCGCCGCCTCGGCGCCGGACAGGCCGTCGCGGAAGGGGTAGGAGGCCTGCGCGCGGTACACCTCGGGGGCGAACGGGCCGAAGCCGCTCTTGTAGGGCATCGCCTTGGCGGTGAGCGCCATGGTGAGGTTGGTGCGACCGTGGTAGCCGTGGTCGAAGGCGACGACGGCCTGACGGCCGGTGTGCTTGCGGGCGATCTTGATCGCGTTCTCGACCGCCTCGGCGCCCGAGTTGAACAGGGCCGTCTTCTTGGCGAAGTCACCCGGGGTGAGGCGGTTGAGCGCCTCGGCCACCTCCACGTAGGACTCGTACGGGGAGATCATGAAGCAGGTGTGCGTGAACTGCGCGGCCTGCGCGGCGATGGCTGCGGCGACCTTCGGGTGCGCGCTGCCGACCGTGGTCACGGCGATGCCGGATCCCAGGTCGATGAGCGAGTTGCCGTCGGCGTCGACGACGACGCCGCCGCCCGCGGCGACCGCGGCGACGGGCACGGTGTGCCCTACTCCGGCGGGAACGGCCGAGGCCTTGCGGGCGAGGATCTCGGCCGAGCGCGGGCCGGGGAGCTCGGTGACGAGGCGGCGCTCCTGGGGAAGGGAGGGGCCGCCGAGGGGAAGCGTGTCTGCCTGCGCGTCGATGGTGCTCATGGCGTCGAGACTACGGAGGTCCCCGCCCGGCAGCATTCGCCGTGGCGTACAATCTGGATCACGATTTCGCCGATCCGGCCACGCAAGGATCGGCTGCGAAGGAGCATCGCCCATGGACCAGCAGCCCACGCTGCGCACCCTGCTCGGCCGCCGCGATCTGCATCTGCGGCTGGTCGGCTCCGAGGCGGCGCTGCCTGCCGGATCCCTGGACCTTCCGCTGCGCTGGGTGCACAACTCCGACCTCACGGATCCCACGCCCTTCCTCGCCGAGGACCTCGCCCTGCTCACGACGGGCACGCAGTTCGCCGACGACGACCCCGCGGGCACCCACGCCTACGTGCACCGACTCGTCGACCGCGGGGTGGTGGGGCTGGGCTTCGGCACCGAGGTGCACCGCAGCGGGATCCCGGCAGACCTCGCCGCCGCGTGCGCGCAGACCGGTCTGCCGCTGTTCGAGGTGCCGTACGGCACTCCGTTCATCGCCGTCGCGCGGGCGCACTCCGAGGCGATCGCCGCCCAGGCGTACGCCAGGCGCACCTGGGCGCTGGAGACCCAGCGCGCGCTGTCGGTCGCCGCGCTCCGCCCGCACGGACTGGAGTCCACGCTCACCGAGCTGTCGCGCCGACTCGACTGCCGGGTCGGCATGTACGACGCCTCGGGCCAGCTCGTGCACGAGCACCCCTCGGGCGGGTCCTCCCCGGTCGTCGCGGCGGCGGCGGCGGATCTCCTCGCCCGCGGCGGCTCGGCGAATCGGGTGGTGCAGGACGGCGATGCGGCGCACACGCTGCTCACCGTGGGGCGCGCGGGGCACCTGCGCGGGATCGTCGCGATCGCGAGCGGCACTCTGGATCCGGAGACCCGCGCCGTGGTGACCTCGGTCATCGCGATGGCAGGGCTCTCGCTCGAGCAGAGCGAGCAGCTGGCGCGCAGCCGGCGACGACTGCACAGCCAGCTCCTCTCCTCGCTGCTCGCCGACGACCCGACCCTGGCCCGGCGGGTGCTCGGCGCTCTGCCGCCGGCCCCGGTGGTCGTCGCCGTCGCCGCGGGTCCGCGCCAGGGCGCCGTCATCGAATGGTGGGAGCGGCAGCAGGGCGACGCCGCGCCCGCCGTGTTCCTCGCGGAGTCGGAAGACGGACTCGTGATGAGCATGAGCGTCGCCGATGCGGGGGTGCTGGACGAGGTCGCCGCCCGGGCCGAGGTGCGCATCGGCGTCTCCGCGCCCGAGGAGTACAGCGGGTTCTCGCGAGCGCACGCACAGGCGCTCACCGCCCTGCGCCGCGCGGGTGAAGGCGTCACCCGCTATGCGGACAGCGCGGAGTCGAGCGTTCTGGCGGCCTTCGCGACGGATGAGGCGCGACTGATCGCCGAGTCCCTGCTGGCCCCCCTCCGCCAGCACGACGCGCAGGAGGGGGCGGAGCTGGAGCGGTCGCTGCGGATCTGGCTCGAGCACGACACCCGCCTGGAGCCGGCCGCAGCCGCTCTCGGCGTGCACCGGCACACGCTGCGCACCCGCATCGCCCAGGCGTCGTCGATCCTCGGCGCCGACCTCGGATCCTTCCCGGCGCGCGCAGAGCTCTGGGCGGCCCTGCGGACCGCCGGCGACTGACCCGCCCTCACGCCTTTTCGTTCAGGTCGCCCTTTCGTCCAGGTCGCAGTTCCGGCGCCAAAACCGGCGTCGAACGAGCCGAAACTGCGACCCCGCCAAGGCAATCGCGACCCGATCGACGCGCGGACCGTGCTCAGCGCTTCCGGGCCGCGAGCATCTCGGCCGCGGTGCCGTGGAAGATCGGACCGTGGCCGACCACGATCGTGCGCTCTGGCAGCGCGCGCAGGCGCTCGAGGCTCTCCGGCGTCTGCTCCGGGGCATCGCTGAACGGGCCGAGCTGCACGTCCGTGGATCCGTTCAGCACGTGCCGGGTGGTGAGGGCGTCGCCGACGAAGATCGCGTCGACGGCAGGAATGCGGATGGCGACGGATCCGGGCGAGTGCCCCGGGAGGCCGATGATCTCGGGAGCGCCGGGCAGCTCCAGCACGTCCCCGTCCCGCATCGTGCGCACCGCGCCGAGGTGCTTCGTGCGCAGCCCGCCGCGGCGCAGCGCGGCGGCGAAGAACTGCAGGGCAGGGCCGAGCCGCATGGCGCCGCCCGATGCGCCGGGCGTCTTCTCCCCCTGCGCTCGGCCCGCATCCGCCTCGTGCACGAAGGTCGGCACGTCGTACTCGGTGCGCAGCCACTCGGCGATGCCGATGTGATCGCTGTCGCCGTGGGTCAGCACGACGCCGCGGATGTCTTCGGGGCGGTGGCCCGCTGCGGCGAGCGCCTGCTGCAGGATCCGCCGGTCACCCGGCAGGCCTGCGTCGATGAGCGTGATGCCCTCGTCGGTGACGACGGCATGCATGGCGACGATGTCGTCGCCGATCCGGATGAGCTCTGCATTCATGATGGCTACGTTATATAGCTATGATGGCTACTGTCAATAGCCTTATGATCGAAGTGCGACGGCCGCAACGCGTCTGCCGCAGAGGAGGACCCGATGCCCGCACCACAACGCGTCACCCGCTCCGCGCTCACCGCCGCCGCGCGCGCCATCGCCGAGGACGAGGGCATCGACGCCGTCACGATCAGCGCGGTCGCCGCCGCCGTCGGTGTGCGCCCGCCCAGCCTCTACAAGCACGTGGCACACCGACACGACCTGCTGCGGCTCATCGCCGACGACGCCGCACGCGAGCTCGATGAGGATGTGGCCGCCCTGACCGGATCGGTGACCGATCCCGCCGCCTCCCTCAGGGCGATCGCACGGGCGTTCCGGGCGTTCAGCGCCCGCTCCCCCCGCGCGTCCTCATTGCTGTTCTCGGGCTCCGCGTTGAGTGCGGAGCCGCAGTCCGAGGGCATGCTCGCCCTCACGAGCACCCTGCTGAGCGCCGTGCGGGCCACGGCCCCGGCCGCCGACCCGCTCCCTGCCGCCCGCACGCTGACGGCGTGGGCGTACGGCTTCTGCACCATGGAGCAGGCCGGCGCGTTCCAGCTCGGCGGCGACGTGGACGAGGCGTTCGAGTTCGGCCTGACCACGCTCGCGGAAGCGCTCACCGCGCACCGCTGAGCACACTCCCCGTCGATACCGGTGACCCTGCCCGCCGTCGGCGCACCGGCGTAGTGTGGGCGCATGGGAGGCATCGAGGATCCGGACCGCGCGGTCACCGCCGCGGCTTCCGCCCCCGGTGCGGCCGCCGGTGCCGCCGCCGAGGCTCTCGCGACGATCGATGAGTTCGCGACCGCGATCGATGCGGATCGCGCCGTCGGCCTCTTCGGCCGCTGGGGCCTCGCCACTGCGATCGACGCGCGCACCGGCGAGACGCTCCTCGCGCAGCCCCTGTTCGAGGCGCTGCACGACCGGGCGGGGCTGGAAGCCGCCTGGCCGATCGGCAACGCCGGACTGCTGCAGACCTACGGATCGCTGCTCGCCCCTGTGGCCGCCGAAGACCGGAACCGCGAGCGCTGGCTCGGTGCGGACCTCGCCACGGGGCTGGGCCTGGACAGTGCGCACTTCGCCCCGGGAGAGGGATCCCGTACGCTGCTCGCCCGCGCCACGGAGGCCGCCGCGGTGCTGCTCGCCTCGGGCGGGGAGTTCTCCTGGTACTCGCTCGCCGAGGGCAGGGCCACCAGAGCCGTGCTGAGCCACGAGCACGACGGATCCCGCGCTCTCGCCTATGCGGTGGCACCGGCGCCCGGCACGTCGCCGCTTCTGGTCGCGCTGCTCCCCGTCGCACAGGCCGAGACGATCCGTCGCGACCTCGACGAGGCCGCGTCGCGCCTGCGCTGGAACGCGGCCTGACCCCTCCACTTCCGAGTCGTCCCCGCCAGCGCACCCCATGGGCTCCGCTGATGGGGACGACGCGGAGATGGAGAGCACCCACATTTCGAGTCGTCCCCGCCAGCGCACCCTATGGGCTCCGCTGACGAGGACGACGCAGCTGGATCCGATCCGGATCCGGATCCGGATCCGGAATCTGGATCCAGCGCGCTCATAGCCCGCACTCAGCGGATTCATCGATTCGTCACCTCGTCGTCACCCGCCGTACCTCTGGCGCTGATGGGCTGGACGAGCCGGGCCGGCACGCAGACGCGAGCCGCCTGGCCCTCCCCGCTCCCCCAGAGGAAGACAGCCATGAACGCCAGAACCACGTTCGCGCGCTCCGCGATCGCGCTCGCCCTCGTCGCCGGCGCCGCGCTGGCCGCGCCCGCCGCCTACGCCGCAGCACCATCCGACCCGTCCGTGCCGGGCGGGGCCACGCGCAACGACGGCGACCAGACCGCGGCGCTACGCGACGCGATCGTCGCAGGTCCCGCGAAGAACGTGATCCTGCTCATCGGCGACGGCATGGGCGACTCCGAGATCACGGTCGCCCGCGACTACCAGTACGGCGCCGGCGGACGCCTTCCCGGCATCGACGCGCTGCCGCTCACCGGCTCGTACACGACCTACTCGCTCAACAAGGACGGTTCGGCCGACTACGTCCCCGATTCGGCCGCGACCGGCTCGGCCTGGGCGACCGGCACCAAGACCTATGACGGCGCGATCTCCGTCGACATCGCGGGCAAGGGCCACGACACGCTGCTCGAGCTCGCCAAGGCGAACGGCCGCAAGACCGGCAACGTGTCCACAGCCGAGCTGCAGGACGCCACCCCGGCGGTGCAGGCCGCCCACGTCGCGGGACGCAAGTGCTACGGCCCCGACTCGGTCAAGCAGTGCGGGCCCGACCTGCTCGAGAACGGCGGCAAGGGCTCGATCAGCGAGCAGATCCTGGACACCAGGGCCGACGTCACGCTCGGCGGCGGATCCGAGTCGTTCGATCAGACCGCGAAGGCCGGCGCGTGGCCGGGTTCGAGCCTGTTCCAGCAGGCCGAGACCCGCGGCTACCAGGTCGCCCGCACCGCCGCGGACCTCGCCGCGATCAGCGCCGCGGACCAGGCGCACCCGGTTCTGGGCACGTTCACCGCGGGGAACTTCCCCACCCGCTTCGCCGAGACGACGGCCACCGTCGGCGGCGCCGATGCGGCGCCCGTCACCTGCACCGAGAGCGCAGACCGCCTCGACTCCTCGCTCTCGCTCGCGGCGCTCACCCAGAAGTCGATCGATCTACTCAAGGGCGGCAAGGGCTTCTTCCTGCAGGTCGAGGGCGCATCCATCGACAAGCAGGACCACGCCGCCAACGCCTGCGGCCAGATCGGCGAGACCATCGACCTCGACGAGGCCGTGCAGGTCGCGCTCGACTTCGCCAAGGCCGACGGCGACACCCTCGTGATCGTCACCGCCGACCACGCGCACACCTCGCAGATCGTGGACAGCACCCCGCCGACCTCGCTCTCGATCGCCCTGAAGACCACCGAGGGCTCCACGATGAAGGTGTCCTACGGCACCGCCGGCGCGGGCGGCTCGCAGCAGCACACCGGAAGCCAGGTGCGGATCGCCGGTTACGGCCCCGGGGCGGCGAACGTCGTCGGCCTCACGGACCAGACCGACAACTTCTTCACTATCGCGGGCGCCCTGCAGCTGAACCGCGACCTGCCCGCGCTGTCGGCCGCCGCCACCCTCACCGCCCCCGAGAAGGTCGCGCCGGGTGGCACGATCACCCTCGCGGCCGCGGGCCTGAACGGCGACCGTCAGGTGAACGGATCCGTGTCGGCGGCCGGTGCCGCGGTCCGGGCCGCCGCCGACCCGATCGGACGGACCGACGTGATCGACGGCGGCGTCGCGCTGTCGCTGACCGCCCCGACCGAGCCGGGCGAGTACACCGTCGCCCTGACCGGCGAGCAGACCGGCAAGGCGCTGACCGCCACGTTCACGGTCGCCGAGGGCGCCCCGACCACGCCGACCGCGTCGCCGAGCCCGACCGCGCCGGCCGTGGCTCTGCCTCCGACCGACGGCAACGGCGGCAGCCTCGCGCTCACCGGCGGCACCGTCGGCGCAGCGGCCCTCGTCGCCCTCGCGCTGATCGCCGCCGGCCTGCTGCTGGCCCGCGCCCGCAACCGAGCCCGCCGCGCCTGACCCTGCCCCACCCCTCCCCCGGGGGCTCCCACATCCGAGTCGTCCCCGCCAGCGCACGCCATAGGCCCCGCTGGCGGGGACGACTC